>CAJTYO010000117.1 GCA_910584045.1 uncultured Oscillospiraceae bacterium | reverse complement strand
TGACCTCCGCCTCACGCAGGGGCTCGCCGTCTTCCCGGACCTCGCCGGCGGCGGTGCGGCGACGGACAGACTCATTCGCGTCATGGAGATCCAGAACATCCACCATAGCACCGGAAAGCAGACCCGTATCCCCAGCGTCCTCCACTCGGCACTTGCGCATCATCTGACGGACGATAACCTCAATGTGCTTGTCGTTGATATCCACGCCCTGCTGGCGGTAGACCCGCAGAACCTCCTGGATCAAATAGTTGTGGACAGCGGATGGGCCGCGGGTACGCAGCACGTCGTGGGGGTTCAGCGCACCGTCGTTGAGTGCAGCGCCTTTTTCGATCAGATCCCCGTCGCTGACCCGCAGGCCAGTATGGGGGACGGAATACATCTTCGTCTCACCGTCGTCGGCCACCACATGGATATTCAGCAGGGAGCCCTTGTGGCTCTCCTCAAAACGCAGGCGACCGCCGATTTCGGCCAGTGTGGCCATCTTCTTGGGCTTGCGCGCTTCAAACAATTCCTCCACGCGGGGAAGACCCTGGGTAATGTCGCCGCCGGCTACGCCGCCGGTGTGGAAGGTACGCATGGTCAGCTGGGTGCCCGGTTCGCCGATGGACTGAGCAGCGATAATACCAACGGCCTCGCCGGTACCCACAGGCTTACCGGAGGCCAGATTCATGCCGTAGCACTTGGCACAAACGCCGCTTTTGGCCCGGCAGGTCAGCACTGTGCGGATCTCTACACGGTGGATACCGCGAGACTCCAGCAGCTTCGCATCATCCTCGTCCAGCATACGGCTGGCGGGGCAGAGGACCTCGCCGCTCTCCGGATCTACAATGTCACGAACAGGGAAGCGACCGCGGAGGCGCTCGGCAAATTTTTCAATGACCTGGCCGTTTTCACTGATCTCTTCAACCCAGATGCCCTCATTTACGCCGCAGTCGTCCTCTCGGATGATGACCTCCTGAGAAACGTCTACCAGGCGGCGGGTCAGATAGCCGGAGTCAGCGGTACGCAGGGCGGTGTCGGCCATACCCTTCCGTGCACCGCGGGAGGAGATGAAGTACTCCAGCACGCTCAGGCCCTCGCGGAAGTTGGACTTGACGGGAATCTCAATAGTTCGGCCGGCAGTATTTGCCATCAGTCCGCGCATACCCGCCAACTGACGAATTTGTTTCATGGAACCGCGGGCGCCGGAGGTGGCCATCATATAGATGGGATTAAGCTCATCGAGGTTGCTCTGCAGCGCCTCGGTCACGTCTTCAGTGGTTTTTTCCCACTCGCTGACCACCGCGCGGTAGCGCTCGTCGTTGGTCATGAAGCCCATCTTGTACTCGCTTTCAATGTCCACGATCCGCTTTTCTGTATCGTGAATCAGCTCGTACTTTTTGGCGGGGACAGACATATCGTAGATGGAGATGGTGATTGCACCCCGCGTGGAGTATTTATAGCCGGTGGACTTGATATTGTCCAACACCTCACTGGCTACAGTGAATCCGTGTTCACGGATAGTGCGGTCCACGATCTTACCCAATTCCTTCTTGCCGCAGGTCATATTGATCTCGTAGTCGCACACATGGTCGGGGTCGTCCCGGTTTACAAAGCCTAGATCCTGAGGAATGTTCTGGTTGAAGATAATCTGTCCGGGGGTAATGTCCACCAGCCTCTGATAGGAAACTCCTTTGTACGAAAAGCTGCGGCGGACCCGGATGGGGGCGTGGATGCCTACCACATGGTCGTTATAGGCCAGCATGACCTCGTCCTCGTTTACGAACACTTTGCCTGCACCGGGCTCCTGGTCGTTGCTGTAGGTGAGGTAATAGGAACCCAGCACCATGTCCTGGGAGGGGACGGTCACAGGACCGCCGTCCTGGGGACGCAGCAGGTTGTTGGCCGACAGCATCAGCAGACGGGCCTCGGCTTGGGCTTCAGCGGAGAGGGGGACGTGGACGGCCATCTGGTCGCCGTCGAAGTCCGCGTTGAAGGCGGTACAGGTCAGGGGGTGGAGCTTGATGGCCCGGCCCTCCACCAGGACTGGCTCGAAAGCCTGGATGCCTAGACGGTGGAGGGTGGGGGCGCGGTTGAGCATGACGGGATGGTCCTTGATGACCACGTCCAAGGCGTCCCAAACCTCGGCCTTGCCCTTGTCCACCATCTTTTTGGCAGATTTGATGTTGTTGGCGGCTCCATCCTCCACCAGCTTTTTCATAATGAAGGGACGGAACAGCTCCAGGGCCATCTCCTTGGGCAGGCCGCACTGGTAGATTTTCAGCTCAGGGCCCACCACGATAACGGACCGGCCGGAGTAGTCCACACGTTTGCCCAGCAGGTTCTGGCGGAAGCGGCCCTGCTTGCCTTTGAGCATATCGCTTAGGCTCTTGAGGGCCCGGTTGTTGGCCCCGGTGACGGCCCGGCCCCGGCGGCCATTGTCGATCAAGGCGTCCACAGCCTCCTGAAGCATCCGCTTTTCGTTGCGGACGATGATGTCTGGGGCCTTGAGCTGGATGAGGCGCTTGAGGCGGTTATTGCGGTTGATAACCCGGCGGTAGAGGTCGTTGAGGTCGCTGGTGGCGAAGCGGCCGCCGTCCAGCTGGACCATGGG
>CAJTYO010000116.1 GCA_910584045.1 uncultured Oscillospiraceae bacterium | reverse complement strand
TCCGCGCTGCCGCCCCCGGAGATACCCTTTTCCACCAGGGTGGACAGCATTTCATAGTCCGGCCCTGCGGCGAACAGCTCCAGAAGGAGGGACGGCGCGGCGGCGATCTGCTCATTAGTACACTGCTTGATGATCTCCCTGGCAATATGGCAGTGGTCTAAAAAGGCATAGACAGCCATCTCGCCGTGGAAAGTCGGGGACAGCTTCGCCACCCGGTCTGCCGCGTTTGCCAGCAGGGAGGATACCTTTTGCGGGTCATTGATGTCAATGGCATTCCGGCAGGCGGCGGCATAAGCGGGTTCCGGGAACCGCTCCACGTCGTCCAGCAGGGCGCGCGTCATCTGCCGCCCCACCGCGCCGGGTCGGCCCGCCGCCTCGATCAGCAGATCGCCCGCGTGAGCGTCCAGCACCTTGGAGTACAGCTCCAAAAAGGTAGGCAGCTCCCCATCCCGGATCGCAAGGACGGTCCTGTCGTAGTCGCTGATGTGCAGCGGTCTCTGCCCCACCATGTCCATATAGGCGGTGATGCTGCCGGTCATGCGGCGGAGGAGCTGCTCGGTCTGGCCCATGGCCTCCTCCTGCCGCTCCCGCTGCTCCGCCAGCGCCTGGATGATCACCTTTTCCTCCTGCTGGTTCAGGTGAACCACTCTGCCGCCCGTATCCTCCTCCACACCGCCGATCTGTATGTACCGGGCGTGGGTGGCATGGTCGCCGTGGACGGCCTTGGTAATGGCGGAGGCGGTGAGGAACATCCTGTCCAGGTCGTTCCCGTTCTCGCCCAGGGTCTTGCCCACGATGAAGCTCTCAGTGACGCCCTTTTTCTGCTTCTCGTCGTACCACTTGAGGTAGACATCCACGTACACGCCCTCACTCTCGCCATAGTCCACGGTGCAGAACAGATCCGCGTCACGGGGAATCTCCCGGCCATTCTCCCACTCAGAGCGCAGTTCAAAGTATTCATCGGGCAAATAGCCCTGGCCATCCAGCCGGAATTTCAGCTGTTCAAACACATCTTCCGCCGTGCGCTGGCCATCGTACTCCAGCTTCCGGGGATCGTCTGCGGAGGGCTTCCAACGGTCAAATTCAATGATTTCCATCTTGCAGTTTTCTCCTTTCTCACCCACCGTCATGGCAGTTGCAGGGCAGATCGTCCTCGGGGAACATCCAGCACATGGCCTGCTGGTTCAGATCCGCCGTCACGAAATCCCGCCACGCCCAGTCCCGCCCCAGCCCCTTTACCGTGATCAGGTTGGGTTTCGCGCCGTCCTCAATGGCGATGGCCCGCTCATAGAGATCCCGGCGCCGGTGGTACAGGGTGCGGATCTCCTTCTTCTTCATGCTGGGGCAGAAAAAACAGGAGGATTTACCCGGCAGCGGCAGGCCCGCCCGAAGGATGGCGGCGGCGCAGTCCTCCCGCGTCCACCCCCAGTCCATCAGCGGATAGACTTTGGTGTACTTGGTGTCGGCCTCGTCATGCTCCCTGGCGCCCTCCTTCCGCCGTGTTTCATCCACATCGTAACCGATGTATTTGAACACCTTTTCCCCTCTGGCCCAAACCTCCCGGCAGGGCGGGTAGTTGTTGCAGAATTTCTCTTGGGGCGCGATTTTGTGTTTGAGGGAGCATTTCTTGTACCCGTAAGCAATGGCAGGCAGGGTGCCGGAGCGCAGGCATTCCTGTTCCAGGGTCAGCCGGTTCCCGTTCTTGTCGGTGCAGTAGACGGTCTGGAGCATGGGCATCCCATGGCGGGCCAGCCAGTCGTCCATGATGGGCAGATATTCATAGGTATAGGGCTGCTCCCCTCCGGGATCGGCAAAGAGGATCAGGTCGACAGGGATACCTCTTTCGTACATCCCCACCAGCATGGCGGTGGAATTCGTCCCGCCGCCGTAAGCTACCACGTTCATCGTCCGCCCGCCTCCCCGAACAGCTTTTCCTTGTAATCCGGCGCGTGAACCTCCAGCAGGTACCGCTCATTGCCGCACTTGTACAGGCACACCCCCCGCTGGGGGTAGCGGATCAGCTCGTATTCGGAGCCCTCCAGCTGGAGGTTGTCCATATAAAACTTCTTGTCCACGCTGCCCGCGTTGAACAGGAATTGGTGGGTGGGGATGGCGAACAGGGGCCGAGTCAGCTCCCGGATGCCGTCCACGTCGAAATCCTCCAGGTTCTGCGAGGCCAGGATCAGCGCCGATTCCTTCTTGCGCACCCGCTTCAGGGTGTTGCGGATGTACTCAATGGTGGTGACGTTGGACAGCCAGATATACAGTTCGTCCAGGGTGGCCACCGTATTGCCCACGGTGAGGAGCTTGTCGCTGAGATAGGCCAGGACGTTAAACAGCATGGCGTCCTTCACATTTTTGCTGGTCTGCAATAAGCCCTTCACGCCGAAGACCAGGAAGCGGCTGGAGGTGATGTTGGTGTGCCCGTTGAAGAACTTACTCTCCGCACCACGGCACAGGGAATGGAGTCCCAGCAGGATTTCCCGGAGCAGTTCCTTCGGGTAGAGGGGGCTGGCCTCGTCCCCGTAGTTCTCATAGGCGCCCTCGATCACGTCATAGAGGTCGGAGAGGATGGGAAACTGGCCGGGGGCCAGGACGGCGAAGTCGGTGCCGTCGTCCAGGCCCCATTTGG
>CAJTYO010000115.1 GCA_910584045.1 uncultured Oscillospiraceae bacterium | reverse complement strand
ACACCGCGTTCCCGACATGATCCATGTGGGGGACATCCCCAAGCTGGACGGGGCAGCACTGCCGCCTGTGGACCTCATCTGCGGCGGCTCACCCTGTCAGGATCTCAGTGTGGCTGGAGCGAGGGCCGGTTTGACCGGTTCCCGTTCCGGCCTTTTTATGGAACAAATTCGAATTGTGAAGGAGATGCGAAATGCAGATATGGAACGAGGACGGACAGGGCTCGCTGTTCGCCCACGATGGATGTGCTGGGAGAACGTGCCCGGCGCATTCAGCTCAGGGACCCCCAAGGGGGAGGACTTCCGCATCGTCCTCGAGGAGATCGTCCGAGTTAAAAGCGATACCGCTCATGTCCCTGGACCTCACCCCTGGGCGTGGCAACCTGCTGGGCGAATCGTACTGGGAACTGGTTTCTCCCTGGCCTGGCGGGTCTTCGATGCTCAATACTGGCCCCGCACCCCTCAGCGAAGAAGACGTATTTTCCTTATCGCAGATTTTGCAGGACGCTCCGCCCCGCAAATACTATTTGAGCAGGACCGCCTGCCTGGGTATCCTGCGCAGGGCGGGGGAACGCGGGAAGGAGCTGCCGCCTCAGCTGAAAGCGGCGCTGATGGCACAGGCGGGGCTGATCCCACTGGCGGCTCCGGCCTCTGAACCCATCGCCTTCGCCGCCAACCAGAGGGACGAGGTACGGGATCTCCACGATGTGGCCGGCGCGCTGGGAGCGCAGCCGGGGATGAAACAGCAGACCTTCATCGCGCAGGACTGCCTCACTCCCTGGGACACCCAGCAGGCCCGCATCTTCACCCCGGAGAGCAAGGCCCCCACCCTGGCCAGCGCGGACGGAGGCGGCGGACGGAATCCTGGCGGTTTGCTGTTTACAGCCGGCTTTTGTGCCGGAGCCAGTCCCTCTGCCGGGAACATCGGCTATCAGGAGGAGATTGCCCCAACCCTGAAAGCGGCCGCCAGCGGAAACATGATGCCCTCTATTCTCTGCCTCAATGACCAGGGCGGCAGTGTTATGGCCTGCTCTGAAGATGTGGCGGGGACGCTGCGGGCCCAGGAGCATGGGCATCAGCCGCTGGTCATGGGGCTGCGGCAGGAAGAAAAAACGCGCATGGTTATTGAACTGTTTGAGAATCACGGCATTGATGCGAGGTATACAGGACCGCACAAAGTGTCTCCTACATTGACGAATCGCGGAGGCACTGGCGGCAACAATCTCCCCCTCGCCCTGCAAGTGCGAGAACCAATCTGCATCTCCGGCAACGCCATTGACCGCCAGCCTCAGAACGGCGGCAACGGCCTTGGCTGTCAGGAGGGCATCGCCTACACGCTGACCGCCACAGATCACCATGCGGTCTTTTCGCGGCAGAGAGTGGATGTGTTCAAAGACGACGATGTTGCGTCTACCGAGAGCGCCCGCCAACATAAGGACGCTACCGACCTCGTCTGTCAGCCAGCGTATCAGGAAACGGTGGGCGCACTGACCAGCAGCGACCGAAAAGGCCCCAACAGCCAGTATGTGGGACAGGATAAGCTGATTGTGGATGGTCCTCTGCTCATCCGGAGACTGACACCGCTGGAATGTGAGAGGCTCCAGGGTTTTCCCGATTTTTGGACAGACCTGCCGGGGGCCTCCGACTCCTCACGCTATAAAGCACTCGGGAATTCGGTCGCAATTCCTTGTGTAGAGTACATTATGCGGGGCATCGCCATGGCGGTCACTCCTGTAAAATAGCATTGTCAGTTTTGCTTCGTCTTGCAAAAACTTCTTTGTTGGTATGTGTGAATAGCTATTGTCCGGCGTTTCCGATATACTTGCCATACCACCCAGGAAAGGAGAGTCCTATATGGCAGAGAAAACAAAAAACCTATGCGCCCAGATCCCGGAGTCCCTCCACGCCAAGGTGCGGGAGCGGCAGGAAGCGTCCGGGCAGACACTGGGTCAGTACATGACCGATCTCATTACAAAATATTATGAACAGGAGGGTAAACCCACCATGAAAGAGAACCAGAGAACCGTAGCCTTCCAGGTGTCCACCGAGCTGTTCGATCAGTTCAAGGACTACCTCAAGCGGAAGGGCATCAAACAGAACGCCTTCTTCCTGGACTGCATCCAGCGGGCGCTGGAGGAGGAAAATCAGGCGGAAAACGGCGTCGAGAGCGAATAAGCGCAGAATACATCTGCCCATGATATAGGGCAGATGTGTTTTATTGGTCTAAGCTCTATTGCTGCCGGTCAAGCATTGCAACAAACTGCGTCAGATTCGACAGGAACGCATCGCAGCTGTTTAATTCCTCAACGATGCGCTCCTGTTCATTTTCTCCAGGCGCAACATGAACCGTATAAATAAATCCTTTGATCACGCCATTCTGCTCCCGCGCCCATGCGTTTGCCGTGATCTGATCTCTATCCAGCGCAGCGCCGTAGTCCACACTAACCTCCAGAATTTTGTCACTGTTTATTCCAAGGGCTGCAGAAGCGGGAAGTAAAAAGGTGAAGTAACCAACTGAATTGATTTCTGCTTCAAAAAAATGCGGTGTCATAAAGAAACCTCCCACGCTTTATGGCTCAAGCATACCATAAAAATCTGGAATTGGCAAGATTGGCAAGAATAAACACGCGCTGGCACTGCACCCGGCTAAAGTAAAGAGGTGAACAACAATAAATGTATATCTACCCTGATAACCTGAGAGCAAAACCCAAGCTGTGGCTGTGGGAGCTGCGGGACGTGGCGATCATCGGCATCGGCTTTTTATTCTCTGTCCTGGCGCTGGCGAACGGGGCTGGAATGCTCCTGATGATTCTGACGGTGCTTTACGCATTCCTTTCCATCCGCATGGAGGGAGCCAGCATCCTGGACTTCCTGCGCTGCGCTGTCTGCT
>CAJTYO010000114.1 GCA_910584045.1 uncultured Oscillospiraceae bacterium | reverse complement strand
GTGAAGGTGTACGTGGTGGAGGTCCGCCGCAGCACCCGGGGTCCCCAGGTGCTCATCTCCCGGACACACCCGGGCCTGGTGAAGCGTCTGTTCGAGCTGGAGGTGCCGGAGATTTTCGACGGCATCGTGGAGGTCAAGTCCATCGCCCGGGAGGCGGGCAGCCGCACGAAGATGGCCGTGTGGAGCAGCGACGAGACCGTGGATCCCATCGGGGCCTGCGTGGGACCCGCCGGACAGCGGGTTGGCAGCATCGTCAACGAACTGCGGGGCGAGAAGATCGACATCGTCAAGTACAGCGAGGACCCCGCCGACTTTATCGCCGCAGCCCTGGCCCCCGCCGACGTGGTGGACGTCCAGCTGGGCGACGAGGGGAAGATCTGCCGGGTCATCGTGCCCGACGACCAGCTGTCCCTGGCCATCGGCAAGGAGGGGCAGAACGCCCGTCTGGCCGCTCGGCTCACCGGATACAAGATCGACATCAAACCCGCGTCCTACCTGGAGCAGGAGGCGTAGAGCCTTGGATGGAAGAATTTCAGTCGCCTACCTGCAGTCCTATATCAAGTCCAAGGACCATCATCCCGAGCTGGTAAAGGACTACTTCCTCAAGCTGGCGGAGGAGACCGGCGAGCTGGCACGGGCCATACACAAGGACCTGCGCCCCCGGTCTTCGGAGGCGTTCCAGCGGACGATTGACGAGGAGCTGTGGGATGTGATCTATTTCGCACTGGCCATTGCCAATTGCTACGGCGTCGACATGGAATCCGTTATCCCCCGGAAGGAAGCTCTCAACAACATCCGCTATCCGGGGCCCGCGCCCTTCGAGTTGGACCGGTAGACGGAGAAAGGAAGCGGTATGCAGAAACCCAGAAAAATCCCCCAGCGCCAGTGCCTGGGCTGCCGGGAGATGAAAAATAAGAAGGATTTGATCCGGGTGGTGCGCTCCCCGGAGGGGGAGATCAGCCTGGATTTCAAGGGCAAGAAGCCGGGCCGGGGGGCCTATGTCTGCCCCGAGGCCGCCTGCCTGGCCAGGGCGCGGAAGAGCCGCGCCCTGGAGCGGGCCTTTGAGGCGGCGGTGCCGCCGGAGGTCTACGACCAGCTGGAGCAGCAGATGAGGGACGAAGGCCATGAATGAGGGCGTTCTGCGGATGATCGGCATGGCCCTGCGGGCAGGACGTCTGGCGGTGGGCGACGAGGCCGCCGGCGACGCCTGTCAGTACAAGCGCTGCCGCCTGCTGCTGGTGACAGCCGGCGCGGGTGAGGGCGCCCAACGGCGAGCCGCGCACTTCGCGGAGGAGGGTCAGTGCCTTGCGGCGGAGCTGCCCTGCTCCAACGAGGAGCTGGGGGAGGCCCTGGGGCGGAAGAGCTGCGCCATGGCGGCGGTCACGGACCTGGGGCTGGCCCGGGCCATCGTGGAGCGGCTGGCCCAGGAGGAGCCGGAGACGTATGGACCCATGGCCCGGCGGCTGCAGCTGAAGGCGGAGCGGGCCGCCCAGCGGCGGGAGAAGACGGCCAAGGAGCGGCAGCAGCGGGGCGGCGGAAAACGTCCCCCGGTCAAATATAGGAAGAAATAGGCAAGACCACCATAACGCACGCCTGGGGATCGTCGCGCTTCCCGGGGGAGGGGACCGTCCCCGGACGTGTGTTATGGTGTACAAACCGGAATCACACACTGGAGGTGGCCTGATTTGGGTATCGTAAACAAGTATAAAGTGAATGAATTGGCAAAAGACTTCGGAATGCAGACCAAGCAGATCATTGAGATCCTTGGCAAGCGCTTTTCCACGCCGAAAAAATCCGGGCAGAATCTGGACGAAGGGGAGCTCAACTATGTGTTTGAATACCTCACCCAGCATAACCAGGTGAGCAGTATCCAATCCATCTACGCCGACACGCCCCCCGCGGAGAAGTCCTCCCCCGCCGCCGCGAAGGAAACCGCGCCCCCCGCCGCAAAGGGCGGACAGCCCGCCGGGAGGGGCCCCGCCCAGCCCCAGCAGCCCCAGCGTCCCCAGCAGGGCGGACAGCAGAAGCCCGCCGCCCAGGGCCAACAGCCTCAGCAGCAGCCCGCCGCCCGGGTTCCCAAGACCAAGATGGTGGACACCCGCAAGGCCACCAACGTCAATCTGGACAAGTACGACGAGAAGCTGCAGGACATGGCCGAGCGCACCGGCGCGGGCGGCGGCCGCCGGGACCGGGAGCAGAGCAAGGAGAAGTTCCGCAGCGCCGGCAGCAAGAAGCGGGGTCAGATCTCCTTTTCCAGCAAGCGCCGGCAGGAGGAGGCCGAGAAGATGCGCCGCCTCCAGCTGGAGATCGCAAAGAAGACTCCCCTGACCGTCAAAATTCCCGACGAGATCAGCGTGGGCGAGCTGGCCAGCCGGATGAAGAAAACCGGGGCCGAAGTGGTCAAGAGTCTGATGCGCAACGGCGTGATGGCCTCCCTCAGTCAGATCATCGACTTCGACACCGCCGCCATCACCGCCGAGGAGATGGGCTGTAAGGTGGAGCGGGAGGTGGTGGTCACCATCGAGGAAAAACTCATCGACACCGCTGAGGACAGGCCGGAGGACCTGGTCTCCCGGGCCCCTGTGGTGGTGGTCATGGGTCACGTGGACCACGGCAAGACCTCCCTGCTGGACTATATCCGCAAGGCCAGTGTGGCCAAGGGCGAGGCCGGCGGCATCACCCAGCATATCGGCGCGTACCAGACGGAGATCAATGGCAAGCCCATCACCTTCCTGGATACGCCGGGCCACGAAGCTTTTACCTCCATGCGCGCCCGGGGCGCGATGGTGACGGACATTGCCATCCTGGTGGTGGCCGCCGAGGACGGCATCATGCCCCAGACCGTGGAATCCATCAACCACGCCAAGGCTGCGGAGATTCCCATCATCGTTGCCATCAACAAGATGGATAAGCCGGAGGCCAACCCCGAACGGATCAAGCAGCAGCTGACCGAGTATGAGCTGGTGGCCGAGGACTGGGGCGGCGAGACCATCATCTGTCCCATCTCCGCCAAGACCGGCATGGGCATTGACAACCTGCTGGAGATGGTGACCC
>CAJTYO010000113.1 GCA_910584045.1 uncultured Oscillospiraceae bacterium | reverse complement strand
TTCAGCCGTTCGGCCAAAATCTTGCGGTCGCCGCTGGCCTGATTGAGCAGGGTAATGAAGTCGCTGTTTTCCAGGATATTTTCGATCTCCGGGGAGGAAAGCAGGTCTTTCACGTTCTGCGTGGCCCCGGTGGGGATGCCGCCCCATTTCCTAAAACGCTTCCAAATTTCGGCGCTGTACGCCGCTGTCTGTTCCTCTTTCAGAAGCAAATGGAACTCGTCGGCAAAGTACCAGGTGGCCTTGCCCATACTGCGGTTGGCGGTGACGCGGCCCCAAATCTGATCTTGGACAATGAGCATCCCCAATTTCTTCAACTGCTTGCCCAAATCCTTGATGTCGAAGCACACAAGCCGGTTTTCAATGTCCACATTGGTACGGTGGTTAAAGACATTCAGGCTGCCGGACACATAGAGGTCAAGGGCCTGCGCCACACGGTCGGCCTCCGGGATGTGCTGGGCGGTCAGGGCGGCGTGGAGGTCGGAGAGGACAGGCATTTTCTCCGGGCTGGGGTCTGCCAGGTAGGGCCGGTAGATCACCTGCACGGCCCGGTCGATCACCGTCTTTTCGATAGGCTCCAAACCGTTCTTGCCGCCCATCACCAGCTCGCAGAACGACAGCACGAAGTCGCTTTTCAGCGCCAGCGGGTTTTCGTCCTCGCTGTAATTCAGGTTGATGTCCAGCGGGTTCACATAGTCCCTGCTGGTGGGGGACAGCTTGATAACCTGCCCGTGAAGCCGCTGTACCAGGGGAAAATACTCGGCCTCCGGGTCGCAGACAAAAATATCGTCCGGCGTGGTGAGGAACACGCTGACGATCTCGGACTTGCAGGACATGGACTTGCCGCTGCCGGGCGTACCCAGCTTTAGCCCGTTAGGGCAGCGTGCAAGTTTTCTGTCCAGCATAATCATGTTGTGGGTCTTGGCGTTGACGCCGTAGTACATAGCCCCACCGCCCTGAAAGAGCTCCTGTGTGACGAACGGGACGAAGATGGCGGCGCTGGACGTGGTAAGGCCCCGCTGGATGTTGATATGGTTCTGCCCCAGGGGGAGGGAGGCCATAAGGCCCTGCTCCTGCTGGTCGTCCAGCCGCACCAGGGCGCAGTTATATTTCTGCGCCACGCCAGCGGCCCGGAATACCTCGTTGCTCAACTTCCGCTGGGTGTCGGCCATGTTCAGGACAAGGAACGTCACCATGAAAAGGCGCTCGTTCCGGGTTTGCAGCTTGGAAAGCAACTGCTTGGCGTCCGTGCCGTAGGTGGCAAGGTCGGAGGGCAAAATATCCATATCGTAGCCGGAGCGCACCGCCTTTTTCTGCTCCTGTATCTTCATGGCGTCCAGGTCGGTGATCTTCCGCTTTACCCGCTTGATGGCCTCGGTCTGCTCAATGGCCTGCACATGGAGGTTGACGACGATGCCATTTTCCGTGTTGAGGAAATCCGCCAGCATTTCGTCCGACAGCTCCGGGGCCAGGATTTGCAGGAAACTTACTGCCCCATATTTGCCGCTCATACCGAACATACGGCTGTTGCCGAAGCGGAGGGAGGACGGGGCGATGAAATCCTTGGTGGACAGCCCCGCTGTGGGAAGCCACTTCCAGTCGAAGCGGAACAATTCGCCGTCCGGGTGGAAAACGCCGTGCAGCACTTCCAGCCGTTCGGCCCCGTCCAGCACATGGGCGGCGGCTCCCATCATCTTGAAGTAGCCCAGCAGGTCGGTTTCGATGCGTTCCAGCCTCGCCCGCGCCGCTTTCAGGTTGTCCGCCTCGATGGTGAACGTCAGGTACTTGGTCTTGACGATGCCGTTGTTGCCCCTCGTCAACTGCCGCTGTAAGATGCCGGTGTACTCGGCCCGGATGTCGTCGAAGTCGTCCCCCTGCGGGGCGATCTCGAAGCTGCGGGCGTACTGCGCCGGGTCTGCCCTGCGGTTGACAAAGGAGAACTGGACGTGGATAGAGGCGTCCACATAGTTATAAAGGTCGCACAGGTATTCAAAGGTGGCCGTGCGGTCGTCCGGCTGGGCAAGCTGGTAATTGGTATCGGAGAACTCAATGCACTTGGAGAAAGAACGCTGGTTCAGCCTGCAAACGCCGTCCTGATACATGACCTCATAGGGGATGCTCTCTTGGGCGGTATGGGGCTTGCCGTCGCCCTTATACCTGCGGATGATGGCTTGTATCTCCCGCTTTTCGGCGCGGGACAGCTTTACCGGCCTGTCTGCGTTTTGCTTTCTGGACAACCGCTTTCACCTCCATTTCCATTTGACGCTGCCGCTCCAACACGGCGTAAAGGTTATTGGTCTGATAGGGCCGGACTTTCGGCATGGTGAAGCGGTTGCGGACGATCTGCCCGATCACCACCTCCAACGGCTGGCCGTGCTTCTCGTACAGCCCGAACAGCAGGCCGGGGAGCATGGCGAAGATCATCACCAGGGCGGCGGCGCTGGTGGGGACGCTGCCCCGGAGCATAAAAAAGAGCGGCAAGCCCATCAGGAGCGCCGCGCCGAAGCATACGATCTGCCGTTTCGTCAGGCCGAACAGCATTTTGCTTTTTACATGGGTCAAGTCCTTGGGGACGGACACATAGGCCATAGGGTCAATTCCTCCTTTCCAGAGCGTGATAGATGCCCTGCATGATGTAGGCCACGCAGGG
Source organism: uncultured Oscillospiraceae bacterium (assembly GCA_910584045.1). Classification (GTDB taxonomy): domain Bacteria; phylum Bacillota; class Clostridia; order Oscillospirales; family Oscillospiraceae; genus Pelethomonas. The sequence goes on along the minus strand of CAJTYO010000113.1, from coordinate 672 downwards.
GACGGCGATAGAATTTCCCAGCATTTGGTAGCGGCTGGTGTCGCTGATACTCCGCCCGCCGCCCTGCTCCGTCCAGAAGTCCGGGAAGCCCTGCAAACGCTCACATTCCAAGGGCGTCAGGCGGCGCACGATCAGGTCGGCGTAGTGATGATGCAGTACGCCGCTTTGCTGTGCGGCAAGCAGGGTCGGGGCGGTTTCCTCCTGATAGCCCAGGCTCCCCGCCGCGCTCCCGGCCTTATAGCGGAAGCCCGCGCTGGTGATGCAGAAGTCGGTTTCGCTCCCCATGCCAGCGGGCCGGGAGAGGCCAGCGCCGGAGGCGCACAGCGTCCCGGCGATCTGCGGATGCACCAAAAGGGGCTGTTCGTGGTTGCAGTTGAGGGTGGGGGCGATGTCCGCCAGCACTTCCGCGTTGGCCTGCCCCGTCGCCATCGTCAGCACATGGGGCTGTCCCGTTTCGCATAGGGTGGGCTGGACGGGCCGCAGGGTGGAGCGGTTGGTCTTGCTGGTGATCTGCTGTAAGTCGAAGCCAGCGGCCACCACCGGCAGATTGCCGTGGGTCTGGCTGCGGAGGGTGGGAGAGAGGCCGGAGCGTTCCACCGTCAGCGACGCCCCGCCCTGATCGTTCAATATCTCTACCGTCTGCGGGGCGAACAGGTATTGGTCGTTCCCCGT
>CAJTYO010000112.1 GCA_910584045.1 uncultured Oscillospiraceae bacterium | reverse complement strand
CCATCGTCTTCTCCGGCGACATCGGCAACATCAACCAGCCCATCATCCGGGACCCCATCCTCCTCAAGCGGGCGGATTACGTGGTGATGGAGTCCACCTACGGCGACCGAAACCACCAGGAGGTCTGGAGCTACACCTCCGAGCTGGCCAAAGTCATCGACCGGACCCTGGGCCGGGGAGGCAACGTGGTGATCCCCGCCTTCGCCGTGGGGCGCACCCAGGAGATTTTATACTTCCTGCGCCGGATCAAGCAGGAGCACCTGGTCCGCTCCGTGGACGACTTCCCCGTCTACATTGACTCCCCCCTTGCCAGCAAGGCCACCACCATCTTCTGCGGCGACCTGCGGGGCTATCTGGACGACGAGGCCCTGGCCCTGGTGAAGGACGGCGTGAATATGTTCTCCTTCCCCGGTCTGCGGCTGACCGAGTCCCTGGAGGAGTCCAAGATGCTCAACGCGGACCGCACCCCCAAGGTCATCATCTCCGCCTCCGGCATGTGCGACGCAGGCCGTATCCGCCACCATCTGAAGTACAACCTATGGCGGAAGGAGTGCACCGTGGTGTTCGTGGGCTACCAGGGGGAAGGCACCCTGGGCCGCACTCTGCTCAACGGGGCGGATACGGTGAAGCTCTTCGGCGAGGAGGTGGCCGTGCTGGCCGAGATCGAGAACTTCAAGGGGCTCTCCAGCCACGCCGACCGGGACCATCTGATCGAGTGGGCCAAATCCTTTACCAGCCCCGCCCACTTCTTTGTGGTCCACGGCGACCGGGAGGTGGCGCCCTACTTTGCCGACACCCTGGTCCGTCTGGGCTACCGGGCTCATGCCCCCCAGTATACGGAGGTGTACGATCTGGCGGCAGATAAAGTGCTGGAGCTGGGCTATCTGCCGGAGCGGAAGACCGCCACGCCCGCCGGGAAGGTCTCCGCCCCCTATCAGCGCCTGGTATCTGTTGGCAAGCTACTCCAGGAGGTCATCTCCCGCAGCCGGGGCCGCGCCAACCGGGATCTGGGCAACTTCGCCGACCAGATCAAGCTGCTGATCGACAAGTGGGAGGCATGAGGCATCTATACTTGTTCTTGAAAGAAACCGCATCACAAAGAACTTTTGTTCGCAAAGCTCTGCTTTGCTCATGATATTGGTGTGTATATGCTACAGCTGCAAAAGAATCAACTGCATACGGCAACGGTGACCGGGTACACGGCGGAGGGGCTCGGCGTAGCGCGGGTGGATGGGCATGTGGTGTTCGTCCACGGCGGCGTGCGCGGCGAGGACTGTGTCATCCGAATACTGAAGGTGCTGAAAAACACAGCGTACGGCCGGGTGGAGGAGGTCCTCGCGCCCTCCCCCGCCCGGCGGGAACCGGACTGTCCCCACTGGCCTGCCTGCGGCGGCTGCGACTTCCGGCACATCTCCTACGCGGAGGAGCTGGAGGCCAAACGGCAGCGGGTGGAGGATGCTCTGCGCCGGATTGGCGGCGCAGATATCTCTGTGGAGGAGATTTTGGGCTGCGAGTCTGTGGACGGCTACCGCAATAAAAGTCAGTTCCCGGTCAGCCCGCAGGGGCAGGCCGGGTTCTACCGCGCCCGCAGCCACCAGGTCGTCCCCGCTGCGGACTGCCGGCTCCAGTCCTCTCAGGCAAACGCTGCAGCCTCCGCCGTGGAGGCATATCTGCGGGACTTTCACGTAGCCGCCTACGACGAGGCCTCCCGGCAGGGGCTGCTGCGCCACATCTACGTCCGGACCAACAGGGCGGGACATACGCTGGTGTGTCTGGCGGTGAACGGGTCCGCGCTGCCCCGCGAGGACGCGCTGGTTGACCGCATCCGGGCCGCCTGTCCGGAGACGGCGGGCGTGCTGCTGAATATCAACACAAGGGATACCAATGTGATTCTGGGGGATGAGTACCGGACGCTCTGGGGGGAGGATACGCTGACGGATACGCTTTGCGGGCTGCAATTCAGGCTGTCTGTGCCGTCGTTCTATCAGGTGAACCGGACGCAGGCGGAAAGGCTGTACGGCAAAGCGGTGGAATTCGCCGGTCTATCGGGACAGGAGACCGTTCTGGATTTATACTGCGGAGCGGGGACTATCACTCTGACGATGGCAGGGCACGCCGCCAAGGTAATCGGCGCGGAAATCGTGCCGGAGGCCATAGAAAACGCGCGGGTAAATGCGCAGTTAAACGGTATCGGCAACGCGGAATTCTTTTTAGGCGATGCCGGCTGCATCGCCATGAGGCTGGCGGCGGAGCGGATGCGTCCGGATGTAGTGGTAGTGGACCCGCCCCGGAAGGGGCTGGGCGAGGAGGTGGTCCCCATAATCGCATCGATGGAGCCAGGTCGGGTGGTGTACGTCTCCTGCGACCCCGGAACCCTGGCCCGGGATGTGAAGCGGTTTGCCGGAATCGGTTATCAGGCAGAGCGGGCCGCAGCGGTGGATATGTTTCCGAAGACGAGGCATGTGGAGACTGTAATGTTGCTACAAAGAGGAACCTCGTAGAAATCCTGTGTTTCCAGCACTTTGCGCGTCATGTGGTCTTTGACGCAGAGGGCGATAAACTTCGCAATAAGCGCATTAAGGACTATATCTCGGTTTCTGTCGTCATTGATATGGAGTGTGGGAACACAAAGAACGAAATATAATATCGAAAAGGCATCGTGAACGCCGCAGATTTTGAAAAAAGTCTGTGGCGTTTTTCATGTCCAGATACCGAAAAAAGCGAAAACATTTTCCTATAAAGTTGTGCTTAATGCCTTTAAGAATGATGCTTTTAGGATGTATCCGCCATTGCTTGAAAAGTGGTTAGGGGGTAGCTTTCTCGCTGTTTTTTTGATATACTTGTCGAAAAGACGGGTGATTATCGTGAAAGAACGGGGCCTCGATGCCGTTTTGAAACGTTTCTTCCAGTGGAAAAAATATGCATAGATGATATTTTTTCTTGGAATTATCAGCAGACACAATCCATGCTTCATGATCTATTTTCAGGCTTCTATTGTTATGCCCAACGGGAGGATTTTGATGATGTAGACTGGCTCCGACGGTGGAAGGCTGCGTATGGACGCGCCCGGCTTCCCCTGCTTTTCAAGAAGATCTGCTTTTAATTTGATGGTCAAGGGAACGCTCAGCGGAAGTGACTATCTATAGAATGTCAGGCCCCAAATGAAGTCCCTCGGCTCGGCCAGCAGAAAAATATTCCCCCTTTCCATTTGCGTTTTAATAAAGCACCACTCCTTTCTGTTTCGAGCCATAGAAAAACGCCGCTTTTGTTTCTGAACTGCACCCCATTTGTTAGACAGTATGGTATACTACTAACAAGTGGGGTGATTTATTATGCGAAAAGGAGTAGCAAACAAACGATATACGCCAGAGCTCAAGAAAAAGGCCATAGAAACTATGCTGCAGGAAAAATTAAGTTACAAAGAAACAGCCCGTAGATTTGGGACAGATGATAAACGAATTGCGGCATGGGAGAGAATCTATCTGGAGGAAGGGCCGGAAGGCTTTGCGTTGGAGCGGCGAGGACGTAG
>CAJTYO010000111.1 GCA_910584045.1 uncultured Oscillospiraceae bacterium | reverse complement strand
GCGGGAAATTCGCCCATCTCTGCTTAATCGGTTTCGGCAGAATGGGCATAGCAACTGGCAGATTAAAGGAAAAAGTTAAGGCCGCGCCCAAGGAGCTTGTCCGCCGTGGGCTGGATGACGGTACGGAGCGCCTGCGGGGCCAGCTCCGTGAGGCCGCCCAGCGTGGGCAGGCCAACGACTACGGCGGCGACCGGATCGAGGACACTGCCGCCGATGGAGTGCGGCGGACCATGCGCGGCGTGGAAACTCTGCTGAAAAAGAAAAAAGCCGCTAAAGGCAGGAAACCAGACGGGGAGCCGCATACTGAGCCAGACCCGCCTACACAGGGACCTGCGGCAGAGCCGTCCTCAGAATCTCCAGCGGGACCATCCTCACCCCATGAATCGCCCCCACGAGAACAGCCTCGTATCAAAACGCGGGAAGCTGTTTCTGCCGGGGAGAGTGGTATCAATGCTCCAACCCTTGAAAGTGGCAGAGCTGGGCCGTCCTCTGGGGAGCGGATGAGAGAGACGCGGATCAAAACCAGGGAGCCCGCTGTTCGTGATCCCCGCCCGGATACGCCGCCAGTACGCCGGTCTGGACCAGAACTGCCGCAGATCAGGACAAGAGAAGCTACTGTCCATGATACCCATCCAGCTATGGAGCCTGCGGTACAGGCCAGATCAGAACTGCCACAGATCAGGGCGAGGGAAGCTATGGCCCGCACTCCCCATGATCAAAGGGCAGATGCGCCCCCGCCCGGCAGGAAAACGCCGCAGGAACAACTGCCGATCAAAACCAGAGACACCTGCATCCAGAGACAGACTGCGATGGACTCAGAGCAGCCATCCCAGACGTTCAGCCAGGGCCAGCGGAAGTTTATGCAGGAGCGCAGCCGGACCGCCGCCATGAAACGGGCGGAAGCCCAGCACCCAGGCCGCAGCTCCAATACACACGTCAAAAACGGCGAGGTCACCGCCTCTTCCGCTCCGGCGCGGCACGGATATGCCGGAGGTCGGGGCAAGTATGCTCCGGCCCAGACTGTGCGCGAGGCGGTTCCTGCCTCCCGGTCTATGAGGGACGGCGGACAGACTGCAGTCAAAACGGCTCGTTCCGGGAGAAAGACTGCCCAGCGCGCAGCCCGTCAGACTATCAAAACAGCGGAATATTCCTCCAGGCAAGCCGTCAAGACCACCCAGCGGACGGCGAAAACCGCCCAGCAGACGGTCAAGACTGCCCAGAGATCCGCCCAGGCCGCCGTAAAGGCCACCCAGAGGGGTGTACAGGCCACACGTGCCACGGCAAAGGCGGCAGCGACCACCGCCAAGGCTGCGGCCAAAGCCACCGTGGCGGCGATAAAAGCGGCCATTGCGGCCACGCAGGAATTGATCGCCGCCATCGCCGCCGGGGGCTGGGTGGTACTCGTGGTGGTGCTGTTGATCTGTATCGTGGGCCTGCTGATCGCTTCGCCCTTTGGCATCTTTTTCGCAGATGGCGGTTCCCCGGATGCGGTATCCCCTACATCGGCAATCGCCCAGATCAACAGCGAGTATGCGGACAGGCTGTCCGCCCCCCAGAACGGTGGGGCCTATGACCGGGTGGATATTCAGGGTCGCCCTCCGTCCTGGGCGGATGTGTTCGCGGTGTTTGCCGCCAAGACTGCAGGAGCGGCGGATGGAGCGTCTGTGGCTGTTCTGGACCCGGATACAGTGGAGAAGCTGCGGGTGGTATTCTGGGATATGACGAAAATCACCACGGTGGAGACGGACATAGATCATCCAGCCGAGGGCGAAACCCCCGCCTGGACGGAGAAGGTGCTGACCATTACGGTCACGCCCAGGACGCCGGACGATATGCGGGTGTTTTATTCGTTCACGGATCAGCAGAACGCCGCTCTGGACGAGCTGCTGACGGAGGATATCCGCGCCATGTGGAACAAGCTTCTCTACGGTTCCAGCGGCGAGATCGTGGCCGTGGCACTGTCCCAGGTGGGCAATGTGGGCGGTCAGCCATACTGGAGCTGGTACGGCTTCAACAGCCGGGTGGAGTGGTGCGCCTGCTTCGTGAGCTGGTGCGCCAACGAGTGCGGCTACATCGACGCCGGGGTAATTCCCAAGTTCGCGGGCTGTACAGGTGGCTCTAATTGGTTCAAGGATCGGGGACAGTGGCAGGATGGCGGCTATGAGCCGCGCCCCGGTGACCTGATATTTTTCGATTGGGACGAAAAAGGTTCCTCCGGGCCGCAGGACGATGTGCCAGACCATGTGGGTATCGTGGAACGGGTGGAGAATGGCGTGGTCTACACCGTGGAGGGCAACTCCGGCGACAGCTGCCGCCAGAACACCTACAGTGTCGGCCATTACGAGATATGGGGCTACGCAACCCCTGTTTATAACTAAATCAAGAGGCTGGGAAACGGGATCATCCTGTTTCCCAGCCTGAAATTTTATGAATTTGGAGTGAATATACAATGGCAGTTTTTCGTGTGGAGCGCACCCAAAATTACACCGTCATGAGCAACTATCACCTGCGGGACAAGACCCTCTCCCTCAAGGCCAAGGGCCTGCTGTCCCTCATGCTCAGTCTCCCGGAGACCTGGGACTACACCCTCGCCGGTCTTGCCCGGATCAGCCTGGAGGGCAAGGACGCCATCCGGGCTGCCGTGGTGGAATTGGAGAAAGCCGGGTATGTCCAGCGCCGCCAGACCACCGACAAGGCCGGGAAATTCGGCAGCAACGAGTACATCATCCGGGAGTACCCTGTTTCTCACGAACCGCCCCCGGAAGGGCCGTCTTCGGCTTCTCCGTTGTCGGGAAATCCGATGACGGAGGAACCGTCTACGGCCTCCACGCAGACGGAAAAGGCCACGCAAATAATAAAAGACGTACAAACAAAAGAAAACAAAATACTGACTTCACAAAGTACGGATTCTTTTCCTTTCCCTTCCGCCCCTTCCATGACGCCTGCGGCTGCAGAGCCGCCTGAAGCGAAGGGAAGGAAGCGGAGCAGGAGCGGCGGGATGAGTCAGGGTGAGATGGACGCCTATCGGGATCTGATCCGGGAGAACATCGGCTATGACGATTTCGTGCGGGAGCGCCCCTATGATGCTGGGCAGTTGGACGAGATGGTGGAGTTAATGGTGGAGGCGGTCTGCTCCAAAAAGAAAAACCTCCGATTGGCGGGGAATGACTTCCCCCAGGCGGTGGTGAAGTCCCGGCTACTGAAGCTGGACTCTGAACACATCCGCTTCGTGTTCGACTGCCTCCGAGAGAACACCACCCAGGTGCGAAACATGAAGCAGTACCTGCTGACCGTGCTGTACAACGCCCCGGCCACCATTGAGAACCACTACGCCGCCCAGGTCAACCATGACCTCTATGGCGGGGAGGCGGCATAGGGGACAAAACAGCACCTTGCCGGTGGCAAGGCGCTGTTCTCATTTCGTTGGGGGCAGGGTGGCGTTCAGCAGATCCCCCGCTCGGACGCCAAGAGCGTCCGCAATGTTGTATAGCACTTCGAGAGAAAAGGGCCGCACGATGTTGGGGGCCTCGATGGAACTCAGGTGGGAGCGGCTGATCTTCGCCTTCTCCGCCAGCTTCTCCTGGGACATCCCCTGCATTTTTCGCAGGCTGGCGATCATCAGGCCAAGTTCGATAAACCTGTCCCGATTGCTGAATTCCACTTCCTTCTTGCTCATCCGCGGCATCCCCCTGTGATTAGGATGCCTTTATTATAAAATTTTCATGCTTTGTTATCCGCTCTTGTTATCGGGCTATTGACTAATATATTGAGCAATCCTATAATTAAGAGGGCGCACGCTTATTAGAATTAACCTGAACCGGGTACGCTACCAG
>CAJTYO010000110.1 GCA_910584045.1 uncultured Oscillospiraceae bacterium | reverse complement strand
AGTTCCCGCTGCTTCCTGGCCCGCTCATTCTCCGTCACTTTTGCGGAACGGCCCATCATAGCCTTAATAAAGTCGTCCTCGTACTCGTTGGCGAAATAGGCCAGCCGGTTCACCCCATACAGCACCACCCGCTCCAGAAATTCCAGCCGGATATAGTGAGTTTTGGAGCACTTGCGGAGGCCGGAATTGTGGTTTTGACAGCTAAAGAATTTGATGCCGTCCCGCCTTTGGCTCCGTTCGACAGATTTTGCATGGTAAAGTCCAGTTCATCCGCTAAACTGGCGCCGTCTCCGGCATATCCTTCGCCGCTAGTTCGGCTTTCAATCAGATTGAAAGTACCATCCCCATAAAAAGACAGCGGGCCAATATGTTGGTACAATATGCAATGGTCTGGCGGATCATCTCAGCGGCGTTCATTTCCTCCATAATGTTTTGGTGCTTGCGGCTATCATAATAATGTATCGGAAGCTGGGCCGCAGGGTCCGGCTCCCTCTGCTCTTTCCTTCTCTTCGGATGCGGAATCCTGTTGCTTTCCGGCAAAAAGTGTGATATAACAGCAGAGGGAAAAACCGGTGAAAATCATTGCAATGGAGGACAGTCTATGAACAACAACATTCGTCCCGCGGACATGAAGCGGATCAACACTCCCGAGCTGGCAGAGGCGTTCATCGCCGAGCAGGTGTCCCAGGTCCAGGCCCAGGTGGGCGATAAAAAAGTGCTGCTGGCTCTCTCCGGCGGCGTGGACTCCTCGGTGGTGGCGGCGCTGCTCATCAAGGCCATCGGCAAGCAGCTGGTCTGCGTCCACGTGAACCACGGCCTTATGCGCAAGGGGGAGAGCGAGCAGGTGATCCAGGTGTTCCGGGATCAGATGGACGCGAACCTCATCTATGTAGACGCCACGGACCGGTTCCTGGACCTGCTGGCCGGGGTGGACGAGCCGGAGCGGAAGCGGAAGATCATCGGCGGCGAGTTCATCAAGGTGTTTGAGGAGGAGGCCCGGAAGCTGGAGGGCATCGACTTCCTGGCCCAGGGCACCATCTACCCCGACATTCTGGAGAGCGACGGCGTGAAGGCCCACCACAACGTGGGCGGCCTGCCCGACGACTTTGATTTTGAGCTGGTGGAGCCGGTGCGGCTGCTGTTCAAGGACGAGGTGCGCTGCGTGGGCCACGCCCTGGGCCTGCCCGCCTCCATGGTGGAGCGTCAGCCCTTCCCCGGCCCGGGGCTGGGGGTGCGGTGCCTGGGGGCCATCACCCGGGACCGCCTGGCCGCCCTGCGGGAGTCGGACGCCATTTTGCGGGAGGAGTTCGCTGCCGCCGGGCTGGCCGACAAGGTGTGGCAGTTCTTCACCGTGGTGCCGGACTTCCGTTCCACCGGCGTGCGGGACGGCAGGCGGGCTTTCGACTGGCCGGTGATCATCCGGGCGGTGAACACGGTGGACGCCATGACCGCCGCGGTGCCGGAGATCGACTGGGCGGTGCTGAAAAAGATCACCGGGCGGATTCTGGCGGAGGTGCCGGGCGTGTGCCGGGTGCTGTATGATCTGACGCCCAAGCCCGTGGGGACGATTGAGTGGGAATGAGTTTTTGAAACTCCGAACCCGTTGCGGCACAACGGATAGACGGTTTTTCGCCCCTCTTTTGATAACGATTTGATAACGCTCCCCATAGGCCGTATCATTCTGTATCCCCGGTGGATTGCAGGTGAAAAGTGTTCCTTTGCGGCTTGTGGGTGACAGAAACCATATTACAAAGCCCTTACCGATGGCAACATCGGTAAGGGCTTTTGCCGTCTGTCAATCCTTTCCCAGCCTGTCCTTGAACGCTTCTACAAGGAAGTCGCTCAATTCCTTGGAGGGGACTTTGACCCATTTCCGGGTGGTGTCGTACTTGGGGTAGTTGTAGCGCCAGCGGTCATAGTCCTCCCTGGTGATCTCCCCGGCCTCCAGCTTCTTGGCCTGCTCCGCCCAGGCGGACAGCATTTCAAGCATATCAACATAGGTCTTGCCTTTGGACTTGTCCAGCCGCAGACAGATTTCGCCGTCAATCTCTCCGATGGTAAGGCCCCGTATGTCCTCCAGGGCAAAGAGGGTGTGCATGAGGCCAATATCGCTGTCTATGTCAGGGACGGTCAAGGCATCGGTAGAGACTTCAAAGAAGCCCGCCAGCGTCCTGGTCAGGTCGGCCTTGGGGGTGCGGCTCCCGGTTTCATACTGCGCCATACGCACATCGGCGGAGCGTTCCGGGAACCCCACCACCTGACCGAGATACTTCTGCGTGACACCTTTCTTATTGCGGAAGAAGCGAATACGTTCACCAATCGCCATAACTGCCAACTCCAATCTATGTAATGGGGACACTTGGAGTATAACAGATATGTTTAGAACTGTCAAGCGAAATATAAATAAATTTGTTTATATTTTCTTCTTGGAAAGCCTTGACATAACGGAATAGAGTTAGTATAATGAAGCCAACGCTAAACAAATAGCGTTATTATTCAAGAAAGGAGGAACCAGCATGGAAAACAAGTTTATCCGGGTGGACGAGGTAGCGGACGAGCTGGGCGTGTCGAGGCCCTACGCCTACAAGCTCATTCGGCAGCTCAACGAGGAACTGAAAGGAAAGGGCTTCATCACCATTGCGGGGCGGGTCAACCGCCAGTATTTCAACGAACGGCTCTACGGGGCCGGAAAGGAAGTGAACGAAAATGCCGGTATTTAAGGACGAAAAGCGGGGCACATGGTACGTCATGGCGTGGTATCGGGACTGGACGGGGGAGCGCAAGCAGAAGTGCAAGCGGGGCTTTCCCACCAAGCGGGAGGCCCAGGACTGGGAGCGCAGCTTTCAAATGCAGACCGCCGCCGACATGGATATGACCTTTGAAGCCTTTGTGGAGCTTTACACCAAGGATGTGCGGCCCCGGCTGAAAGAGAACACCTGGCTGACAAAGGAGAACATCATCCAGAAGAAGATTCTGCCCTACTTCGGCAAGCGGAAGATCAGCGAAATCACCACCAAGGACGTGATCGCATGGCAGAATGAGCTGCTGGCCTACCGGGACGAACAGCGCAAGCCCTACTCCCAGACCTATCTTAAAACCCTGCACAACCAGCTCAGCGCCATTTTCAACCACGCTGTCCGCTTCTATGAGCTTCGCTCCAACCCCGCCGCCAAAGCCGGGAACATGGGGACGGAGGAGCGAAAGGAAATGCTGTTCTGGACAAAGGCGGAGTATCAGCGGTTTGCGGAGGCTATGATGGACAAGCCCCTCTCCTACTACGCCTTTGAAATGCTCTACTGGTGCGGTATTCGGGAGGGGGAGCTGCTGGCCCTCACCCCGGCGGACTTCGACTTTGAGGCCGGGACGGTGAAAATCAGCAAGTCCTACCAGCGGCTCCACGGCGAGGATGTGATTACCACCCCGAAAACCAAGAAAAGCAATCGTACCATCAAAATGCCCAATTTCCTCTGTGACGAAATGCGGGACTACCTGGGGATGCTCTACGGGGTCAAGAAGAAAGACCGCATTTTCACCGTCACGAAAAGCTATCTCCACCATGAGATGGACAGAGGGGGAAAGAGGCAGGGTAAAGCGTATCCGAATCCATGACCTCAGACATTCGCACATTTCACTTCTGATTGACATGGGCTTCTCCGCTGTGGCGATTGCCGACCGGGTAGGCCATGAGAGTATCGAAATCACTTACCGCTACGCCCACCTGTTTCCGTCCAAGCAGACGGAAATGGCGGACAAGCTGGACTTTGAAAGGACGGGAGCATAATGTCGGCTAAGAATTTGGACAATCACAACCGCTGGCGGAACAAGACCGTGGCGTTCCGGGTGTCCCCGGAGGAAAACGAACAGCTTGAGATTGCCGTCCGCCTGT
>CAJTYO010000109.1 GCA_910584045.1 uncultured Oscillospiraceae bacterium | reverse complement strand
GCACGGAACCGGCTGTACACACTTTGCCATGGCCCGAACCGCTCCGGCAGATCCCCTCCATGGTATTCCGGCGTTCAGCCAATACAGGATTGCGTTGAACATTTCACGGTTGCTTTTTCCTGGCCGGCCTCCTTGCGGCTTTTTTTCAGGCGGAAACTTGTCCTTGATCCGATTCCATTGTCCTTCGCTTATTTCATGCCTTTTCATGTACTCCATTTTACCATCTTAGCACTTTACACACAATATCTTAGTTTTCAAACAGACTCTAGGGCGACAGGTGAAGAAAGGCGAAAAGGGCATCCAGATTTTAGCGCCCTGTAACTTTCAGCGGGTAGTTGAACGGGTTAAGATCGACCCCAAGACCGGGCGAACGCTATACGGGCCGGACGGGAAACCCCTCACCGAAAAGGAGTATACCGCCCCTAACCGATTTAGGATCGCTCATGTTTTTGACCTGAGCCAGACTGAGGGCCGGGAACTGCCTCCCGTTGCACCCCCCGCGCTGACCGGCGATGTGGAGGACTATGCTGGCATCTATGACCGGCTGGCCGCTATTTCCCCCCTGTCAGTGATACAAGAGGACTTTTAGCGGAACGCATATGGCTATGCCAGGGCTTCTACATCGGCAGGGATAAATTTGGCAGCAACGTCATTGTCGGCCTGGACCGCCGGTCGGACGACAAGACCAACGCCAGCGTCCTCATCTTGGGCAATTCCGGTCAGGGCAAGAGCTTCCTGCTGAAGCTGCTGGTCATCAACCTGCTGGAGTCAGGAAAATCCGTAATCTGCCTGGACCCGGAAAATGAGATGGGGGAACTCTGCAACAAACTGGGCGGATGCTTCATCGACCTTATGAGCGGGAAATACCGCATCAATCCCCTGGAGCCAAAGCTGTGGGACATAGGCGGAGAGACAGACGAGGAGGCTCCCGTAGCCTTCTCGGAACGCTCCCGGCTCAGTCAGCACATCTCGTTTTTGAAGGACTTCTTTCGCTCCTACAAAGATTTCTCGGACCGGCATATCGACGCCATCGAGCTGATGCCGGAACAGCTGTACGACAAGTGGGGCATCAACGACCACATGGACTATTCCACGATACATCCAGCCGATTACCCCATCCTGTCAGACCTCTACGCGGTCATCCAGGACGCCTACCAGAACTATGGTAGAGAGAAAGATCCCCTCTATCCTGCTGAATTGCTGCAGGAGATTCTGCTGGGACTCCACTCCCTGTGCAAGGGTGCGGAGAGCAAATTTTTCAACGGATACACCAACGTCACCTCGGAGCGGTTCCTGGTGTTCGGCGTGAAGGACCTGTCAAACGCTTCGTAGAATCTCCGGAGTGCGCTGCTGTTCAACATTCTCTCCTTTCTCAGCGACCGGGTGCTGTCCGAGGGCAATACCGTGGCAGTGCTGGACGAGCTTCACTTGTGGCTCTCCAACCCGACAGCCATCGAATACATCCGGGGGATGCTCAAGCGGTGCCGGAAGAAGGACTCCAGCCTCATTATGGCCAGCCAGAATATCAAGGACTTCGCCCTCCCCGGCGTGGCGGAGATGACGAAGCCCCTGTTCTCCATCCCCACCCACCAGTTTTTGTTCAACGCCGGTTCTATCGACCGGCGATTTTTTATGGACAATTTGCAGCTGGAGGATGCGGAGTATGATATCGTGCGGTTTTCGTTGAAAACAGAGTGCCTGTATAAGTGCGGCAATGAGCGGCATCAGCTGGTAGTCGTTGCGCCGCCCCATAAGGCGGCGCTGTTCGGAAAGGCGGGCGGTCGGTAATGGCGGCTTCATCGAATCTCTATGATATCCTCGATGACGATCCGCTCTCCGCTGGCTAAGATCAGGGCGCCCTCAAAATCATCAATTTTCTTCAGACGGCCGGTGGTTGTGACATACGCCCCGCCGGCTTTCCTTTTGTCTGGCCGGAAACAGGTCAGCGTCACCTGGGGACGGTTGGCAATATCGTCCGACAGCCGCTGCAGCTCCATGTCCAAAAGAGCTTTCTCATCTTCGGTCAATTCCACTTTTTCATCCGTATACCGCGCCGTCTCCTGGACAGCATCTTCGTAGCCGGTCAGGGCCCGGAAGGGCATGAACTGAGCCGCCCGGTCCAGCATGGGCATGTGCGGACGCTTGCTGGAAACATGGTGCGGTAGGCCGATAATATCGTCATACTTCCCCACTTCTATGACCTCCAATTGTGTTATTCCGCTCTCTGGCTGTCGCGCCATCTTCCAGGTTCATTCCCTTTAAAATAGCGTTTTTGCCAAACCGACGCTTGATGTCCAGCATGGTCCGCTGCACCTTCTTCTCCCGCTCCAGTTCCGCTGATTCCTGAACCTTCTGCTTCTGCGATGCAGCGTAGTCGGTGAAAAGATCCATCTGTTCAAAGGCTTTTTCGTCTGGAACAGACGCCTCATCCGACACACGGGTGGCGGTAAGGTAAAGCCGGCGCACCAGAAGGTCCCGGTCGATGATCCGGTCGAACAGCTCCAAGGCGGCAGTGACGATGCATTTGGTGGAGGCGGTGTACTCCTCCAGGTTTGCGGTACCGTGGGCGTGCTTTGGGACGGCGCGGCCATAGCGATCTGTGGTGATCTGTCCCTGATAGGAACGGCCTTTCAGGTTCTCAATATCATAGCCCACCGTCAGAACCAGCTGGTCGGTGACCAGCTTTTTATCCACCAGATCCAGCGTCAGCTGATCCGCCATTTCCCGCACCACCAGCCGGGCCTTGTCATAGCCGTAGGGGCATTGCAGGACCTGACCGGAGCCGATGCTTTTTGATTCCGGCTTGTATGCTTTAACATCCGCAATCGTAACCGGCTCCCAACCCCAGGCATGGTCAATGAGCGTCTCTGCGTTTACGCCGAACAGCTTATACAGCAGGTCCTCGTTGTGATAATCGCCCGGTCCTCCCAGGGAGCAGCGGGCAATGTCGCCCATGGTATACAAGCCGTGGGCTTCCAGCTTCCGGGCGTAGCCAGCCCCTACCCGCCAGAAATCGGTGAGGGGCCTGTGATCCCACAGGTTGCGGCGGTAGCTCATCTCATCCAGCTCCGCGATACGCACACCATTCGCATCCGGCTGGACGTGTTTGGCCCAGATGTCCATGGCAATTTTGCAGAGATAGAGATTTGTCCCGATGCCCGCCGTAGCGGTGATGCCGGTGGTTTCCAGCACGTCCAGGATGATCCTTGCAGCCAGCTCACGGGCGGTGAGCTTATAGGTATCCAGGTAGTTGGTGACGTCCATCAGCACCTCGTCTATCGAGTAATTATGGATGTCACAGGGTGCGACATATTTGAGATAGATGTTGTAGACCTTGGTACTCCACTCCATGTAGTGCGCCATCCGGGGTGGAGCCACGATGTAGTCCACCGCCAGACTGGGATCGGCTTTCAGCGCGGTGTCATCGGTGGAGGAGCCGGTGAGCCTCCGGCCCGGTGCGGACAGTTGCCGCTGGGCGTTGACCTCCTTGACACGCTGCACCACCTCGAACAACCGGGCCCTCCCGGAGATGCCCCAGGCTTTCAAGGAGGGGGTGACGGCCAGGCAGATGGTCTTTTCCGTTCGGCTCAGGTCCGCCACCACGAGGTTGGTGGTCAGGGGATCGAGGCCGCGCTCAATACATTCAACGCTCGCATAGAACGATTTGAGATCCACTGCCAGATACATCCGGTCTTTCACAGCGCGGCCCCCTTCCCCGAAATTCATCTTGATTTTATCATACCCAGCTATGCTGGGACAACTCAAATTTATTAGAAAGAAGGATTTAATATTGAATGTGATTGCCTACGGCGGAGGAGTCAATTCAACCGCCCTGCTGATCGGGCTGCACAGCCGAGGCATCCCGGTTGATCTGATCCTCTTTGCCGACACCGGTGGTGAGCAGCCCGGTACTTACGCCTATTTGCCCATTATGAACCGGTGGCTCCTGGATCACGGGATGCCACAGATTACAGTGGTGGAGTATAACGACAGAAACGGTGACAGGCTGACACTGGAGCAGGAACGCCTTCGCTCCGGTACGCTTCCCGCGCTGGCCTACGGATACAAAAAATGTTCCCTCAAGCTATAAAAGATAAGAAGCCTATAGAACATGTGAATGCAGATATGTTGATAT
>CAJTYO010000108.1 GCA_910584045.1 uncultured Oscillospiraceae bacterium | reverse complement strand
GATATGCAGGCATAGTGCCCTGTTACTGCAAAACCGAGGGATTGAAAGGAGTTTGAATACTGTCATGATTTCCAATATTATTTGTTCCCAGTACAACATCCAGAACCAGACGCGGCCCGCAGCCAGCGGCGGTCAGCCTTTGCTGACGCAGCCCAGCCTGTCCGCTCCCAAGCCGGACACGGACCGGTTTTCCCTGGCGCACTTTGCCGGGCCGAAGCTGGTGGACTCCTATACAAAGTCCGACGTCCTGAACCAGCTTTGGAAAGAGGCCCACACCATCAACCTGAACGACCCCAATGCCACAGGCGGCTTGTGCTTCGATCCTACGGAAGAAGATTTGGCGCGGCTGGCACAGCAGGCGGAAGCCCGCGGCCTGGATGGACAGATGGATTTCTCCAAAATTTCCTCTGACTTCTCCAAGACCTTTTCCACCGTCCACGCGGGAAATCTGGGGGACGCCATCGACTACCTTGCCTCCCGCGCCGTGGCGCTGGAGTGGCAGCTCCAGCGAAATTTCACCGGCGAGGCCCTGGAGCAAAAGCGTCGGGAGCTGGCGGAAGTGGTCCAGCAGGGGAAAACCGAGCTGATCGACAGCTACACAAGCCGTCTGCAAACCGCCCTGGGCCTGTCGGACTCCGACACCAAGGAGGTGCGCTCCGCCTTGGAGTCGCTGTTTTCCCAGCGAGTGCAGGACTTCCAGTCGGTGCAGTCCCAAATGCCGGATACGCTGACCGGGACCCAGGACGAATGGCTCTTGAATCAGGATCAGTACATGGCCTCCCGGCTGCGGGAAGCGGCCGCTCCCATCTCGGACAGCGCCTCCGGTGGCAAGCTCACATTAGGCGACCTGCGGGCGGCGGGGGAAATCGCCGGCGCTTACCAGGAGATGTATCAGCGCGTAAGCCAGGGCTCCGGAGGTGACGAGGCATTTCTGGCTCTGGATTTGAGCATGATTGACATGAAGACAGAGACGCTGATTCAAAAGGGCGTGGTCAGTGAGACGATGGCGGGAATGCTGCAAGGGTCTCTGGAGCAGCGCCATCAGGCGGTGATGGATCTGGCGGACCAGCGCCTTGCCGACCGCCGGGAACACGCTCTCTCCGGTCAGGGACCGATGCCCAATCTGGACCGCGGGCTGTTCCAGTCCATCTATGATTCCGTGCTTGGCAGCTTCCGTCAAAATGGCGGTGACGCTTTGGCGGCCATCCGGGACGGCGTGGCCTTCGGCAAGACGGCCACCGCACAGGCCGGGAGGAATCACACCAAGGTGTCCCGCTGGGGCGTCTCCAAGGCGGATTACTGGGAGCGGTTTTATACGTCCTGCGAGGTCTCCGATTGGCATGGCGGTAAACGGACCCAGAAGTCTGAATATGAGAAATACGCGGACAGCTGGCAGCACTTCGTTACCACGCTCTCTGGCCTGGACGGGCGCTTCTTAGCTCCGTCCGGGGAAAATATTCCTTCTTATAACCGGCACGGCTTCTTAAATGTGATGGGATAAGGATTCCGAGGGAGTAGAAACGCGGCTGGACGCTGCGATTACGGGAGCGTCCAGCCTGCGGGCGGTCCGGCGTCCGAAAGACAGAGAAAAATAACGTATCACACAGAAGAACCTCCGCCTGTCTGACGCAGATCGGGAAACTGTAAATGCTGTCATCCAGACAGTCATCCCCCACGATTGATCCCTTAATGCTCAGGTGAAGTACAAGAAGACAAATACATGAACCAAGTTACAGCTCAATAGTGATGTGTCAGCTATGCCTGATGGGTTATTCTGGGCAGATTGGAGCGAGAGTATGACAACATTGAAACTATATTTTCTGGAGATTGTTACTATATGCATTCCGGCGGTGATTATCTTTCTGTGCTTTAAGCCGTACAGAATGAAAGCTCTGGCTGCCATGAAGTTGACATCTTCCCGCCAACGTGAAATAGCTCTAATTCTTTTTGTCATTTCCATCTTTGGAATTTTATCTTTGACGCTATGGCCGACGTATGTTTGGGAGGATTCGAGTGGGATGTGGGGGCATCTTCGTATATTGATTGGCCGACCCACATGGCATTCCGGGCTAAGTTTAGTCCCGTTTGCTGTTTTCAAGGACTATCTGGAAGATTTATTAAAGAGCCCAGTATTCTTTATTGTGACATTGGTTAACTTTTTGGGGAATTTAGCAATGTTCATCCCCATCGGCTTATTCCCCGCATTGTTGTTTAGGAATGCCACGTGGAAAAGGTCCGCAATCATCGGTCTTGGAATGTCTCTGTTTATTGAAATTGCTCAGTATTTTATCATGCGTAATACTGCCGTTGACGATATAATTTTGAATACTGCTGGAGCGGTGTGCGGCTATCTTATTTATCGGCTTATCCAAAATCATTTTCCAAGGTTTGCTGCTGGATTTTTGTGCCAAGAGCAGTGATGGGAGGACTTCCTATGAAAGCATTGAAAATTCCTGTGAAAAAAGATTTTTGGAATTATCGGCGTGGCAATTCTTGCAATCGCCATCCTGTGGGGGGACTGAGGTTATCCCCAAGGGCATAGGAAGGTATGTCGCAGCAGAATAAGGAGTGACGATTTGCATCTAATATTGGGGTTTAGCGTTGGAAGATAGGTGTGAGATTATGAATTTTACTGTCTACGCAGGAATTGGAATTTTACTTGTTTTAACGATAATCGGAGTACTTATTTTGTTAAGACGCAATTCCTTCAAATCTGAAAATAGTAAGCGAATATGTATTGTGGCAGGGACTCTGCAAGCGGTCCATATAATATTGTATTTGACTGGATTATTGGAGAAAATCGCTCAAATCAATGTTTATATTGCATTCGGAATTTGTGCTGTTGTTTCCATCATATGTATTTTGATGTCTGGCTGGATGTTGCTGCCTTTTTCAAAGTTTAAGCATGGAATAAAGTATCTGCTTATGTTTATTGCTATACTTCAAGTGATTAGTACGATTATTATATTTTTGTTGCCCGAAGCGGGTATTCCACCGTTAATCCAATTTTCAGTAAATACATAAAAATCTACTTTTAGGAGGAACCATCATGAACATCCAAAATATAGGAAACATCCCCAACATCACCATCCAGATCACCACCGGCACGCCCCAGGCGGGCTTCCGCTGTGACCCCAGCGCCGCCGCGACTTCCGGCAGCGGCACGTCCCAGGGCTCCGCCCGACTGCTTCACCTGGACCTCTCCGACCGCAAGGGCTACCGGGAGGACTACTCCATCCGGGACGCGGCGGAAGGTCTGTGGAAGAAGGAAAATTTTGATTTCAACATCTTCGACCCCGCCAGCATTCAGCGGATGCAGGACCGTGTGCGGCAGGGCTCCTACACCATGAAGCCCACCGACGAGGAGTTGTCCGCCTACCTGGACACCCTGCGGCAGAACGGTCTGGACGGCTCGGTGGACTGGACCGGCCTGACGCGGGAGTTGGAGGCGTTCAAGACCACCACTCCGGAGGAACTGGAGGACGGGCTGGACTATCTGGCTTCCCGCTATGTGGCGGCGCGGGATAAGCTGGAGCGCAATTACACCGGCGAGGAGCTGACCGCCCAGCTTGCCAAGCTGGAGGAGGTCTATCAGGCCGGGAAATCCGGGATGATCGACGGCTACACCCAGGCTTTGCAGGACAATCTGGGTCTCTCCGACAGCGACGCCCAGGCAGTCCGGGACAGCTTTTCCACCATTCTCGCGGAGAAAGAGGAGACGTACCGGGGTGCGTTGAAGCAGGTCCATGAGGCCGTGGAGCAGACCGGCCCCGACAGCGTATGGCTGAAGAACCACGACGCCTATATCGCCTCCCAGCTCCGGGCGGCGGACAAGGCCGGTCAGAGCGAGGCCCGATACTCGGTGCAGGACTTGGCCGCCGCCGGGCAGATCGCCCAAAGCTACCGGACGGAGATTTTTGATGCATCCTTCTGCGGGCGGAACGAGGCAACGCTGGCGCTGGGCCTGTCCCTGGCGGACATGAAGGCAGAGACGATGATCTCCAAGGGACTGGTGAGCGAAAACATGGCCGCGTTGCTTCGGAACAGCCGCGCTCAGGGGCACGAAAACGCGCTGACGGCGCTGGACCAGGCGCTTGCCCAACGGGAGAGCCACCTTGCCCCTGGCGAACCCAAAGGGACATTCGCCCCTGTGGATCGCTCCGTGTTCCAGGGCATCTACGACGCCACGCTGAACGCCTTCCGGCAGAATGGCGGTAATGGGGCCGGGGCTATCCGCGCCGGGGCCTCCTACGGGCAGAGTATCACCGCCCAGGCCACTGCCCGGAATCCTCAGGCCCTGCGCTGGGGCATCAGCATGGAGAGTTATTGGAAGAACTTCTACACCGCTCCCGATGCCAAGGAGGTTTCGCCGCTGGAGAAAAGTGTAAACCGGCTGATGGAGCAGATCGGCAAGCCCTCCAGCCTGGGCAGTTCCGCCTATCAGAAGTACGCGGACAGCTGGCGGGACTTCCTTGCGGCTATCGGCGGGGGCGGGGTGAATATCCGGGCGTGATAAAGCGCCCAAACAAATAAATATCAAGTATTGCTTATGTTTAGAGGGAATTTGCTATGAGTATGAATAAAAGATTACTTACTGTTGCGGTGGTGCTTTC
>CAJTYO010000107.1 GCA_910584045.1 uncultured Oscillospiraceae bacterium | reverse complement strand
TTTTGAGAGTCTGAGGAGGCCTCCGGGGACGGATGCCTCCTCAGACTCTCAAAAAAGCCCTCCGCAGGAGTTTTCGCCAAAGGCGAAAATAAATTTTAATCACTTTTTGGCGGTATGCATGTCGAAAAAATACTTTGCAGACCAAACTTGGCCCGATCCCCTTCCGCAAAAAGTGGCGCAGCCACTTTTTTGACACGGAGAGGAAGGTCATTTCTCCTTCAGCTGCCGCATCCGTTCGTCGGCCCATACGACCCTGTTTCGCCCGTTCTTCTTCGCGTCGTACAGCATGGCATCCGCGATCTTTAAATAGAGCGCGTAGGAGCCCTCCGCCGGCGGTACAACGGTAACGCCTCCGATGCTAACGGTGACCCACTCGGATATAGAGGGGTCGTGGGGAATGTGAAGGTTTTCCACCGCCTGCCGGATTTTTCTCATATGCTCATACAGCTTTTCCGAACGCTCCCCCAGAAAGAGCGCCACAAACTCCTCCCCGCTGTATCGGGCAAAAAAATCCGTGCTGCGCTGCAGGTAGGACGATACGGTTTTTGCCACGGCGGAAAGCACCTGATCCCCGGCGGGATGTCCATACATGTTGTTATACGCCTTAAAGTGGTCGATATCGAGCATACAGACCGAAAACGTGACCTGCATCCGGGCTGCGTCGTACCACTTGGCGATACAGCTGCGGTCATATTTTCGCCGGTTGGCGATTCCGGTCAGTGGGTCGAGCATGGAGTGCTCTTCGAATTCCCTGCGGTAATTGTACAGCTTGATGTGGGTATGCACCCGCGCCTTGACGACAGGGGGACGAAGGGGCTTTGTAATGTAGTCCACCGCCCCCAGCATCAGCCCCCGCTGCTCATACTCCACGTCGGACAGACCGGTAATCAAAATGACCGGGATATTCTTGGTGACGGGCTGCTCTTGCAATTTTTTCAGAAGTGTGAAACCATCCATTTCAGGCATCACGACGTCCATCAGAATCAGGCTGTAGTCTCCGCTGCCCGCCTCGCGCAGTCCCTCCGCCGCCGTCTGCGCGGCAGTGACGTTATACTCGCCGGCCAAAATAGCGCTCAGCTGCTCCGCCTGTACGGCGCTGTCGTCAACAATCAATATTTTTTCCATATGTATACGCCCCCATTCGATTTGATCTAATTACGTGCACATGTTGAAGGCTCAATAGAAACATCTATCCTGCCCTCGCTGTAAGTAAATATTTATTTACGTCGCAGTCCACGTCTCCGCCGCGCCTGCGGAGGAAGCCGGGTCCGTAATAAACGTTTATTCACTTTGGAGAAGGGACGGACCGCTTTTCAGCGGTTCGCGTCCTGTTTCTCCTCTTTAGACTTCTCCGGCTTCAGATAGCCGCTCAGTCCGGTGGTCAGCAGCTGGAATATGGTATCCTCTGTTTCCTGGTTATCGGGAAGAGTCCCCTCCACTACATACTTTGCGTACATTACCGTAGAGGTGAGGATGTGCAGCCACAGCAAGTCCTGGTTGATTCGTCTGAGAGACGGAAAAACCCGCATAAAAAGGTGGACCATTCCGATAAAAGTATTAAAATAGGTGAAATCCCGGCCTTTATCATATTCCGGAAAAAAGGCACTGTCACGGAAACGGTGATAGAATACGGTCTCGTCCGGATGGGCCACCCAGAACCGGAAGTATGGCAGCCACAGCTTCTTGACCGCGCCCATGGGGTCGACCAACATGGTCAGAGGATTGAAATTCAAGTTCTCAAAAATTGCCGCCGCCTGTTTATCCACATAGGTAAAGCACTCCACAATCAGCTGATCCTTGCTCTCGAAGTACCGGTACAGCGCCCCAGGTGAAATGCCCGCCAGATCGCTGACGTTCTGTACGCGCATTCCCTCCAGACCATACTGCCGCACTGCCTTCATTGTTGCAGAGATTATTCGGGTCCTCGTATCATCCAGAGAAATCACTTCCCCCTTAGGCGGCCTGCCCATATAGTATACACTGTCTGACCTCCGTTGACAATACTCTTTTTTGCAGAAATTACTCTAAAACGGCGGGAAAGTCCTCACGCACTGCGTCAGGATCTCACATAAACAGCCCCATTACCGCCGGCGTTACATAGCACTCGACAAACGCCGCCGCCACAGTCATCGGGGCCACCAGCAGCACCAGCACCCGCAGCAGGTCCTCCCCCAGCTCCGCCAGGGGAACCCTGTCGGGATTGCTGGTCACCAGACGACACATATTCCGGCACAGCCGCACGCCGCATGAAATGGAGATCACGATGGCCGGCAGCTCGAACACCCCGTGGGGCAGCAGTCCCGCCGCAAGCAGCAGCATGGACTGCCCGTTGACCTGATAGAGGGCCGCCATGACCCCCAGCAGCACGCCGTTGGTCACCAGACTGAGCAGCGGCAGGAATAGGAAGGGTATGAACCCGTACAAGGCGGAGACCAGCATGGCTCGCCAGTTGTTCATCAGCAGAGCAAACACCGACATGCCCCCCTCTTCGTCCAGCACGCCGGACTGGGCGATATAGTCAGCGAATCCGCTGACCGCCGCCTCTGCCAGCTCCGGCCTGAGCATGGACGCGGCAAAGCCCGCCGCCCCCGACAAAATCAGGCCCGCCGCACACCACAGCACCGTCCGGCGAAAGTCCGAGCGCAGAAACTGTCCCAGCCGGGCGAATTGCTCTCGTATCCAGCTCATCCGTTCAGCATCTCCAGTCCTATCCGCAGCCGGCGCAGGCACTCATCCCGTCCCAGGATCAAACATATCTCCACCGCGCCGCCGGGGGTTACCGCCTGCCCCGCCGCCGCAATGCGTACCGGCCACATAAGGGTTGCGTTCTTGACCTCTAATTTAGCCGCCAGCTCCGTCAGGCACGTATGAATCCCCTCCTGGGACCACTCTCCCAGTTCCTCCATGGCTGAGATGGCGGACTCCAGCATCCGACGGGAGACCTCCTCGTTGGTCTTGGACTTCTTGTTGGTGAAGAGCCCCCTCTCATAGGGCGGCAGGGTCTCAAAAAAGGCCACCTTCTCCGGGATTTCCGTCAGCCTTTCGCACCGGGCCTGGAGCAGCGCGGCGATGGCCCGGCTGTCCAAAGCGGGGCTCTTTACCGCCTGCCGAATATAGGGCTCCGCCGCCGCGTGGAAAGCCTCTGGCGTCATGGCCCGGAGGTACAGGGCGTTGAAGTGGGTCAGCTTGTCGATGTCGAAGATGGCCGGGGACTTGGAGATGCCGGCAATATCGAACACCTGGGCCAGCTCCTTCAGCGAGAAAACCTCCCGCTCCGCCTGCTCCCCCCGGGGGCTCCAGCCCAGCAGGGCCACGTAGTTGAGTATGGCCTCGGTGAGATAGCCCTGAGCCTTTAGGTCCTCGTAGGAGGGGTCGCCGTGGCGTTTCGACATCTTGTTGTGCTGATCCCGCATGACGGGGGAACAGTGGACATAGGTGGGCACCTCCCAGCCAAAGCCCTCATAGAGCAGGTTGTACTTGGGCGCGGAGCTGAGATACTCGCTGCCCCGGACCACATGGGTGATGCCCATCAGGTGGTCGTCGATGACGTTGGCAAAATTGTAGGTGGGCAGACCGTCCCGCTTGAGGAGTACCTGGTCGTCCAGCGTGGAGTTGTCCACGGTGATATCCCCAAAGATGGCGTCGTGGAAGGTGGTGGTTCCGGTCTCTGGGATTCTCTGCCGGATGACGAAGGGCTCTCCCGCATCCACCCGTGCCTGTGCCTCCTTGGGGCTGAGGGCGCGGCAGGGGTCCGCGGCCCGGTCCCACTCCCCGGAATCCTCCTCGCTCTCGGTCTTCTCGCAGAAGCAGTAGTAAGCGTGGCCCCGCTCCACCAGCAGCCGGGCGTATTTTCCGTAGGTATCCCGGCGCTCCGACTGGATATAGGGCGCCACGGGGCCTCCCACGTCTGGGCCCTCGTCGTGGGTGAGGCCGCACTCGGCCATGGTGCGGTAGATCACGTCGGTGGCGCCCTCCACCAAGCGGCCCTGGTCCGTGTCCTCAATGCGCAGAATAAAGGTACCGCCGCCGTTCCGGGCGATGAGCCAGGTGTACAGGGCAGTGCGCAGGTTGCCCACATGCATATAGCCTGTGGGCGAGGGGGCAAAGCGAGTGCGAACTTTTCCCCGGGGAATTTTAGCCTCCATGTCGTCAAAGTAAGTCATGTTCATTACAGGGCTCCTCCCTATCGTCAGTGTGATTTTTATCCAAGAAGTAGTATCCGGACTCCACCCCGTCCTCCGTGAAGGATTCCATCAGCCGGAACCCGTTTTTCTCCAGAACCCGGGTGGAGGCGGTATTTTTCATAAATGTGAACGCCCCGACCCGCTCCAGGCCAAAACGCGCCCGGATCTCTGCCAGGAACAGTCTCAGGGCCTCCGCAGCGACGCCGCGGCCCCACATTGTCTGTTCAAATACGCAGTAGCTCACCATTGCCTGGGGGTCCCCCGCCGGGTCCATGGCATAGCACCACACGTCTCCCACGTACTGCCCGCTGGTCCAGATGGTCTGTCCGAAGCTTCTGGCTCCGGGCTCCTGGGATTTTCGGAAGTCCGCCAGGGCTTCCTCCAGTGTCTGGGCCTTTTGGGGCAGGGTCCGGCGGATGGCGGGGGCGGCAGCGCGCCGGAAGTAGATAGCGGCGGTCTCCGCTGTCCGCTCCCCAAGCGTGACGGTCATATTTAAATGCCCCCTTTCAATCCCTTCTATTATACAATATTTTTTTTTATCCCGCAACATAATTGTTTGTTTCTCCGGCATCTTTTCCAAACGGCAGGTTTTAATATGTAAATGGACAGTCGGACCGACGGGTCCGGCTGTCCATT
>CAJTYO010000106.1 GCA_910584045.1 uncultured Oscillospiraceae bacterium | reverse complement strand
CGACATACTGTAGATGAACCGTTAATAATTTTGTATGTTGCTATTATATTATCATAGACACCCAGTAAATTCAATACAAGTCGGTGAAATCGCTTAAACGGTATCCCAACAACCATGGTCTTTAATAAAGACATGCTCTGTCAAATCTTGCAGAGTAAAAAGCTGCATTTGAATTACCCCTTGGGATTACCAGTGTGCAAAATCCTTCGAGCATATCATGCGCTCTTATGCGTTCTCTTGTATAGAAGATTCCCTTCGTACATACCGAAGCAGGACACGGCAGCCGCTACATGGCTACCGTGTCCTGCCTGTTATGTTTGTTGAATTTCCCGAATCAGGATGAATGGGGTAAGCTGCCGGTTCTGACCAGCCGGATTATCTACAATTAGCGCAAGGAGTTGATCCTGCTTCCAGTCTCTCAGCTGATTCCCTTTACCCAGCAGGTCTACATCCAGGTCGTTGGCATCCACAATCATCATAACAACTCCGGTCCGTTTATAAACCTCATTGCAGACCATGTCTGGATTCCTGGGAACGCGGATGCCGATGTGCTTATATTCTGGGATGTCTTCTCCGTAGAATCCGTCCAATCCCCGGACCTCCTCGCCGAGGAGCCGGTAGAACGTGCCGTGGATGCCCCGCAGCTTGTCCAGACCGGCTCGGACCGCTGCCCAGAGCACCCGGCCCAAACCGCAGGTGTTGATGGCAAACTGCATCTTCACCGGCAGGCCCATGCCCGGTCCCGCCGCAGTCTGCCGGACAAAGCGGGAGAGCAGCTTGGCCCAGAAGCCGGGGCGCACCTGGTCCTCTGTCACCACCCGTCCCTGACACAGGGCGATCACCTTCTCGCTGGAGGAAAGGATATCCCCTGGCTGATAGACGGGCTTAACATATCGTTCAACAAGGTCGATATAGCTTTCCCCCGCTTGGACGAAATGTGTGGTAATGGCATGGCGGGCATAGATTTTCCCGTTTGCCTGGATCAATACGTCCTTTCCCTCATTTGCGTAAAATTCCATCAGGACACTCCCTCCAAATACTCCTCCAGGCAGACGCCCAGGGAATGGATCTGCTCCGCGTCCTCGTGCCCCACATAGCGGTAATGCCAAGGCTCATAGATGATACCGGTGATCTCGCTTTTGTCATTGGGATAGCGGAGGATGAAACCATACTCCCAGCTGTGCTCCATCAGCCACTTCTGCACAGCGGTGCTCTCCTGGGTTTCATCCAGATGCTGATTATTGATGTCCACAATATCCACTGCCAGTCCCAACTGATGCTCGCTAGTACCTGGGACTGCCACAGATTTCCCTGCCTCCACTGGGGCGTCAGCCTCAGAGTATCCTTGTGCTATCAGGCGGTCAACCTTATTCTGGAACAACTTCTCCTGGTACTCCTGTGTACGGTAGGCGGAGCAGATGACTGGGGACAGACCATCCGCCCGGCAAGCGTCCATCATGGCCTGTAAATCCGGATAGCACCGGCTATCCACTGAGAGCCCGTTCTTCAGTTCTGTCAGGGAGAGAGAATAGTCTGTCGGCAACGGGTTCCAGGGGTTTACCAGAAGCAGATTCCAGCTATCTTTGTCTGGTGTGGTGGTTTTGGGGCTGCCGCTGGCCTCTGGCGATGTGGAACTGGGATCCTGCTGGGTGCCGACTGAAGGCTCAGGCTGCAGCGGGAAAAAATTTGGGTCAGTTTGGGTAGAAGCACCTTGCTCGATAACCTTGAGCGTGTCTGTGGCAGAATCCGGATTGGTCTGGGTGGAGCTATTGGGCTGATAAGCGGTTTTCGCCAGTGATGTGGAATCACCCTGCGCTGAGGCGTCCGGTTTGAATCCCATGATGCAAACCGCAAGCAGAAAGCAAAGAGCCGAAACAGGGAGAAACCAATTCCCCAATCCTCTGCTCCGTCTGCGTCTACGCCTGCGCACACGTTTGCCGCGAGACCGCATCATCACTTCTCCTTGGTTCATGATAAGCACCTTCTTTATTTGAGATGCCTTTATCATAGCGGGAGGATAGAAAGAACCATTAACATTCCGGCAACGAAACTGCATCATTTTACTTAAAGATCGCTAAGCCGCCAAACAGTTTCAGTTCCAGCTCACAGACATCCAAGCCGTCCTGCAAATCAGCCCCAAAAACGAACTGGTATAGAATGCCGCCGGAATCAATGCCTTGAGACTCCTCTTTCACACTGACAATTTCAATTCCATAGTAGCCCTGAAAGAATATGTTCCAGTTTGCAACCAGGGCGTGGGCGGCATCCGTATCTCGGGGCGTAGGGCTGCTCACCAGAAACTGTACGGCCTTACCCGTCGTGTCATCAATCCACATCTGGTATGGCACATTCTCGCTGTACGAATAACAGTTCCAAACCAGTGCGGAGCTGCCGTCGCCGCCAATTAAGAGAATCGGTTCAGCTCGTCCCTCTGCGTCTCGTATCAGTGCCAAATCGCCCACAGACAATAGGTCCATGGCCTCCATTTCAGTTAGCACCGCCTTAGCGGCTTCGATTGCATCCTGTTCGGTGAGCTTTGTTTCCTCCTCCCACAGGATGCTGTTACACTCTCCTGCAATCAGGCGGAGAACCGGACTTACCCCAACATCCTGCTGGAGCGTCAGATTAACCGTATTAAGCAGGAACTCTTCCCGCAGGCTGCTGATCCGGCTGTCCTGCATTTGCGAAACTGCAAGGGGCATCGCCGCGCCCACAGTAATAAGCACGAACGTAAACAGCGGGAGGATATATCGTTTGATTGTTCTCATGGCCGGCCCCCTCTTAGATCCACCGTCACGCAGGCGCCACCCTCTGGCCGGTTTTCAAATCGAATCCTGCCGTTGTGGAGAGCGGCAATCTCCCGGCACAGGGACAGTCCCAGACCGAAACCACCCTGTGCCCGGGACCGGGCCTTATCCACCCGGTAGAAGGCTTCTGTCAGATGCTCCAGCGCCTGGGGTGGGATCCCCCGGCCACTGTCCAGGACATGGATGAGGCAGCCGTCCGCCAGCATCTCCTGCCGAAACTGTATTTCCCCGCCCTGCTCTATGGCCTTCTGTGCGTTGTCTGCCAGGTTCAAGAGCAGGGACCAGACCAAGTCTGCATCCATCAGGCAGGCCCCCGCCTTGCATACGCAGGACAGACGAATCCCTTTGGCGGCGTACAGCGGCCGCAGTCTCTCTACCAGCGCCTCAATCAGTTCCGCCGGAGAGACTTTGGCGAAGGGCAGGTCATGCCGTTTCAGGACCAGGAGCTCCAACAGCTTGTGTGACAGGCTCTCCAGCCGTTTTCCCTCCGAATACAGGTAGTCCGCGGCCTCCAACTGCTCTTCCGGGGTCAGCGTCCCGCTACGCAGCAGCTCCGCGTAGCCAATCAAGGAGGTCATAGGCGTTTTCATCTCATGGGCGAAGCTGCCGGTGAACTGCTCCTGCCGCTCCATCGCCTGGTGCAGCTCCTCCACAGCCCGGTTCAGCTCGGAGACGGTCTGCTCCATCTTTTCCGCCATGGTGTTGAAGTCCGTGGATACGGCTCCGATTTCGTCATTGGAGCGGACCCGCACCCGGCTGGCAAAATTGCCAGCGGCAATGGCTCGGGAGGCCCGGGAGAGCCCGCCCAGCGGGGCGGTCAGCAGCCGCGACACCGTGTAGGACAGCGCCGCGCATAGAACACACATCAGGAAAAATACCTGGAGATAGGTGTGCTGCTGGGCCTGCCGGGCTGTGTATAGAGCGGAAACATCATGGCTGGTAGTGAGATAGAGAACATCTCCATTGGTCTCGACTGCCCCGGAAAAGACCAGAAAGTGCGCCCCGGCCCCGTTGTCTAGGATGCGGAACAGGCAGATGCCAGGCGTAGGATCCTCAATGGACCAGGCAGTCTGAATCAATGAGGACTGCGTCCCTCTGTTCTCATACAGCACTTCATCCCCGGTAGACAGCCGCAGGGCCGACCAGGAGGCGCTGTTCTGCTGGTATAACTGCTCCATCGTCTTGACGATAGCGTCCCTGTCCAGGTAGGTATCCATGCTGTTGACGATCTGCAGGGTGCCCCAGGCCATGCGGTAGTCCCCCAGCGCCGCCGTCTTTTCCCGCTCCAGAGAGTCCTCAAAGGATTCGGAGATCAGCAGACTGCCTCCGGCTCCAAACAAGGCGGCCAGCACCGCCAGCATACACAGGGTCATCTTCAAATGGAACTTCACGGCTCCACCTCCAGCCGGTAGCCGATCTTGTTCACCGCGCGAAGGCAGGTTTCCCATCCGGTCTTTTTGCGCAGCCGCTGGATATGGATGTCTACCGCCTTGCTGCCAAAGGGGTACGGTTCACCCCATACCCGCTCATAGATGGTTTCCCGATATAGGGCGCGGCGGGGGTTTCGGGCGAAGAGGAGCAGCAGCTCATACTCCGTCTTGGTCAGGCTGATCTCTGCCTCGTCCCGCCATACCTGCATGGATCTGGTGTCGATTTTCAGCCCGCCAATCTCCAGTACTATGTCCGTCTTCTGATACCGGCGCAGGACTACATCAATGCGGGCCAGCAGTTCTATGACCTCAAAGGGCTTGACGATATAGTCCTCTGCCCCCAGCTTCAGGCCCTTTACCCGGTCTTTGACCGCCGATTTCGCCGTCAGGAAGATGACCGGAACCTTCATTGGACGGATGTACTCCATCAGCTCAAAGCCGTCAATCTCCGGGAGCATCACATCCAGCAAAATCAGGTCATAGTGATGATCCACCAGCAGGTCCGCCGCGGCCGCGCCGTCAAAAGCGCAGGTACAGTGGTAGCCTTCCTTAGTCAGGCTGAGACGGATCAGGTTGGAGATGGGCTTTTCGTCCTCTACAATTAAAACTTGAAGCAAGATAAATCCTCCT
>CAJTYO010000105.1 GCA_910584045.1 uncultured Oscillospiraceae bacterium | reverse complement strand
TGAGAACGCTTTTCTTCTTCTCAAACGCTGGCGCGGCATTGCTACGCGCTACGCCTAAAACGTCGCTTCCTTCGTTGCTGCTGTCCAAATTCGTTGTATTGCTATTTGGCTCCTTGTTTATTGACGACACCATCTAGGATATAGTCACGCCTGAGAAAAAACAGCACTTCGTTCCAACAAGCCTTCTACAGAACCCGGAAAGCATTATGCCGCACTGCTTTCTCTACGGCATCTTTTTTATCTACAGAAGGAATGATTTCGCAGTCAAAATTTCTGCGTGATCCTTTCTTTATGGGCTACCGACGGGAGTATTGTAAAACTCAAATGTCACAGAAATGTCCGCGCACTCCCAAAATCCGACATAAAAATCGGCTGAATTGTTACAATGGACGGACATTTCAAAATCTTGTCAGAAGTTGGGCGAGGTATCTGTCTAAATACCGATCCGATTCTGCTCAATAGGGAACAGCTCAGTTTACGGTATGCCCACAATAAGAGCGCACCGCCAGGAGCGCGAACAGCGGGATCTCAATAATGCAGGCCCCGATCATGGCATAGGGTGTCCAAACTGCCAGCCCGCCCAAGCTCAGAAATTTGAAGTCGGTGATAGCGTAGAGGATACTGGCCTGGATGCTGGTGCCGCTGGCGGGGAGGATGCTGCACAGCCAGGTGGACAGCGCCCCCGGCACCGTCATGGAGAGCACCACCGGCGCGATACAGAACACCAGTCCGGAGGCCAAAGATGCCACTGTGCTTTTGCACCTGGCGGAGAGAAACAGGGTGAAGCTGACAGAGGCCAGCACCGAGAGCAGGCCGGCCACGGCAAACAGGCGCTGAAGCTCCCCGATGTTCATATCGGTCAGGGTGACGATGGAGTAGAGCATTTGGATGGAGGTTTTGGTACACTCCCAGCCGAACAGACTGTTGACCACCAGAATATGCACCACGGCACAAACCACAAATGCGGCCGTGCTGACGAAAAGGGCGGTCAACACTTTGGCGGTGCCCAACTTGGCCCGGCCATTCCGGGTACAGCGCAGAATGTCGTCTGCGCCCGACTGATAATCGGCGGAGAACACCGGAGCCGCAATTACCACGCAGAACAGCAGCACCAGAAAGCCCATGATGTTCTGGTAGTCCAGGATAGTGGAACTCATGCCGGGATAGACCTCAAAGGGCTTTTCCACCTTCTGGTACATCTCAACGGCCTTGTGCTGAACGGCGGGGCTGTCCGGTTGCTCCATGGCCATCAGGGAGGCGATCCGGGCTTCGCAGACGGAATAGTAGTCGTCAATTTTCTCTGGGTCGATTTCCATGATGGTGGGGGCCATGCCGGTGTCCGGGTCGGCAAACGCCTCCTTGACACCGTGGAGCAGCGGGGCGATGGGGAGAATCTCTTTCTCATAGACTCCCTCCGGCAAATCGTAGGACTCCGTGACGCCGTAGGACGTGAGGCAGGCTTGATAGATCTCCACAGCCTCCTGTACCCGCTCCGGGGTGACGATGCCAGAGGCCCCAGCCTGCCGTTCCTTCTCATATGCGATGGAGGCAAGCCCGGTCAGGCTGACCTCGTTCCCGGTCTCATCCGTATAGTTGCTGTAGCAGTAGGTGGTGGGAAGATAAGCCAGCAGGATCGACAACAGCAGAGCCAAAGCCATCAAAATCCAAGTAAGCCGTGACTTCAAAACCCGTTTCAACTCTAATCGAAAGATTCTCATTTACTGATACCTCCTGTCACTTTCTCCACTGCTCTCTGGGAACATCCACAAATACAGATCCTCCAGACGAGGTGCCGCGGCAGTAGAAACATTGTTGCGGGGCTGGTCTGACAGATAACGGATAGAGACACTGCCATCGGTTTCGTTGCGCAGATTGGTGATTTGCAGCTTGCTCTCATACTCCGGTACCAAGTCTGCCGGGATGGTGCAGCTCCAAACCTTGCCCTCCACCAGCTTGACAAGTTCCTCCGTCGTACCTGTCGCCAGCAGCTTGCCGCCCTTGATAATGGCGTGGCAGGTGGCGATGTACTCCACGTCTGGGACGATGTGGGTGGAGATCAGCACGATCCGGTCATGGGCGAACTCCGACAGCAGATTGCGGAAGCGTACCCGCTCGCCGGGGTCCAGGCCCCCGGTGGGTTCGTCCAGGATCAGCACCTCCGGGTCGTTGAGCAGGGCCTGGGCGATGCCCACCCGACGCCTCATACCGCCGGAGAGCTTGGAAATCTTTTTGTTGTAGACATCCATCAGGGAGACCCGCTCCAGCAACTCGTGTATCCTCCGCCAGCTCTGCCGCTCCGGAAGCCCTTTCAGGGCGGCGACGTAGGCCAGGTAGTCCTTGACGGTGAACTCCGGGAGGAAGCCGAATTCCTGGGGCAGGAAGCCGAAAACGTCCCGATACCGCTCCCCCAGCGTCTGGATGGGCACGCCGTCATACACCACCTGGCCGGAGGTGGGCTGCATGATTCCGGCAATCATCCGCATGAGGGTGGTCTTGCCCGCCCCGTTGGCCCCCAGCAGGCCCCATACCCCTGGTGTCAGCTCCAAGCTGATGTCATTGACTGCCCTTTTGTCCTTGAATCGTTTGGAAACATGGTCGATCAGCAATTCCATGTGGAAACTCCTTTCCCGCTGATAAAAGATAAAGGCGCTCTCGCCTTGGCACTGTCATTGTACCAAAAGCAAGAGCGCCGTTTTCGCGTTCTCTCACACGGGATTCCACTGTTTTTATACGGACTTTCTTACGATTTTCTCACAGGCCGATGATAGGGGCGGTTTGTCCTGCGCGGAGGCTTTCTCCAGAACAGCTTTGACACCGCAAAGAAAACCAGATACCCCAATATGCCCCCCAAAGTATTGAGCATGAGATCGTCAATGTCCGCCGACCTGCCGGTGAAATATTGTGTAAACTCAATAGCGAATGAGAACAGCGCCAAGGAAAGAACAGTTTTCCCAAAGCCGCGCATTCTCCGAAAGGCCATCGGCATCATAAAGCCTAGAGGGACAAACATTACGACATTCGCGGCGGTTTGGGCGATTTTCTTTGGCTCCGGCATCCCCCAGGTCTCTTGAAAAACCTTGAAGGGAACGAGGTTCAGTGAACGGTCTGCCGCAGCTGTTTTAGACGCGCCAACCACGACCGTCGCCGCCAGGACGATAATGACACAGGCCCCAAACAGGAAATAGGCAAGCTGCTTTGCCGGTGCCACTCGCTTTCGGAGCAGAAAGCAGATCGGCGCATAGAGAACGGCCATACCCAAGAGGCAGACGGCGCTGATGATGCAGTAGCCCAGGATTTCTCTGATCATAAACATAGACATTCCTCCCACAAAAAACATCGGCGGTTTTGGCTCTATCATACCAAAACCGCCGGTACCTGTTTTGCGTTTTTCCTACGAATTTTCTAACGATTTTCCTACACCCCCTTGCTGGATATGGCGCAGCAGATGTGCTCCTGGTCAATGTTGTCATGGGTCAGTTTGATAAGCTCCATGATGGATCATCTCCGCATAGTTCGATTTGTATTTCTGAACATCAAAATGATGAATCCAATCAGCACCAGTGAGATAGCTGCCGCTATGGTGGAGCTGACACTCATAACGGGGAATTGTTCATATTTGAGTATGTAGGTTACAAAAGCGTTCGGCAGGTTTACGAAGTACGACACAATCAGATTATTACCAGAAAGCCTGTAGGCAGCTGCGAATCCAAGTCCTACCGCAAAGAGCAGGAGTAAATCCTCCCAAGCGCGAAAACCGGGATAGCCCAGATGATATAGCGAGAACATCGCCCCGGAAATCAAAACTGCGGGCAAACAGCCAAGTTGCTGCTCGGCCCTGCTCTGCACAAAGCCACGGAATAGGAACTCCTCAAAAAATGTGGTCATGATAAGCGGCACAATCCCCAGCGGCAGCAGATGCCACGGCATCTGTTCCCCCGCAGCCATTTTGGGAATCAACTGTCCTCCGACTGAGAATACCACAAAGGCAAGCAAAACAGCAATCTGCCGTGTACCCAGCCTTTTTACGCCGGCCGAAGTAAGTGATTCCTTTTCTTTCCGCAGACAGTACAGCGGAACCAAAAAGCTGAATATCAGCCCGTACAGGAGATTATAGAAAATAAAATAGAGGATCGGCGTCGGGTTAAGGTTCGCCAATGCGATGCAGAGGATCAGCATTGCCTCTGTACCAATCAAATACAGCAGCAGTTTCTTGCTTCCCATATGTGTCACCCCTATGCTTTATCAGATTTTACGCCTTACCTCATGGACAAGCAGCATCACACCATATAAGCCGCAGGCCAAAAGGATCAGATCCTCATAGGCACTAAAAATAACAGACTTGATGCCGGTCAAGCCCCAAACGGTCAGCAGAGCCAGCAGCAGTTTATTCTTCTTTTGACAGCCTGCGTAGACCGCGATACTCAGACTGACGACAGGGCAGGGCATGATATAAGTTACCATCTGAGGGAAGTAGTTGCCCAGCATAGCCGAAATCAGCGGGTAGCATACATAGAGTAGCAGCAAAAGTGACTGCACAAGGTTTGGCCGCTCCAGAATATCCTCTTTATTGCGCCAGCCTTCATATAAAAACAGGCCACCGCAAAGCAAATACAGTGGAAGGGCAAAGTATTTTTGAATCGGCTCTGTCCCATACCAGGCAAAAAATACGATGCCAATAAACAGATTTGCGATGCCCAGCGCGAATTTTGCCATCCATGGATTTTTTCGCTGATAGGACAGTATGACCGAAAAAGCGAGGAACACCAGCAACACGGCTTGTGCGGCTATCGTATGTTGGTTGTATGCGCCAATTACCACCCAAAAGGCTTGTGCATCCATTTACATTTCCTCCAATCTCGTCACTTCACCGTGGGAAGCATCACCGTAAAGACCGTCACACCGTCCTCGCTCTCCGCCGTGATCGTCCCCTTGTGGAGCGTGACGATCTGCTTGGCGATAGCCAGACCCAGCCCGGCCCCACTGGAACCGCGTCCCGTGTCCAGCCGGTAAAACTGCTCAAAGATTCGCTCCAGCTTCTCTCTGGGAATTGTCCCGCCGCGGTTGGAAAATTTCAGC
>CAJTYO010000104.1 GCA_910584045.1 uncultured Oscillospiraceae bacterium | reverse complement strand
GTGAGGTGTTCCCAACTGGGGACACCTCATTTTTGCCCTCTTGCCAATCGAACAAAGACACGATATACTATGGTCAAGCCGTTTACTACCGGGTAAACGATAAAGGGGGTATGCAAAATGAATCAGACATTCGGCGCCTTTGTCCGCCAGAAGCGGATGGCGCTGGGAATTTCCCTCCGGGGGCTGGCCGCGCGGCTGGGCCTGTCTCCCGTATATATGAGCATCATCGAAACAGACCGTAAACCTGCGCCGGCCAAGGAACATCTGGACAGGCTGGCAGAGGAACTGCATCTGAGCAAAGAGGAGCGGGAGCTGTTTCTGGATCTGGCAGCCGCGTCCCAAAAAATGAAGGTCCCGGCAGACCTGCCGGAGTATATCATGGAGCGGGACATCGTCCGCGCCGCTCTGCGCACCGCCAAGGAGGTGGATGCCACTGACGAGGAGTGGCAGGAGTTTATTGACCGTATCACCAAACGGACGTCCAAGAACAGGAGGGATGGACCATGACAAATATCTATTATCAGGAACAGGTGCTTGAAAATATCGCGCGAAAGGTGCTGTGCGGCTATGATTCCGCGCTGTACTACGGTTCCCCTGCCGCCGTCCCCATTGAGGAGATGATCGAGGCCCACGGCGTATCCCTGGAGTACCAGTATCTCCGGAAGAATGGCCGCATCCTGGGCAAGACCATTTTTGACGAAGGTCTGGAGGCGGTGTATGACATGGAAAACCGGGAGTACACCCTCTTCCCTGTCCGGGCCGGCACCATTCTCATTGACGCCTCGCTCTGTGAGGAGGACGCCAGCACAGGCCGTCTGCGCTTTACCTGCGCCCACGAGCTGGCCCATTGGATACTCCACAAAAAGCTGTACACCGGCACAGGCCGGAGCGCGGCTATGATTACAGAACAGTCCGAGACTACCCTGGAAGTACAGGCCAATATGCTTGGCTCCGCCATCCTTATGCCCATCGCCCAAATCAAGCGGTGCTTCTACCAGCTCCGGGGAGGCCGTCAGGACGGCCAGCTCATCGACGATATGGCCGATGTGTTTCAGGTGTCCAGACAGGCCATGCGCATCCGGCTCACCAACCACCGACTGCTGTAAAGTTTTATCGTTATGTTCACTAAAAAGGGAACAGCAGGAGGTGGAAATGAAGGAGAAGGAATCCCGCACGATCTACTGCCCGGTTTGTCACCGGGGCCGTATTCTGGACGCGGCAAGCCAGACAGATCCCGCGCACCTGCGGCTCTTCGGGCCACGGCAGTCCGCCAAGGCGGAGTGGTTCACCAAATGTCCAAAATGCGGGGCACAGATCGGCATGATATTTCAGAGAGAAGTAAATATTGAGCAGCAGCAGGCGGGAGCGTGATCCCGTCTCTCCCTCAACCCCAATACTTAGTCAAGCGCACCAACCGCCCGTCATCACCGAGCAGGCAGCGTATCACATCGCACTACACTGCCTCTCCTGACCGGCCCCGCCCGATACTCGGGCCGCGGCAGGCCGGGATATCAGGGATGTAACTACGGGAGCCATCGCGTTCGGAGCCTTACAGGTAGCTTTTTAGCTATGTGTAAGGCTCCTTTTTTGTTGTCCTTTTCGCCAGCTGAAAGGCGGAAAGGATTTTTATGTCTCTGCACTTTTGGCAGCCCTATACAGCGAAATACCCGTGACCTCCAATCTCAAAACCGCACCTTTCCCCCAAATTTTGAGATTGGAGATCACCCAAATGAAATTTACATATTTGGTCTATAAGCAGGTCAACGGTACCCGGCAGCTTGCCGCCGCGACACAAGAGGAGTGGGACGCCATTCTGAAAAAAAACAGGCGGCTGCCGTTAGAGCAGCGCCGCCGCTTCATGAAGGACTGTATTGAGGACGGGGATGAAGTGGATTGTATGTATATCGAAGTGCCCGCCTCGGAGCATCGGGAGTGGAACAGCAAAAATACGATCAGACAGAAGAATCGTAAGCTTGGTATGCGCTATACACATCAGTCTCTGGACGCCGGAGTCCCGGATACTGATGTAGAGACGCTGCACGAATGCGTTCCCTCTGGATTCAATCTCGAGGGCGCTGTAGCGGATCAGGTTCTCATAGAAGAACTGAAATGTGCGCTGCGGGCCTGGCAGCCCTGGGCGGAGGAGCTGATGGATCTCTACATGGCCGGGGCAAAGCGTTCCTGCACAAACGATCTATGCAAAAAATACCGTCTCAGTGATCGGACTGTTCAGAGGCGGAAAGAAGCCTTTGAAAAATTTGTTTTGGAATTTTTGAAAAAATAATGTCGGTTTCAGGCTCTGGAGGTTGTGGTAAAGGGATGAGAGGGCAAAACAGCCCCTCGTGCTCTTTGAAAAACACCGCGCCCTGCGGTCATATCCGGCAACTGGAATACGTTCCCTGACGGTCCGTGTGAGAAACGGAAAGCGATAGGTCAGATGCGCCAAGACCACCTGTAGCGGCAAAGGAATTGCAGTGAATTTTCTTTTCTGTTATAAAAGACGGCCAAATAAGGTGCCCAGCGGTCCCCATCCATCCCAAAACAGCCCTGGCAAGCTGTTTCGCAACGACCCCGTCAGAACACAATGATACTCCTGCCCAGCCACAGCCCTGCTACGCAGGATCACGCAATGGGGGCAGCTCGGAGAGAACCTCGGAGGGGTGAAACGCCCGTGATGTGCGCCAGCACAGTTCCAGACTGCCGCCCAAGGCTCGGGAAGTAGTGTCGAATAGAGCCAGCAAATGATCAACGATAAGAAAGCGGGGCCGCTCTCCGCAAAAAGGATAGCAATATCTTTGCGCCAACCTGCGCAGGAGCGGCCCCGTCTTTTCAAAACAGAGGAGAAAACGACTATGGATTTCAAGAGGACCCGTCCCATTCAGCGGGGCGATATCTATTACGCCGATCTCACGCCGGTCACCGGCTCGGAGCAGGGAGGCATCCGGCCTGTCCTGATCCTCCAGAACAACGTGGGCAACCACCACAGCCCCACCGTCATCGCTGCCGCCATTACGGGGTACGTCAAGGGCAAGCGCCAGCCCACCCATGTGCGGCTCAAGGGCGCGGCCTGCGGCCTGTTCCGGGATTCCACTGTCCTGCTGGAGCAGGTTCGGACGCTGGACAAGTCCCGCCTGGGTGAGTACATGGGCAGCGTGGGTGAGGACAAGATGTGGGAAGTGGACGCCGCTCTGCACATCAGCGTGGGGCTTGCGGAAACATACCGCTGAACTATATACATAGCGGAGACTGTATCTCTGCTGTTTTTCCATTAACCCATCGGGGCCGCTCACGGTTCCCGATGGGCGGCTCTCAGATAAGGAGGGCGTTAATGCTATGACTACAAAGGAACTGCGGGACAATGTCACCTTCCTCTCCGCTCTTCGGATGCTGGAGAGTATGGCGGAGCGAAAGCTCCTGTCGGAAGCGGAGACGGAGCGGGCCAAGGCCGAACTGAAGCGGCGGCTCCGGCCCACCTTGATTTTTGCCTGAGAACAGGTACATTCTGCTTGGTTTTGAGGGCTGTTTTTGGTTGGTATTGGTGAATAGCTGTTTCAAAAAACTTGTGATATTGTGTGTCGCAGAAAGGAGGTCAAAAAAGATATGGTACAGACAAACACTACTGCCGCAAGGCGTCCGAGAATTACCGTCATTGACCCCAGGAAGCCCGAGGCGGCGAAGCTCCGGGTGGCGGCATACGCCAGGGTCAGCAGCGACTCGGCTGACCAGCTCAACTCCTACATGGCCCAGGTGGACTTCTACACCAAGTTCATCTCCTCCAGGGAGGACTGGGAACTGGTGGACGTCTACGCCGACGAGGGCCTGTCCGGACTGGAGGCCCGGAAGCGTGAGGAGTTCAACCGCATGATCGCGGACTGCCGTGACGGGAAGATCGACCGGGTGCTGGTCAAGTCCACCTCCCGCTTCGCCCGGAACACCACGGACTACATCCGGTATGTGCGGGAACTGCTCCGGCTGGGCATCTCCATCTGCTTCGAGAAAGAGAACATCGACACCGGGAAGATGACCACCGAGCAGATCGCCCAGATCTACGGCGCTTTCTCCCAGATGGAGTCCACCAACCACTCCAACAATATGAGGGTCAGCGTTCGGATGCGGATGGAGAAGGGAATCTTCGTCCCTCCGTCTACCCCCTACGGCTACCGGCTGGCAGGGCGGGAACTGGAGATCATCCCCGAGGAGGCGGAGATCGTCCGGTATATCTACAACGCCTACCTCAAGGGCCAGGGGACGGCGGATATCGCCCATGAGCTGAATGAGCTGGGGGCTGTCCGGGGCCATGGCCGAGAGGGATGGTATCCAAACACGGTGCAGTACATCCTGACCAACGTCTCCTACACCGGCGATATGCTCTGGCAAAAGAGCTTCGCCACCGATACCATCCCCTTCCGGCAGGTGCCGAACCGGGGACAGAAGCCCCGGTACTTCGTGGAGAACTGCCACCCGCCCATTGTGTCCAAGGAGGACTTCCAGCGGGTGCAAGACCTGATGGCCCTTCGCCGGACGCAGTTCGCCGGTAACTCCTCCAAGCCGGAGGCGTCGGTCTACAGCAAGCGCATTGTCTGCGGGGGCTGCGGCTCCATCTGCCGCAGGAAGGTCACCAACGGCAAGACCTACTGGGTGTGCAACCGCCATGACGACGCCAAGTCCCGCTGCCCCGTCCCCCAGGTGCCGGAGGCGGAGATCACAGCGGCCCTGCTTCGGCTCTACCACAAG
Source organism: uncultured Oscillospiraceae bacterium (assembly GCA_910584045.1). GTDB lineage: Bacteria > Bacillota > Clostridia > Oscillospirales > Oscillospiraceae > Pelethomonas. The sequence continues at coordinate 767 of CAJTYO010000104.1, read as the reverse complement.
CTGAAAGCGGATGGCGGCACGATCCTGCGTACCGTGCTGGAGCAGCTCCGGGAGCTGCGGGAGCGGGAACTGCGCACAAACTGCAAAATCAGCGACATCGACAAAGAAATCGCCCGTCTGTCTGAGCAGAATCTCGTACTGGTTCGACTGAAGTCGAAAGGGTACGTTGATCCTGCTCTTTATTTATCCCAGCAGGGTGAGATCGAGCAGAAGCTGAGGACGCTGAGACGGCTGCGCCGGCGCATCATGGACTCCACCAGCGAGGACACCCAGATCCAGGACACCGAAATCATGCTGGACTGCCTGGAGGACGGCCCCCAGTGGCTGGGGGAACCCAGCCAGGAGCTGTTCGAGTCACTGGTCAGGCGGATCGTGATCGTCTCGGCGGACACCCTGAAATTCACCCTGCTCAACGGCCTGGAGCTGACAGAGCGGATTGGAAAGGCGGTACGGTAATGGCATGGCAGAGAAAGACCCCCTTCGGCTACATGGTGCGGGGCGGCGAAACCATCCCCTGCCCTACGGAGGCTGACGCGGTTCAGAACATCTTCACCCGCTACCTGGCGGGGGCCTCCTTCGGCAGGATCGCGGAGGAGATGAGCAGAGGGAACATCCCCTACCACCAGCATACCAGCCAGTGGAATAAGCACATGGTCAAGCGGATTCTGGAGAATGGGAAATACCTGGGGACAGGCGTCTACCCACGTCTCATCAGCGATGAGGAGTTCCTCGCGGCGCAAATCCAGCGGGAGGACAAAACTGACTAC
>CAJTYO010000103.1 GCA_910584045.1 uncultured Oscillospiraceae bacterium | reverse complement strand
AAAAAAATTCCGGAACCCCCCTTATTTTTTCGAATTTCCAGCCGATTATATGGGTGTAAGCAATAAGGATCGGGAGTTTGAAAAAGTATACTTTTTCAAACTCCCGATCCACTTTTTTTTGAGTGCGTCAATACATAAAAACGGGTTGCAATCAATCTGTTTGCAACCCGTTTTTCATCGCTGGTTTGATCCTATCGTCAATATTTTGCCGAAGCGTTCCCGGCATCAGCATTCTGCGGACGCTTATCCGTCCAGCTCAAACCGGTAAACCGCTCCATTTTCCCCATAGTGCTCGTTGGGAACCCACAACACGGATTTGTCTGTCAGATTATAGACCGCACTGTGGACGGTACAGCTGTTGCTATCGTCGTTGTTCCAGGTTCTGCGGCCCACAATGGCCAGGATATCCATGGCCGCCTGCTCATCCTCCACCACGCCGCCGGTTCGGGTCAATTCCTCCCCAATCCGCAGGTAACGGTCGTATCCCTTCTTTTCCTCGTCCGATCCGTAGTAGTCGGGTTGAACGATAAAATTTGTAATCCATTGGACATCGCTGGCTGCTTCGGCCTCGCCAATGTGGCTGTCCCCGTCGTTATAGGTCACCGCCAGTTCCCGCCTGGTTCCGTCAGTGTCCGAGGCGTTGGTCTCCCCCACCCACTCCAGAATGGCGCTTCTGCCGCTTGCATCGGCAACCATGTAGTGGTAGGAGGTTTTGGCGGAGTCGTGAAGATCATAGCTGGAGGCGATTTCCACCGCATCCTCCACACTGTCCGCGTAATCCAGAATCAGCCGCAGCAGCGTGGTAGAGGTAATGTCAGGTCGGTCCGTCCGCTGGTCCGTGGGCACAGCGTCCCCACCCTGGTAGGTCATATAGATACCGCACGCCACACCGGCGTCATTGATGCCGTCCAGGGGAATGTAGGGAACGGCCAGACAGGTGATTCGGTTGGCCAGTCCCTCCACGTTCTTCTCCACATCCAGCCCCAGAAACTGGAGATCCACCGTGGAGATGGAGGCATGACGGCCCTCGTTGGCCTGGGTGCGGACGATGCAGGTGTTTGTTTTTGCGAAGTCGTAGTTCCGGGCAAAAAGACGGTCCCCCTCCGGCGTCGCAGCGGTAAAGGAGGAGCAGGCGATCTCCGACTCGCTGATGCGCATGGGAATCAGCCCTCTGGTGATATTGCCGGTGATAAAAGAGATCAGCTCCGCGTCGCTGGAGGCGCCTCCTTGCGCCACAAACTCGTCCAGGTAAAACCCGCCCTTCACGTCCATGGCGTATACGGCCCCATCCATATGGCTGTCGTCCCGCTCCCGGAGGAGCCTCATGCTGGCCATGGAAAAAATCTCGTTGTGCCACAGGGCAAAAACAGCGATCACCAATACCAGCAGCAGTGCCAGAACCGCCGCCAGAACGCCTAAGAGGATTTTTTTCCAAAGCTTTTTCGGCTTAACAGTTGTTTCCATAAAACATTCCTCACATTTTCAAATGATTTATCGAAGGAACATGTGCAGCAGCTTGCCGTACAGCTTCTTCTGATAGGGCTGGTAGCGCATTGGCAGGTCCATCCAGGTCTTCTTGTCTACTATGCTCTTTTGGTGGGAAAATGCCTCAAATCCCGCCCGGCCGTGATATGCCCCCATGCCGCTCTCTCCCACGCCTCCAAAGCCCATGGCACTGGTAGCCAGGTGGATAACCACATCGTTGACACACCCGCCGCCGAACTGGAAGCGGCCCATGGCCTCCCGGATTCGTGACCGGTCTTCGGAAAACAGGTACAGGGCCAGGGGCTTGGGCTTATCCGCCAGACGCTCATATAGCTCCTCAAAACGGTTATAGGTGAGAATGGGCAGAATGGGGCCAAAAATTTCCTCCTGCATCACCGGATCATCCTCTGCGACAGCGTCCAGAATGGTGGGGGCGATTTGCAGACTCCCCGGGGCGGTCTGCCCACCGAGGACCGTCTTGCTCTGGTCGATCAGACCCAGCAGGCGATGGAAATGCTTCTCGTTGACGATTCTTCCGTAGTCTGGGTTTTGCAGAGGATTTTCGCCGTACTGCCGCCGGATCTCCCTGCGCAGCAGCTCCACCAGCTGGTCTTTCACACTGCTGTGACAGAGGATATAGTCCGGGGCCACACAGGTCTGTCCACAGTTGAGATACTTGCCGAATACAATCCGCCGGGCTGCCAGAGGCAGTCTGGCGGTTTTATCCACAATACACGGGCTTTTGCCTCCCAGCTCCAGCACCGCCGGGGTCAGTCGCTCCGCCGTGTGGCGCAGGACCTCCCGTCCCACGGCCTGGCTGCCGGTGAAGAAGACAAAATCGAACTTTTCCTCCAGCAGCGCTGCGTTCTCTTCCCGGCCACCGGTGACAACGGCCACATATTCCGGCGGGAAGCATTCGCCAATCAGCTTTGCCAGCAGGGCGCTAGTGGCGGAGGCATAGGCGCTTGGCTTTACCACGGCGGTATTCCCGGCTGCGATGGCGTCGGCCAGGGGGTCCAGCGTCAACAGCACCGGGTAGTTCCACGGGCTCATAATCAGGACGCCGCCGTAGGGGGACGGCCTAATGAAACTGCGGGCGGCAAACTGGGCCAATGGCGTAGAGACGGTATGTTCCCGCGCCAAACGTCCCACATGCCGGAGCATCCAGCTGATCTCGCCCCGCACAAGACCGGTTTCGCACATAAAGCTCTCGTAGCCGCTCTTCCCCAGGTCGGCAGCCAGAGCCGCCCCAATCTCCGCCTCATGGCGGTTTACCGCGTTTAGCAGCTTTTGAAGCATCTCCTTGCGAAAGGATACCGGCAGGGTGGCCCCGGTACGGAAAAACCGGCGCTGGCTTTCAACAATTTTGTGGATGTTCATATGTCCTCCCCAGTTTTATTGAGAAACGGCGGCATAAAACCGCCCCAGTTCCGCCGCGCTCATCAGTCGGGGTACGGGGTAAAGAGGGTTGGCCTCCCGGGCGGCATGGGCCGCCATGACGGGTATATCCTCCCGACGGATGCCCGGCAGCCTCTCCGGGATACCCAGATGCCGGTTGAGCCGCCGGATGGCGGAAATAAAGGCGGCGGCCCCTGCCTCTTCAGATGCTGTTTCCACCGACACGCCGGCGCTTTGGCTCAGCTCCCACAGCTTTCGATGAACGCAGGGGCCGTAGGCCTCCAGCGCAGCGGGCAACAGCACTGCGTTGGCCAGACCGTGGGGGATATTGTACTGCCCGCCCAGTGAGTGGGCCACGGCGTGGATGTAGCCCACATAGGATTTGGAGAAGGCGATGCCCGCAATGTGGGCAGCATGGAGCATATTTTTTCGGGCCTCCATATTTTCCCCGTTTTGGTATGCAGTTTCGATATTCTCAAAAATAAGCCGCACCGCTTCGAGCGCCAACCGCCGGGTCTCTCTGGTGGTAGAGCCTCCAATATATGCCTCTACCGCGTGAGTCAGGGCATCCATACCTGTGGTGGCGGTAAGCGCGGGCGGCAGGGTCCGGGTGACCGCCGGGTCCAGTACTGCATAATGGGGGATCATGGTAAAGTTGTTCATAGTGTACTTGTGCTTCCGCTGGCTGTCCGTGATGACAGCGGTAACGGTTACCTCGCTGCCGGTGCCGGCGGTGGTGGGAATGGCGATCAGGGGCGGCAGGCGGCGCAGCACCCGCAGCAGGCCGCGCATCTGGTTGACACTCCGCCGGGGATAGGCGATTCTGGCCCCTACCACCTTGGCACAGTCCAAAGAGGAGCCGCCGCCAAAGGCAATGATTCCCCGGCAGTCCTCCGCCAGATACCGCTCTCTTGCCTCCTCCACATTTTGGACCGTGGGATTGGCCCGGGTACCGTCGTAGACTGCACATCGGATACCGGTCTGCGCCAACAGCGCCTCCAGAGGCCCGGTGATTCCAGCCTCCCGAAGGGGTCGGTCTGTGACCAGCAGGACCGAGCCAACGCCCAGCCTATCCAGCAGAGGCGGCAAGGCCTGGATGCTCTCCAGTTGCTCCGGTTCCCGGTAGGGCAGCAGCGGCATGGCCAACCGGAAAGCCAACTGATATGCCCTGCAATAGGTCTTTATCAAGGGATTCATGGCCGCTCGGGGAGTCCTTTCCGGCTGATTTCCTGTAGATGTCCGGTAATGGACTCCAACGCCCTGTAAAAGCATTCTCTTTCCTCCTCTCTGAGATCTCCTCCCGCCAACTCTACCGCCAAGGCCGCCCGCCTGCAAACTTGCTCCGCGGCCGCCCGCCCCTGGTCGGTAAGCTTCAGCAGACCCCGATAGAGGCTCTGATTGACGCCCTCCTTGGTTACAAAGCCCTTTTCCTGCAAGACAGCGATGGTGCGGGACACATCGGATTTATCCCTGCCGCACAGCTCACACAGCTGTGGGCCGGTGACCCCGTCCCCGCAACGGTACATGGCGGTCAGGTAGATGGCATGGGCGCCCCTGAGTCCGTAGGCCGCCATCTCCGCCGCCGCCAGCTTGTGCCAGCAACGGGAAATTTCAAAAATCGCCAGGGAAAAGCGAGCAAACCGTTCTACCATTCCGGGTCTCCTTTTGGGATATTATAAAAGTTGACAACACAACTTTTGTATCATACACCCAAAATGTTGTGTTGTCAACTTCTTTTTTGGCAGCCATTACTATTAGTTTGCAGGGAACAAGCACAGATCAGCTTGCACCCCGCAAGCTAATTTTTTATGCCTATTAGGGGGTGAAAAGGGTATGGCTAGTTATACATCCCGCACTTATGAGGAGCGAAGGACCATTCAAAGGCTTTGGTAAGCTGGCGTCCAGGTGAAAGAAATCGCGGACAAGCTGAATGCCCCATTATCCTCCATCTACTCGGAACTGCGGCGCGGTCAGGACGATAGCCGCTTGCCGAACCGGCGGCTTTGCTACAATGCGGACCTTACCTTAATACAATTAAGCCATAAAAATCTGCTTAATTTTTCAGAATAGGGCTTTGTCAACAGGCCCTCCGTGTCCAGAGGTGGAGCAAGGTTGAAAGGCAGCACTTCCTTCGCCCACAGGCCGGGTTTCTCCGTCCTGTGGGCGCTTGTCCCTTTCCCGGCCCTATGGTATGATGTGGGCGTAATAGGAGGTGATTGCTATGGGTGTTGCTGGTGAGGCCCTCGTTCGTGCTGACCGGGCTATTCGGAACATCGAAGCTGGTAAGTGTTGCGAAATGTTTGATTTATGCCGTGTATTTCTTACTCCCACCCAGTTTGAGCAATGTGCAAACGGGGAAAATCTTTGCTCAAAGTCCGAAATGGTCAGCAAACGGCTTTTGATTGAGCTTCTCAATCGGTTTGATGGTCGGTAGCGTTTGCTATGCACTGGTCACCTATGCCTATGACCTCTTGAAGTGTCTCCGGTGTAAAAATCTCATTGATTGCAATGCGAACATAGTCTACTGTACGGTTAAGTTTCCGTTGGTTCATGCCCATCATGTGCCGGTCTGTAAGTATGAGGCCAAATATCTTTCGCCCCGCCGTTATGATGTCCTCAACAGTTACTGTCCCCTTGCCATGTTTGCTGCCCTCCGCCACCTGCTTCAGCCACCAGGCCGGGTTGCCCCGCTTGTCCTGGTGGGGGCAGGTCGGCTCACAG
>CAJTYO010000102.1:2194-5992 GCA_910584045.1 uncultured Oscillospiraceae bacterium | reverse complement strand
TGCAGTAATGTATGGAGCTGACCGGTACTAATAGCCCGAGGGCTTGACCTACGAAAGTGCAGGCGGCCTGAAAGATCAGTAATCACATTGTTCGGTTTTGAGGGCGCAGGGTATGCGTACCCGACGGTATGCACCTTTAGCTCAGTTGGTAGAGCAACTGACTCTTAATCAGTGGGTCCCCGGTTCGAGTCCGTGAAGGTGCACCAGTTCTGAGCTGGGTGTATCCAGGGGATACACCTGGTTCAGAGAGTCCCCTCAGGCATGTCCCCGTTCCTACTCTTGTCCTTTCGTCCATCGTCCCCCGTGAGAATCCGAAGCAAACCAAGGGAGTGTTTGCTGAGGAAGGGGAGGAGCAACAGAGCGAAGGGAGCTCTCGACAGAAGCCGAAGGCTGATGACGGGAGTGAGTGAAGCGCAGTTTGCGACGACCGGGCCCGTTGGTCAAGTGGTTAAGACAGCGGCCTCTCACGCCGTTAACATCGGTTCGAATCCGGTACGGGTCACCAAACTTTCTTAAAGAAGAAAGTGCTTGACAATTGAATAGAAGCGTCATATAATAGTTTGTTGTCTGGGTCTTACCCAGTTAACATACGGAGCGATGCTTAAACGTTTCTCGTCCCCAGCCGCCTAAAATTTTGATTTTTGGCAAAGAGGAGGGGGCAAAGGAGCAGAGCAGATTTCGCCCCGACGAAGTTGGTGCTGATTAGAGCGAGGGTCCACCCGTTCCCATTCCGAACACGGTAGTTAAGCTCGTTTCTGCCTACAATACTTGGCTGGCGACGGCCCGGGAAGATTGGTGGCGCCAACACAGGACAGGTTACTTCGGTAGCCTGTCTTGTTTTTTGTTTCTGGAGCTGAATAGCCTACCAGCGCAGTTCACAGTTCCCTGTGGCATGTTGGAAGTCCCAGCGTAGATAATACCGGGCGGCCCTGTTTAGTTCGATTTCTCCAGCGGAGTTCTCCCGGCTTAGGTGCAGCAGTTCCTGTTTCCGGCTGTCCAGCAGAGTCACACTCGCGCTTCCTTTTGATAGTCGGCAGTCGAGGCAAAACTTGTATGTCCCGCTCTGGCGGAAGCGGCGCGCGTGCCGGAGCCAGCCGGTGCAGGAGTTCAGGGAGACGCGGTCGGTCTGTTTTCCGGGCCGGAAAATAAACAGGACGGCGGAGATACTCTTTGTTACTACGAAGCCTTGGCAGTACAGCAGATAGATCAAAACGCCTATGAGCGGTGCAAGGAGCAGGATCAAGTATATAGGCATTGATGTCCCTCCATTGTCAGGTGTTCTGCTCCTATTTTACCATGGCTGGGAATGTATGACAATATTCCTCAATAGAAAAGCGCGCCTTCACTGATCGTGAAAGCGCGCTTTTTGAAAGGCTGGAATCACATAAAATAACAGAGCAGAATGGGCAGGAAAATGGCTGGGACATAGTTCATGACCTTTAGTTTTGTAATACCCAGCATGTTCAGGCTTAATCCTATAATGAGGATAGAGCCCACTACCGTCATCTCAGAGATCGTGGCGGGGTTCTGTTGGAGCAGAGGCGCTACCAGACTGGCAAGACAGGCGATCCCGCCCTCAATTACAAATATGGCCGCGGCCGACAACATCACGCCGATTCCCAAGGAGGAGGCGAAGACGATGGAGGAGACAAAGTCCAAGGTAGCCTTGGTGAACAGCATCTCGTGATTTCCCATAAGCCCATCATTCAAAGCGCCTACAATAGTCATGGCGCCTACACAAAAAAGCAGTGTGGCAGTGGTAAAGCCTTCCGCCAAGGAGGGCCGCCCCTCCTTCCTGCTCTTTTGAAATTTCTTCTCCAGGCCCTCCGCGAAGCGGTTCAGGCGCCCGTCCAGGTCGCAGAGCTCACCGATGATGGTCCCCAAAGCTACAGAAATAATGGCAATTAAAGCGTTGCTGCTTCCCAGCATCCCTTCGATGCCTATGGACAGAGTGCATAGGCCCAGGCCCTTCATCACGGTGTCCCGCAGCCGTTCCGGCAAGATGTTGCCCAACAGAAGGCCGATCAAAGAGCCAACAATTACTGCGCCGGTATTGACGAGTGTTCCAACCAGCATGAGCGCTCCCTCTCTTTCTTTATTTAAAGTTCTAATGTATATGTTGGAGAAAGAGGCCGGCACAAGCCGGCCTCTTCACAATATGACGATTAGCCAATCAATTTCATGCCGGACTCATCGCGCTGGACTGTAATATTCTCCGTCAGATTGTTCTCCCAGACGGTATAAGCTTCGTTTCGCAAGGCGGTGGCTGCTTGAGTCTGCCAGCGGTTCATGTTTACGCCGGAGAAATACATAACATGAGAGCCAAATTGAGTATCCACTATGCCGGTATCGCCGGGCTGACGGGCGGCATCAAAACACCAATCGTTGAACTCAGCAACCATCTGCCCTTGATAAACCTCCGTGTAGAGGCCGCCGTTATACTTGGAGCCGTCCACAGATTCCTTCATAGCCAAATCAGCAAAGGAAGCTTCGGTGGCTTCGCCGGATTGCCACTGGGAAAGCAGCGCTTCGGCCTTGGCGTGGGCGTCGGCTTTCAATTGGGCCTGCTCATCCTCATAACCTTCTTCGCCTTCGGCAATGGAGCCGGTTCCAAGGGAAACCAGGATGTGCCGGATATCAATGGTGGGATTCTCATCCCGGAAACGATCGTGGAAGACGACCACGTACTGGACGGTGCCGTCCGCCAGGGTGGTGGCATCGCCGGATTTCCGGGCACCGTCGTACAGCCACTCGCTCAGAACACTGCCGGAGGTATAGCTGCCGCTTTCGTTTTTATTATAGGTGCCGTCGTTCTCGTTGGCCAGGTCTTCCAGGTTTCCGCCGGTTTCAAAGCCGTTCAAAATGGTTTGAGCGGCATCCTGAGCAGCCGCCAGAGCCGCAGCGGACTCCTCCTCAGTGGGTTCTACGGTGTTGCCTTCGGCGTCCGTGGTGCTTTCGGCGGCGCCGGAAATGGAGACGCTCTCGTAAGAAACATGATCGTAAGAGTTGGGATCCGCGCTGTAAGCTTCCTCCAGCTCGCTGTCAGAATAAGACAGGCTGTTCTGATAGGCGTCGGCGTAAGCACTGTAGCGCAGAACCCGCATCAGCTGATCACCGTAGACTTTTTCTGTGAGGCCGGCGCCGAAGTTGGCTTTCAAATACTGGCTGACGGAGATTCCGCTGGCCGCGGCCGCGGACTTAAGGGCGTTCATGTTGTCGTCATACTGAACTTGAACACTGGCAGGGTAGGCAAAGTTTTCAGCTTCGGCGGATTTCAGGGCGGCCTGAATCACCGTCATGTTGTCCAGGGCCTGGTCCAGAAAATAGTCGTGCCAAGTCATGCCAATAGGAGCGAGGGGGTCCCGGTCCGGGTCCTTGGCGGCGTCGGGGTCCACCTCAGGGAGCTCAATGCCCAGCATAGCGGCAGCGGTTTCGCTGATCGCCTGACTCTGCAAAGTGGCGTTGGTGTTCAAGCCCAGGTAGCTGGTGAAGTAAGAATACTGGTCCAGGAAGTTGCGGTAAGCGGTCTGATAGTAGTAATTTACCTCAGCGACCGTGTACTTCTCTCCGTCGATCGTGGCAGCGGTGGTCGTCTTGGGGATAAAATCGCTGCGCCAGACAAAAGAGGCGATCACCGCAATCAAGACGGCGGCGGCGATTACGCCGTAGAGGAGGTTGCTCCGCTTCTCTTCTTTGCGCTGCTGGGCTTCCCGGGCGGTTTTGGGGTCGGTCCGGCCTGCGGCGGCCTGACGGTTTTGCTTTTCTCTCGATGCGCTCATTTGTGTTTCAGTCCTCTCA
>CAJTYO010000102.1:0-2094 GCA_910584045.1 uncultured Oscillospiraceae bacterium | reverse complement strand
CGCTTTACCGCTTCCAACTTCCAGCCGCGAACGGCAGCCGGGAGGCCTGCGAACCACGGGCTGATCCAGCGTCCCTTATAACGAAATGTGGGTTAAAAAAAGATCTATCACGCACCCCGCAGGGTACTTAATTTCATTTTAATAATGCTGTGCGCGCAGCATCATGACTCTTCGCCGTCAAATAAAGACTCCATAAAAAGGTCATACACCGACTCCAGCTCCTCATCAGAGTCCAGGGTGGAGAGGAGATCTTCACCGTTCTCGTGAAGGACTTTCAAAATCACCAGCCCGGCGTCCGGGTCATCTTCCTCCCCTTCGGTTTCAGCGGGGAAGAATGCTTGATAAAGCTGGCCGTTGTACTCCAGTGCATCCATAAACTCCAGAACCAGCTCGTTGCCCTCCTCATCGGTAACGGTAAGGAACGTCGGGCCAAAATCTTCACTCATGGGAGGCCTCCTTTTTTGAGCTTATCTGTATTTTACACGGAAATGCCGCCGATTGCAAGAGGTTAATTCGTGAAAAAGGCGAAAAGTTGATAGCGGTGAATGGAGTTAGTCTGCCCAAAATCCATAAATCCATGTGATACGGCAACTTTTTTTCGGCGAAATCTGACATTTTCAATGTTGACAAGGGATGGTACAATAAAAAATAGGGATTTCCTGAAATTTATGGAAGTTCTGTGCCCCTTGTGGCGAAGGAGGTATTTGTTACTTTGGAGCAGCACGGAAGAAGAGAGACGGCGTCTCCCCGGCCTCAGGCCAGGCGCAGAAGGCCCAGACGTACGGCCCTGGGGGTTGCCCTGGGCGTTGTGAAGTGGATTTTTATCACGCTGTGGACAATCCTGCTGGTGGGCGTCTGCACGGCGCTGATCGGCCTGCACTTTTTTAAGGAGTATATTGAAACCGTAGTGGTCCCCAACGTGGAGGTCCGGGCCGAGGACTACACCATGAGCCTCAGCTCCTTCATCTACTACCAGGACAAGGAGACGGGGGCCTGGAAGGAGTTCAAGAACGTCCACGGCGCGGAGAACCGCATTCTGGTGGACTTCGACCAGATGTCCCCCTATCTGTGGCAGGCCGCCGTAGCCATTGAGGACAAGCGGTTTTTCCAGCATGAGGGCGTGGACTGGAGGCGGACCCTGTTTGCAGTACAGGAGTTGGTCTTGGGAGACGGCAGCCAGGGCGGGTCCACCATTACCCAGCAGGTGCTGAAAAATATGACCGGGGACGACATGCCCTATGTCAACCGGAAGGTCCGGGAGATCTTCCGGGCCCTGGAGTTCGAGAAGAACTACACCAAGCAGTATATCCTGGAGCTGTATTTGAACACCATCTTTCTGGGACAGAACTGCTGCGGCGTACAGACGGCGGCTCAGTTCTACTTCGGCAAGGACGCCAAGGACCTGAGCCTGGCGGAGAGCGCCTGTATCATCGCCATCACCAACAACCCCTCCCTCTACGGGCCCATGTACGACGTGACCTACACCCGGAAAGACGGCACCAAGATCACACCCCGGGAGCTGAACAAGGAGCGCCAGGAGCTAATCCTGGACACGATGGCCAAGGAGGACGTGATCAACCCGGAGACGGGTCTGCCCTATATCACCAAGGCCCAGGCCGAGGCGGCCAAGGCGGAGGTTCTCCAGTTCGCCGACGGGTCCACCTCCGCCGACGAGATTGTGGAGAAGGCCACGGGAAAAATCGAGATCAACTCCTGGTTTGTGGACCAGGTACTCCGGGACGTGGTCCAGGGACTTCAGGACGAGTACGGCATCACGGAGAAGGAGGCCTACACCCGCCTCTACAACAGCGGCTATCACATCTACACCACCCTGGACCCGAAGGTCCAGGCCCTGGCGGAGAGCATTTACGAGGACCGGAGCAACCTGGACGTGACCTCCCGGAACGGCCAGCAGCTCCAGTCGGCCATCACCATTCTGGACCCCTACACGGCGGACATCGTGGCCATGGTGGGCAAGGTGGGGGAGAAGCAGGAAAACCTGGGCTGGAACTGCGCCACGGCCAAGCGGCAGGTGGGCTCCTCCATGAAGCCCCTGACGGCCTACGCCCCGGCCCTGGACGCCGGGGTCATCAC
>CAJTYO010000101.1 GCA_910584045.1 uncultured Oscillospiraceae bacterium | reverse complement strand
GGCTTGGCGGGCACCCGGCCCACCAGCTCCCCGGAGGGGGAGCGCACCGACACCGACAGCCGGTCCGCCACCGTGTTCCACACGGCCAGGTACACGTCCCCCGCATTCTCCCCCACCTTCAGGTCCACCTGTCCCGGGGGCTCCCCCGGGCGGAGGACGCCGCCGGTGTGGTGGCGGGCCTCCGCCTCGTTGCCCGCCGCCGCGCACAGGCAGACCCCCGGCTGGATGGACACGCCGCTGAGGTACTCCTCAAATACGCTGTAGCCGTCGTGGCTGCCTGTATTGCTCCCCAGACCGATACAGATGGCCACTGGACGGCCCAGCTGGCGGGCTCTGCGCAGGATGTACTCCACCCCCACCATCACGGCGCTGGACTCGTAGGCGTTCTCCTGGCTGGCCGGAACACAGTACCGCTCCCGGTAGATGGGACGGGCTTTTTTCAGCTTCACAGCGATGATCTCCGCGTCCGGGGCCGCGCCGGAGAAGTCCTCGGTCTGCCGCCCGGCGGCCACGGAGGCCAGGAAGGTTCCGTGGCCATCCTCGTCCCGCTCGGGCACCAGGGCATAGGGGTCCGGGGATGCCAGGGCGGCGTCGATGTCCGCCTTGCTGTATTCCCGGCCCAGGAGGAAGCCGGCGGGGGGCTCCCCTTCGGCAGTCTGGTCATAGATGTACTGGATTCTGCTGGTGCCGTCGGCATATCGGAACACCTCCTGGGTGTAGTCGATGCCCGTATCCACAATGCCCAGCAGCACCCCCCTGCCCTTCAGGTTCAGATAGGGCTGGCTGTGGACCTGGGAGACCCCCGCCGCATCCAGAGCCGGACGGTCCAGCAGCCCCAAAATCACGGAAACAGAGCTGATGAAGGACGCCCCAAGGGCCTCCTCCAGCACATGGAATTTCTCCGCCTTCACATAGCCCAGCACGTACCGCCCCGACAGCATCTGCCCCACCACCACATCGGTGGAGCTCCTGGCAAAATCAAAAAAGGCGTCGGTGGCCCGGGTGACAAAATCGACGGTATCCTCCCCGTGAATAAACTCCATCGCCTCCGGTGACAGCCGCATACCTCACAGCCCCCTTTCCAAATGGTTGACCAGCTCGTTCATGGTCCCGCACAGGTTCAGCCGCCCATACCCCCACTGGGGATTGGGGTAACGCAAAAACGGACTGCGCAGGGCCCCCTTGCACAGAAAAGCCTTCACCCGCTGGCCGTAGAGAAACAGGTCGTTGCCCCGGACAATGCCCCACTCCATCATCAGCGCCGCCGAACCGGAGACAAAGGGTGCGGCCATGCTGGTGCCGGTGAACACATCGTATCCGCCCCCGGCCTTGGCAGAGCGCACCGCCTCCGCCGGGGCGGTAAGATCCAGCATCACCCGGCCCCAGCACCCCTGATCCCCCTGTCCGGAGAAGGGGCTGATGGTCTCCGTCTCCGTCCGGTAGCCCCCCACCGATATGGGGTACAGGGCTGTGGCGGGGAGGGTGATGGTCAGCTCCGGCTCCGGCTGGAGGAAGGCTGTGCGGTCGGTGACCTCCTCCACCGTGGGCAGCCATATGTCAAACCGCCCGTCCGCCACCCTCTTCCCATAGCAGCGCAGCTTCCACAGACCGTCCAGCTCCCCGGCGGGGGCTTCCAGCAGGAAGACGGCCTCCTGGGAGGCGCTGTAGTGGGTGGGCACACCATAGAACACCGACACCCGGACGGAGCCGAACCGGAAAAACCGGGTCCCCTCCGTCAGAAGTCCAGTGCTCTGCCCGCTGGGCAGGATCAGTTCGAGGTCCGCCTCGTCGGCAAAGTTCTTCCACAGGGACAGGTAGACCTGCTCCCGACGGGTGGAGACGGTGAACTCCGCGTCCACGATCCCCCCCTCCATGAGCCGGCCTCGGAAGTGGTGGGCTCCGCTGCCCTCGTTCCCGGCGGCGCAGACGATGACGCTCCGCCCCCGCTGGGCGGACTGGTCGATGTATGACTCGAAGAGGGACTGCCCCTGGTGGGAACCGAAGTTGGTGCCGTAGCTGAGATTCACCACGCAGGGCATTCCCCGCTCCTCCGCCTGATCCAGCAGGAATTTCACCGCCCGCATGATGTCGGTGGTCCGGGCGCTGGACAGCTTCACCGCCGCGATGGACGCGCCGGGGGCCACGCCGCTGCGCCCGGCGGCGATGGCGGCCACGGCGGTGCCGTGGCCGCTCCCGCCGGCGGGGGAAACCAGCCCGGCGGCAATCTCCTCCCCGGTGTAGACCGCCCCATGGAGAAAGCCCTCCGGCGGTGTGCCCTCCGCCGTCATATCCCACAGGGCAATCACCCGGCTGTTCCCGTCCTCCCCCAGAAACTCCGGGTGCCCCAGGTCCAGACCCGAGTCCACAAAGCCGATGACCACCCCCTCCCCCGTCAGCCCCAGCCCTCTCTCCCGCTGGACCGGAGGGATGCAGGCCGCCTCCATACTCCGATCCGCCAGCCCGCTGAGATACCGGGCCGGCTCATAGCAGCTCACCTCCTGGTGCTCCAGCAGCCGCCGGGGATCCGCCGCCTCCAGCTCCATGATGGCGAACTGCGCGTCCAGCAGCTCCGTCGGATAGCCCAGGGACAGAATATTCCCCGTATATTTGATGATGTACTCCATAGCGTCCTCCCGTTTGATTGATACTTTTGCTTGAAAAAGTATCAAAAAGTACTTTAACCTCGAGAGTAAAACCATTGCTGTTCCAGGATTTCTGCCCGCCTAACGCCCTGATCCGCCACAGGCGGACGCGGGTGACGGCACTGTCCTCCCAATTTAGAAATAGTATCACTCCTCCGCGCTGTGGCCCGCGGCCGCCGCCTGCATAGGATAGTATACGGAAAGGAGGACTGCCGTTATGAATCCAGCTTATCTTGACACAGGCAATCTTCAGATTTTTGTCACGGCGGGAGAGGCTCCCGACCCCATCCCCAACGCCACCGTGCGCGTCAGCGACCCGGAAAACGGGCAAATCCTGGAGGAAGTCTCCACCGACGCCTCCGGTCAGACCCCGTTTATCGAGCTGCCCGCGCCGCCCATGGAGCTGTCGGTGGCCGAGGCGGAGGCGGGCCAGCGGCCCTACGCCGTCTACAACGTCACCATCTCCGCCGAGGGGCGGGAGACTCTGCATATCGGCGGCGTGGAGGTGCTGCCCACCGGCCGCTCTATCCAGCGTTCGGCCCTCTCTCCGGCCCGGTCCGGAGGATTCAACGTACGCAACCTGCTGCTGCCTCCCCACGCTCTGTGGGGAGAGCCATCCTCCAGGGAACCAGAGGAGGAGGTCAAACCCCTGCCCAAGCCGGAGGGTCTGGTGGTGCTGCCGGAGCCGGTGATCCCGGAGTTCATCGTGGT
The DNA here is from genome assembly GCA_910584045.1 of uncultured Oscillospiraceae bacterium. Classification (GTDB taxonomy): domain Bacteria; phylum Bacillota; class Clostridia; order Oscillospirales; family Oscillospiraceae; genus Pelethomonas. The sequence continues at coordinate 2,878 of CAJTYO010000101.1, read as the reverse complement.
ACATGCCGGGCGGCCTGACGACCCATCCGCCCCCAACTACTGGGTGCGGTTCAAGGACTACATAAAGAACGTGGCCTGCAGTGAGATCTACTCCACCTGGAAGACCGAGGCCATCAAGGCCAACGTGCTGGCTATCCTCTCCTTCACCCTCAACCGGGTATACACCGAATGGTACCGGGGGAAGGGCTATGACTTCACCATCACCAGTTCCACCGCCTTCGACCAGTCCTTCTCCTATGGACGGACCATCTTTGAGGAGATCGGCGTGGTGGTGGACGATCTCTTCACCACCTACGTCACCAAGGAGGGCATCGCCCAGCCCCTGTTCACCCAGTACTGCGACGGGCGGCGGGTCCAGTGCGGCGGCCTGAGCCAGTGGGGCTCCCAGGCCCTGGGAGAGCAGGGCTGGGACGCGGTGAGCATCCTGCGCAAATACTACGGCTCGGAGATCTATCTCAAGAGCGCGGAGAAGGTGGAGGGCGTGCCGTTGTCCTACGGCGGCCAGGTGCTTGCCCCGGGCAGCGAGGGAGAGGACGTGCGCACCGTCCAGGAGCAGCTCAACCGCATCGCCAACAACTACCCCGCCATCCCAAAGGTTCCGGCGGATGGGATCTACGGTCCGGCCACCCAGGCGGCGGTAACCGAGTTCCAGAAGATTTTCCACCTGCCCCAGACCGGCAGCGTGGATTTCGCCACCTGGTACGAGATTTCCAATGTGTTCGTGGCGGTGGCCGGCCTGGCGTGACGCGCGGGCCATGCGGACGCAAAGACCGGCGGCCCAAAAAGCCGCCGGTCTTTTTTATTGCATTTCTTATACTATATAAAGCATCAGTCGCCGAAGCTGATGCCCAGCAGCTTCGCCTCCTTGACGATGGAGGACTCGGGGTCCACCATCTTCAGTTTGCCGGCCACGTCCTCCAGAGGGACCTTCACGATCTCTCGGTTTCTGTAGCCCACCATGAATCCGTATTCGCCCTTGAGGATCAGCTTGCCCGCCTCGCTGCCCAGCCGGGAAGCGAACACCCGGTCGTAGGGGCAGGGGCTGCCGCCCCGCTGGGTGTGGCCGGGCACGGTAACCCGGACCTCCAGGCCGCAGCGCTTACCCAGCTCATCGGCGATCTCATAGGAGACGGAGGGATGGGTTGATTTGGCAAGCTTTTTCTTATACTCCTTCTTGCTCAAAGCCGCGTCCTTCTTGGAGATGGCCCCCTCGGCCACAGCCAGAATGGTGAAGCGGCTGCCGCCGTCGTGGCGCTCTTTAATCTTCCTGGCCAGCTTGTCGATGTCATAGGGAATCTCAGGGATAAGAATGATGTCCGCGCCGCCGGCGATGCCCGCGTTCAGCGTCAGCCAGCCCACCTTGTGCCCCATGACCTCCACCACAAAGATGCGCCCATGGGAGGCGGCGGTGGTGTGGATGCAGTCGATGGCCTCGGTGGCCACGTTCACGGCGCTCTGGAAGCCGAAGGTCATATCGGTTCCCCACAGGTCGTTATCAATGGTCTTGGGCAGGGTGATGACATTCAGGCCCTCCTGGCGCAGAAGATTGGCGGTCTTATGGGTGCCGTTGCCGCCCAGAATGACCAGGCAGTCCAGCTGCAGCTTGTAGTAGGTCTGCTTCATGGCGGCCACCTTGTCCACGCCGTCCTCGCCGGGGACCTGAATGGTCTTGAAGGGGGTGCGGCTGGTACCCAGGAAGGTGCCGCCCTTGGTGAGAATGCCGGTAAAATCGGCATAGCTGAGCAGCTTGAAGCGGCCGTAGATCAGCCCCTGATAGCCGTCCTGAAAGCCATAGATCTCGACTTTCTCGTTCTCGTTGAACAGCGTTTTTGCAACGCCGCGCATGGCCGCGTTCAGGGCCTGGCAGTCCCCGCCGCTGGTCAGCATTCCGATTCTTTTCATAGTTTACAAGCCCTCCTTTTCGTGGCGCTCGCCCCCGTACGGAGGGCGGCGCGCTTCTGCGCACCTATTATACCGCAACTTTTTCTGAGGAACAAGGGAAAATTATGCTTTTCCGCCCATTTATACAGAGAGCTCTGACCACCGTGGTAGCCAGACCGGGCTGCGGCGGGTCAGTGAGAAGACCACACAGAGCGCATCTTGACAGCTGTATGCAAAAAAAGCAGAGCAAAAAAGTCAAGTAAATCATCCGCCCCACCGACGCTGCACGGCGGCCTATTCCTCCTCCCAAGGCGCCTCCATCCCGTTGACGGCCTCCCCCGCCGCCCCGGCGGGCCCGCCCATCTGAATTTCCTGCCATTTGGCCCGGGTGATGAGCAGCTGCCTGGGCTTGGAACCCTCGAAGGGCCCCACATACCCCTTCTGCTCCATCTGGTCCACCAGCCTTGCCGCCCGGGAATACCCCAGCTTCAGCCGCCGCTGGAGCATGGATACCGAGGCCTGTCCCGTCTCCAGGATAACCTCCACCGCTGCGGGCAACAGCTCGTCGGCACCCTCGTCCTCCTCCGGCTCGCCGGCGGGGGCAGCGGAGCCGTTCTTCCGCTCCTTCTCCTGCACATTCTCCTCAATTTTCTGCATGACCTCGTCGGAGTACTGGGCCTCGCCGGTGGACTTGACGAAGCTGACCACCCGCTCAATCTCCTCGGGGGTGATGTAGCAGCCCTGGACCCGCAGGGGCTTGCTGCTGCCTATGGGCGCGTAGAGCATATCTCCCCGGCCCACCAGCTTCTCCGCGCCGGTAGCGTCCAGGATAATCCGGGAGTTGATGGCGTCCTTCACGGCGAAGGCGATACGGCTGGGGATGTTGGCCTTCATGAGGCCCGTGATCACATCCGCCCGGGGGCTCTGTGTGGCGATGACCAAGTGCATTCCGGCGGCGCGGCCCATCTGGGCCACCCGGCAGATGGACTCCTCCACC
>CAJTYO010000100.1 GCA_910584045.1 uncultured Oscillospiraceae bacterium | reverse complement strand
AAGAACTTCTTGATGGAGGAGCTGGAGAACTTGCCGGCGGCCCAGGCGGTCAGTACGGACATGCCGGACGCGTCGGTGATCAGCAGGTTCACGGGCATCTTGCTGCGCTCGATCTCGCCGGACACCAGGAAGTAGGTCAGGGCGAAATCCACCGTCAGGCAGCAGGGACTGTTCTCGTCCGCGCCGTTGATGGGATAGATGCCCGGGGTGACCTTCATAGGCTTCTGGGGATCGGTGAAGATGTTCTGACGCAGGCCGTACAGGGGCAGGGCCTTGGCGTAGGTCATCTCGGAGCAGACCACGATGGAGCCGTACTTGCAGGTGAACAGGCTCAGCAGTCCGGCCTCCAGGTGTGCGTCGCCCTCGGACAGGGCGGCCACGTTGACGATGGAAGGATACCCAAAGGTACGGTCGCCATCCTTCAGGGCGGCCCGGCGGATCTGAACGGTGTCGGCATAGGCCTCCTTCACAGAGGCGGTGCTGACTTCCAGAATCAGGTTCTTGTTCCCGGCGGCCTCCAGCTTCTCCACCACGTCATGGAGGGCATCCAGACTGTCGGCGCGGACGCCCAGCAGGGCCTTGGCCCCGGTGGCGACGGCGCTCATATCGGCGTAGTTGTCGGGGGTGGCGCCGTTCACAATGATGTCGCAGCCTGCGGCGGCCTCGACGCCGGCCTTCATGGCCTCCACGTCAGTGCAGCTAAGGACCAGGGGACGGCCCAGCGCTTTGGCCTTGGCGACCAGGGCGGCGAAGTCGGCGGGGGCCTTGTCGGCGCTGTGGCGGACATAGACCATCTCCACGTACATCCGCTCGCTGATGCGCTCGTAATCCACGGCGGGGATATTCTTGAGGACCTCGTCCTGCTTGGCCTCGTCCATGCAGTCACAGACCTGCACAGCGTACAGGGTCTTGCTGACCAGGGTCTTCTCATGACGGCTCAGCACGGTCTCACCGCCCAGGGCCAGGTCGCCCACCTTATAGCTCTTCATCGGGGGCGCGGTGGCCTCGGACAGGGTGGACAGGGCCTCGGCGGACATATGGGGGCACTTCTCGATGGGGAGAGCGCCGGAGGCCACCTTCATGGCGAAGGCCATACAGGTGGGGTTGCCGCAGTCCTTGCAGTTGGTTTTAGGGGTGAGCTTAAAAATGTCAAGACCTTTCAGTGCCATGGTTCGGGCCCTCCTTACATCAAAGCGGCAACCAGCCGCGCAGTGGTCTGAATGGAAGCCGGGTGCTTGAGGATGACGGCGTCGCTGCCATAGGCCAGGCAGGCGGCGGCGGTTTCAACCTCCATGTCGATGCCGCGCTCCTCGGCGGAGCCCCAGCCGGGGTTCTCGCTCTCGGGAGCGGTGGACTCCTTCACGCCCCAGGTCTCCACGCCCACGGGGGTGATGATGGGCATCTGGAGGGTGTTGTCGTTCTGGCTCAGGGCGGCGGCCTTGACCCGCTCCAGGGTGGAGACCACGTACTCGAAGCCGTAGCCGGCGGAGGCGGAGCCGATATTCATGGCCACATTCTCGCCGGACACGCCCATCTGGGTGATGAGCACATTGAGCTGCTTGGCCAAGTTGATGTCCACGGCGGACTCGGCGCCCACCTTCTGGCCGTAGGCCATTCCCGCGCCGGCGGCCACGCCCTTGTAGTTCTCCTCCTTGGCGGAGAGGACCAGGATGTTTTTGCCCTGAAGTGCCTCGGAGACCTTGCCGAACAGGTCGGCGTCCTTCTCGGCGTTCTTGCAGCCGGCCACCACAATAGGCTTGTCAACGACCTCAGCCACGGCCTTGGCGTCGGCCACGCAGTCCTCGATGGACTTGTTGGCCCCGTTGGGGTCGGCCAGGTCGAAGCGGATGCACACGAAGTCAGCCTCGGGCAGCTCGGCGGCCTTCTTGGCGCGCTCTGCCAGGGTGGCGCAGCCGGCGTAAAACTCCTTCAGACCCTCGGAGGGCTGCTCGGGGTCGTCGGACACGTCGATGCCGATCTTGGGGCGATTGGCTATGGGGGCGTCAAAGGAATAGAGGTTGAAGACGTTCTGACCGCCCAGAACGGCGGCCTTGTCTCCGGTTCCCAGCGTCAGTTCGTTAATTTTGGCGCTGAAAACCTGGGGCTTTTTTGCAAAAGGCATAGGTAAGTATCTCCCTTCATTAAAATTATCAGCTCAATTTTCATTGCCGCGCTCCGCGCGGCGGGGACAATTTATCCATTCGATAGTCCGGGGTCTCCGCAACCCAGTGGGACAGCCACAGCGCTAAGCGGGCCGCAGGCCCGCTCATGTCTAAAAGCGACGCCTTGCGGCGCTCCATAGGACTCTGCGTTTGCTTTTGTCACGCGGCAAAAGCAGGCAAAATGCGCTTGAACCCGCGTCCTTCTAGTCGACCGGCTCTTTCTTATAGAGCTCCGCTTACCAGCATGTGAACCCGATCCCCCCTGCAAGGGTGTGCGTCTAACGGGGGCTTACCGCCGCACCAGCAGAGCCCCCGCCCCGGCAGGGGCTAATCGAAAAATCTCCTGGGGGACATCAAAGCGTCAGGCTATCGAAGATCCTCCGCACTGCCTGCTTGACCGGGCTGTCGCCGGGCACGGTGACAGAGGGCCTGCCCTCCGCGTCGTATTCATAGACTGTGTCGTCGTGGGGCACCACACCGATCAGCTTCATGCCATACCTGTCGATCTCCTCCTGTACGCCGGGGTTCAGCTCCCCCCTGGGGGCCCGATTGATAATCAGGCCCACTTCCTTCGCGCCCAGCTTGAGGTCAACAATCATCTCGCTCAGCCGCCCCGCCGCCTGGACCCCTCGGCGGGAGCAGTCGCTCACCAGCAGGATGGTGTCCACCTGAGGCAGCACGCCGCGGCTCAGGTGCTCCAGCCCCGCCTCGTTGTCCACCACGATATAGCGGTAGTTTCTGGCATACTTGGACACCTGGCTTGTCAAAAGGCCATTGACAAAGCAATAGCAGCCCTTCCCCTGGGTGCGCCCCATGACCAGCAGGTCATAGTCGTCCGCCTCCGTCAGCGCGTCGGAAAAGCGCATTTCTGCGTAGTCCGCTTTGGTCATTCCCGCGGGGATCACCTGCTCGGCGGCCATCTCCGACCGGGCGATGTCCTCCCGGATGTCTCCCAGGGTCTCCTCCACCTCCACCCCCAGTACCTCGTTGAGGTTCGAGTTGGCGTCGGCGTCCACGGCCAGGACCGGGCCCTGCTTCTTCTCGCACAGATACTCGATGAGCATCCCGCAGATCGTCGTCTTTCCTACGCCGCCCTTGCCGGCCAGCGCGATGGTTTGGGCCATAGCTGCTCTCTCCTTTTGTTCATTGGAAGTCAGGGGAACCGGATGCCGCGCCGCAGGGCGCGGCATCCGGCAGAATGTTCGCTTTGGCGGGAGATCAGAGATCGACGATGCCGCTCTCCTTGACGATCCGGGCCACGTCGTCATACTTGTTCAGCGCATACAGGTGGATGCCGTCGATGCCGCAGGCGCGGTACTCGTCGATCTGGTTGATGGTGTAGGCGATGCCCGCCTCCTTGAAGCTGGCCTTCTTGCCCTCGATATCGGCGTCGAAGCAGGCGTTGTTGCCCTTGGCGTCCGTGAGCCCCACAGAGAAGGGGTTGGGGAAGATCCAGTTCTTGGAGATGATCTCGCACAGCTCGCGGGGCATGACGCAGCCGTTGCGGCTGAGGGCCATGTTGATGGTGGCCGCCTGATCCAGAATGGGCATGATGCCCACGTCCACGGGCATCCAGATGCCGGCGTTGCGGATGGCCTCCAGCCAGTACTTGAACTGGTCCATATCCCAGCACAGCTGGGTCATGATGTAGTCCGCGCCCTCGTCCTGCTTCTGCTTGAGGAAACCGATGTCCGCCTCCAGGCTGCGGCAGGCGATGTGTCCCTCGGGGGAGCCGGCCACCGCGATGGTGAACTTGTCGCCGAACTCCTTGCGCACGAACTTCACCAGCTCCGTGGCGTAGTGCAGGTCGCCGCCGGTGCCGGTCCAGCCGAAGGGCAGGTCGCCCCGGAGGGCCAACATGTGGTCGATGCCGTGGTCGAGGTAGGCCTGGAGCTGCTCCTTGATACCCTCACGGGTGTTGCCAATGCAGGTGAAGTGGGTGACCGGGGTGCACTTGCCGTCCTTCTGAATCTTGTCCAGAACCTCCAGGTTCTTGCCCACGTTGGTGCCGCCTGCGCCGTAGGTGCAGGAGATGTAGTCGGGATTCAGGGTATACAGCTGCTCCAGCACGCCGCCTGCGCCGCACAGCTTCTCCATGCCAGCGTCAGTCTTGGGGGGAAATACTTCGAAAGAAAACGCTGCTCTTTCTTCAAAAATGTCGGCTACGCTCATGATGATAGTCCTCCATAGGTGAAATTTATTTTCCAGCGGCTCCGCCGCATGGGTAACTTAGCTGTGTGTACTCAAGGCAGTCGTTCCCACCCTTGAGATACTCACCTCAGATCGGTGTAAACGAATACCGCTTCAACAGTCCGGCGGTGTTCGTGTGGTAAACCACTGCGCCGCCGCCGAGGTCCTCCCGCTCGATCTCCGCCCGGGGCTCCAGGGAGCGGATATAGGCGTCTGTGTCCTCCACGGAAACCTCCTGGAAGTCCACGTCCCGCATCTGGTTGTTGCTGCACTGGTTGAAAATCTCGCAGCAGAGCTCATACTCTCTCATATTGCCTCACTCCGCCGCCACAATGACGCTGCCGGCCGTCAGGTCCGCGCTGATCAGTCGGCCGGTGATGGTGGTTTTCTCCCCCATCACATCTTCAAAAATCAGCTTGTCCCCGTCTACGTTGATGCTGGCCACGAATTTGCAGAGGATGTTGTCGTCCTGCTTGGTATTCCTATAAATGGTCGATAAGCACATAGGGCTGCTCCTTTTTTAATGGCGGACCTGTCACTGCCGCTGCTTTTTCAGCTCCTCCAGGGCCCCGGACAAGTACCCGTTGGCCTGGTCGAAGGATTCCACCGCGTGAAGCAGCTGGTGGCGCGCCTCCCCCTCGAACTGGGAGGCCATATCGCTCAGCTCTTTGGCGTGGTGAATGTTGTGCTCCAGCATATATTGGAGCACGGCGACTGCCTGAACGCCGCTGTGGTCGTGGTTGTGGTCGCCGCCGTGGGTATGCTGGTGCGTGTGGGTATAGGTCTGTCCGTCCTCGCCGGTATGGGTGTGCTGGTGGGTGTGGCCCCCGTGGCCCTCGTGGCCGTCGTGGTCATGGCCGAAGTGTCCCATATTCCATTCGCCTCCCGTCATATTGACATAATTTTAACTAGATACACTATACCCCAAATCTTTCCGGTTTGCAAGGAGTAGAAACAGAATATTTGACGAAAAATTTTTCCAATCTTTGTGAAAAGAGACGGTTTAACGGCTGGGGGTCGAAAAACGCTGGACATCCGCGGCGCACAGTGGTATAATAACGCTAAATCAGCCAGGATGCCGGCGGCGCTATTTATCAATAGTGCCCAAAGCGCCGGGCTATTTGTGTGAGGAGGTATTTTTGTGATCAGTTTTATCATCTGTCTCGCGCTTCTGGTGGGTGGGTACTTCACCTACGGCAAGGTTGTGGAGAATACCTTTGCCCCCGACGACCGCGAAACCCCCGCCGTCAAGATCAACGACGGCGTGGACTACGTGGTGCTTCCCCAGTGGAAACTGTTTCTGGTGCAGCTGCTGAACATCGCGGGCCTGGGCCCCATCTTCGGTGCGCTCCAGGGCGCTCTGTGGGGCCCCATCGTGTTCCTGTGGATCACCTTCGGCACCCTGTTGGCCGGCGGCGTCCACGACTTCTTCTCCGGTATGATGAGCGAGCGCAACAACGGCGAGTCCATCTCCGAGATCGCCGGCATCTACCTGGGCGGCACGATGAAGAACGTGATGCGTGTGTTCAGCGTGGTGCTGCTGGTCATGGTGGGTACCGTGTTCGCCGTGGGGCCCGCCGGACTGATCGTCACGCTGTTCCAGCAAAACGGCGTGGAGGGTGTTCTGGCCACAACACTGTTCTGGCTCATTGTCATCCTGATTTACTACTTCATCGCAACCTTCCTCTCCATTGACAAGATCATCGGCAAGGTATACCCCGTGTTCGGTATCTGCCTGATCGTCATGGCGGTGGGCGTTGCCATCGGCATCTTCGTCAACCCCGACTACACCATTCCCGAGATCTGGAGCAACTTCCGCAGTATGCATCCCGCCGCCACCCCGGTGTGGTCTTTCATGTTCATCACTGTGGCCTGCGGCGCCATCTCCGGCTTCCACGCCACCCAGTC
>CAJTYO010000099.1 GCA_910584045.1 uncultured Oscillospiraceae bacterium | reverse complement strand
TGTCTCAAACTTGTTTGAAAGAGGAAACGCCGGGCCCGTATGTTTGGCCCGTCAAAAGACAGCATGACAAAATTCTCTTCGCTGTTTGAAATCTGCTTAGAAATAAGAGATTATAGGTACTACACCACATTTGCACATTAAAATCTACTATTTTCTTTTTGGAGTACTATTTGAGGGGGAAAAACTACAGAATCACCTGCCAGTGGATATTCACTGCCCTGCCGCGCACCCGGAACACAGCCTGTCCATTTTCCTCCCATAAAAACTTTCCCTTCTGGGTATCCGTTCTTGATAATGTGCGCCACCAGCCTCATATTCCTCTCGACCAGCACATTTCTGGCCTCCAGGTCTCCCTCCGCGCAGCGGGCCAAATAGATTTGTTCCTCTTCCGGCGTAAGGGGCTTGGGGAAGCTTCCGGCGCTTCCTGCCAGATGCAGAGACAAAAAAAGACTGCTGCGCAGCAGCAGCATCGCGGTTGTCATCATAGTACACTCCTCCTTTTTTTCTACAGTATGCAAGCGGGGGACTGTCCCATTCCCTCTTCCATTTTTGGACAGTTCGTGTTATGGTAAATAATAGATAGCCGTCCCAGACGAGAAAATGTAGGAGGAGACATCCATGGCAAAGTACATCATGGCCTTTGACGCAGGCACAACCAGCAACCGCTGCATCCTCTTTGACCGGCAGGGCCGAATCTGCAGCTCAGCGCAAAAGGAGTTCACTCAGATATTCCCCAAGCCCGGCTGGGTAGAGCATGATGCCAGAGAGATCTGGGCCACCCAGTTTGGCGTGGCGGCGGAAGCGATGGGCAAGCTCGGTGTTTCCGCCGCCGACGTGGCCGCTATAGGCATCACCAACCAGCGGGAAACCGCCATTGTTTGGGATAAGACCACCGGCGAGCCGGTCTGCAACGCCATTGTCTGGCAGTGCCGCCGGACCTCGGAATACTGCGACGTTCTGAAGGCGCAGAATCTGACCGACAAAATCCGTCAAAAGACTGGCCTTATCATCGACGCCTACTTTTCCGCCACCAAGCTCAAATGGATTTTGGACACGATAGAAGGCTCCCGCGTCCGCGCGGAGAGAGGCGAGCTTCTGTTTGGGACGGTGGAGACATGGCTGATCTGGCGGCTCACCGGCGGGCGAATTCATGTGACGGACTACACCAACGCCTCCCGCACAATGCTCTTCAACATCAACACGCTGGACTGGGACCAGGAGATATTGGACATACTGGATATTCCCCGCTGTATGCTGCCCCAAGTAAAGCCCAGCAGCTGCGTCTACGGTGAGACGGACCCCTCCTTCTTCGGCGCCGCCATCCCCATCGCCGGGGCGGCGGGCGATCAGCAGGCGGCGTTGTTTGGCCAGACCTGCTTCCAACCGGGGCAGGCCAAAAACACATACGGCACAGGTTGCTTCCTGCTGATGAATACCGGCGAAAAACCCGTCTTCTCCCAAAACGGTTTGGTAACCACCATTGCCTGGGGCTTGGGGGGCCGGGTGGAGTATGCGCTGGAGGGATCGATCTTTGTGGCCGGGGCGGCCATTCAGTGGCTCCGGGACGAGATGCGCCTCATCGAAACCGCCGCAGACAGCGAATATCACGCCGGGAAGGTCCGTGATACTGCCGGGTGCTATGTAGTGCCCGCTTTTACCGGCCTGGGCGCGCCCCACTGGGATCAATACGCCAGGGGAGCCATCGTAGGACTGACCCGGGGGGTGAACAAGAACCACATCATCCGCGCCACGCTGGAATCCATCGCCTATCAGGTCAGCGATGTGCTGGACGCCATGCGCACTGATTCCGGCATCGCCCTCCACTCCCTGAAGGTGGACGGCGGCGCCAGTGCCAACAATCTCCTGATGCAGCTCCAAGCGGACATTCTGCAAGCGGAGGTTCACCGCCCTGTTTGTGTGGAGACCACGGCCCTGGGCGCCGCCTATCTGGCGGGACTGGCCGTGGGCTTCTGGTCGGGCCAGGAGGATGTGGAGCGCAACTGGGCCATAGAGCGCACCTTCCTGCCATCTATTCCCGCCGCAGAGCGGGATGAGAAGCTGCGCGGCTGGCAGCGGGCTGTAGAGCGCGCCTTCGATTGGGTGCGGGAATAGCCAATTATCTGTCGAAACCCGCCGCGCGAAGCAGAGAAAGCCCGTATCCGCCAAACGGCAGACAAAAATCGCCTTATCGTTTTTTCTCAGGTGGTTTGTCGGGATATGCGGATCATATTCCCCTCCTTTTTGGGCAAATTGACCGGGGAAATTGGAGTATAACAGAAGAAAAGCCCTTGTAAAAAAGGCGTGCAGGCGGTATAATACTTCTAATCTGGTTTTTTGTACCAATTCTTATGAAATGCAGGTGAACAAACATGGACAGAGTAAAAATCGCGGCGGTCTACGCCGACGGCGATCGGCTGGACGGCCAGACCGTCACCGTGTGCGGCTGGGCCCGCACGATCCGTGACATGAAGACCTTCGGCTTTGTGGAGCTCAACGACGGCTCCTGCTTCCGGAATTTGCAGGTGGTCATGGACGCCAATACCCTGGACAACTACAAGGACGTCGCCTCTCAAAACGTAGGTGCGGCCCTCATCGTCACCGGCAGGCTGGTCCTCACTCCTGAGGCCAAGCAGCCCCTGGAGATTAAGGCGGAGAAAATTGAGGTGGAGGGCGTGTCTTCCCCGGACTATCCGCTTCAAAAGAAGCGCCACAGCGTAGAGTATCTGCGGACGATTGCCCATCTGCGGCCCAGGACAAATCTGTTCTCCGCCGCTTTCCGAGTGCGCAGTGTGGCGGCTCACGCCATTCACTGCTTCTTTCAGGAGCGCGGCTTTGTCTATGTCCATACCCCCATCATCACCGCCAGCGACTGTGAGGGCGCGGGGGAGATGTTTCAGGTGACCACTCTGGATATGAGCAATCCGCCGAGGACCCAGGATGGCGCAGTTGATTACAGCCAGGATTTCTTCGGCAAGCGGGCCAACCTAACCGTCTCCGGTCAGCTCAACGGCGAGAACTTCGCTATGGCCTTCGGCGACATCTACACATTCGGCCCCACCTTCCGGGCGGAGAACTCCAACACCCAGCGCCACGCCGCCGAGTTCTGGATGATCGAGCCGGAGATGGCTTTTTGCGACCTGCAGGGGGATATGAATGTGGCGGAGGCCATGATCAAACACATCATCCGCACGGTCATGGAGAAGTGCCCCCAGGAGATGGCTTTCTTCAACAGCTTCGTGGACAAGGGGCTCATTGAACGTCTGGAGCACGTTGCTTCCTCTGATTTCGGTCGAGTGAGCTACACCGAGGCGGTGGAGATTCTCAGGAAGAATAACGACAAATTCGACTATAAGGTGGACTGGGGCTGCGACCTCCAGACAGAGCACGAGCGCTATCTCACCGAGCAGGTGTTCAAGCGCCCTGTGTTTGTCACCGACTATCCCAAGGAAATCAAGGCTTTCTATATGCGTCTCAACGACGACGGCAGGACTGTGGCGGCAGCGGACTGCCTGGTGCCCGGCATCGGTGAGATCATTGGAGGCAGCCAGCGTGAGGAGCGCATTGACATCCTGGAGGCGCGGATCAAGGAGCTGGGCATGAGACCGGAGGACTACTGGTGGTACTGCGACCTGCGGCGCTACGGCTCTTGCCGCCATGCCGGGTTTGGTCTGGGCTTTGAGCGGATGGTGATGTACCTCACGGGCATCAGCAACATCCGTGACGTACTGCCCCATCCCCGCACGGTTGGTACGGCGGACTTCTAAGCTATGGCAAGCGAATATTTATATGCCCTGCTCCGAGCTTGACCGCTACAGCAGGTTTATCGAGACGTATTGGTAAATCTGGCAGTGTGAAAAGTACTTTACCGGCTGCCTGTCTTTGGCGGAGCAGGGACGTCTTACGAATAAGTAAACTCCAGGCGGAGGACGGCAGGAGAAGCGCACCAATTTCCGATAAATTCCGCAATCCCTGGAAACGAGGTAACATCAATGAAGAACCCATTTGTCACCAGATCTCAGCTGGATGAGATCGTGAAAGAACACCCCACCCCCTTCCATCTTTACGACGAAACAGGCATTCGGGAAAATGCCCGGCGGGTCAACGCCGCTTTCGCCTGGAACCCCGGTTTCAAGGAGTACTTTGCCGTGAAGGCCACTCCCAATCCATCCATCTTGAAAATCCTGCGGGAGGAGGGCTGCGGTGCGGATTGCTCCAGTCTGGTGGAACTGATGCTGGCAGAGCGGTGTGGCTTTAAAGGCCAGGAGATCATGTTCTCCTCCAACAACACCCTGGCGGAGGAGTATCAGTTGGCGGACAAACTGGGGGCTGTCATCAACCTGGACGATCTGACCCACGTGGAATTTCTGGAGCAGGCCATCGGACACATTCCGGAAACCGTCTTCTGCCGCTACAATCCCGGTGGTGTGTTCACCCTGGGAGAGGGCAAGGACGGGCTGCAGGTCATGGACAGCCCCGGCGAGGCTAAATACGGCATGACCCGCCCTCAGATTGCCGAGGCCTTTCGAAAGCTGAAGGGGTTGGGGGCGCGTACCTTCGGCATCCACGCCTTTCTGGCCTCCAACACCATCTCCAACGACTACTATCCCGAACTGGCTGCCATACTCTTCCGTCTGGCAGTGGAACTGCGGGAGGAGACAGGGTGCGACATCCGGTATATCAACCTCTCCGGCGGCATAGGCGTACCCTACCGGCCCGAGGAGGATACCAATGACATCCACCTCATCGGTCAGGGGGTGCGGCGAAAATACGAGGAGATCCTTGTCCCCGCCGGGATGGGGGACGTGCAGCTGTGCAGCGAGCTTGGCCGGTTCATGTTGGCGCCTTACGGCTGCCTGGTAACCAAAGTGCTCCACTTTAAGCATATTTACAAAGAATATGCAGGCGTAGACGCCTGCGCCGCCGACCTGATGCGCCCCGCCGTCTACGGGTCTTACCACCACATCACCGTGTCCGGGAAGGAGGATGCGCCACACGACCACTTGTATGACGTGACTGGATCCCTGTGCGAGAACTGCGACAAATTCGCCGTGGACCGGATGCTGCCGGCAATCGAGCGAGGAGACCTGTTGGTGATCCACGACACAGGAGCCCACGGCCACGCCATGGGCTACAACTACAACGGTAAGCTGCGCTCCGCCGAGCTGCTGCTCCAGCCTGACGGAACCGTGCGCATGATCCGCCGGGCAGAAAAACCGGAGGACTACTTTGCTACTGCAGTCTGGTGAATAAATAAAGGGATGGATAGGGATTACTCTATAGCCGTCCCTTTATTTTTTATCGGCTTCATTTTGGAGAGCAGTTGCATCGTTCTGCAAGGGTTAATGTATGGTCTACCAGCTCAATCAGAATTTCGTGAGTCAGCTATCCGTTGTTCTGATATTTCACAACGTGAGATTGCTGATGAAAAAAACTTTTCTATAACAACCCTGCCGGTTGAAATAGCGGCAGGGGATGCTCTATAGGATAGCCTGTCCATTGTAGCTGTCGAATGGGTGTTTATAGTCTGTGACGTGATACCCATGGCTTTTCCAACATAATAGGGGTTGCAAATAAAGGGTTGCATAAGCAAAACAAAGGTGGTATAATGATTGTAGTTGTGGTTTTGAAGAGAGCTTCGCGGGAAGTCTTTATGACACGAGAACTTTGATGTTGTCTGTGGTTTTTAACAACACCTGCTTGCGGGTTTCCTAGCGAGCAGGTTGGCCGCACTGGAGCGGCGATATTCATAGTGCTCCCGTTTGGAGCTTCCGGGTTTTAACGAAATATTCTGGTGGGTGCAGAGGATCATGATGTACATTCAGAACGTCTTTCAGCCGCACTACAAGCTCTGCCTCTTGGTTTGGGATACACCATTCCTTCTTTTGACAAAGGCTTAAGTTCGTTTTTTCAGAGTTTCCATTACTGTCGTGTCTGAAATGCTGTCCACTATACCAAGACATACCAGTTCATCCACTGTCACCCCTACCGCTCTCGGCCCTCCCACACTTTGATCAGATAATGGCTATTATGTGAGTCTCCACGAGTAACCGTAGATTGCGCTAACGTGAGCGTTATTCACTCGTTCGATTGCCGTGGCTGACTTGATAAGATACTAGACCGGGCCTGGGGCAAAGCATAGGAATACAGTTATAAGGGGATTAAAGCAGTTATGCCAGGAGCTGACTTGGGATCGTGCGGGTCAGTCGGCCGAAGTTCGGCGGGAAGTCTTGAAAACACTGGACTTTTGAAGTTATCTATGCTTTTCTACGCGACGTCTATTCCCACAGTGAGCAGGCAAAGCGTTGGAAATACAGTGTGCAGCTGAAAGCTGAATAAATTTCCCGCGGAGGTGTATCAAAGTGGTCATAACGAGCTTGACTCGAAAACGAGTGACCACTTTGGAACTGCTTTTCTGAAAAACCTTGATTTTTCAAGGCTTTGGAGGTATCATCAAGAAGAAAAAATTTTGTAGTTCTCTCCATCAGTTCTCTCCTTTTTCCGAGGTGTTTTTTGAGGGCTGATGTTGCGAAAAATACACGCAGCGGTATCGAAGTGGTCATAACGGGGCTGACTCGAAAACGAGTGACCACTTTGGAACTGCTTTTCTGAAAAACCTTGATTTT
>CAJTYO010000098.1 GCA_910584045.1 uncultured Oscillospiraceae bacterium | reverse complement strand
GCGGCCCATCTGGGCCACCCGGCAGATGGACTCCTCCACCTCCTTGGCGGCCACCGTCATCAGATCCGCCAGCTCGTCGATGACCACCACCACCGACGCCATGTGCTGCACATCCTCCCGCTGCGCGGCCAGGGCATTGTACTCCTCCAGCTTCTTCACGCCCAGCTCAGAGAAGGTCTTGTACCGCTTCATCATCTCATACACCGCCCACTGGAGGGCTCCGGCGGCCTTCTTCGGATCGGTGACCACGGGGATGAGCAGATGGGGAATGCCGTTGTAGGGGGCCAGCTCCACCATCTTCGGGTCCACCATGATAAAGCGTACGTCGTCCGGACTGGACTTGTACAGCAGGCTGATAATCAGAGAGTTGGTGCACACGGATTTGCCCGAGCCGGTGGTACCGGCGATGAGCAGGTGGGGCAGCCGGGCGATGTCGCCCACGATGTCCCGGTTGTTGATGTCCCGCCCCACGGCGAAGGCCACCTGGGACTTATGGACGGCAAAGGTCCTCGACTCGATGACGTCCCGAATCAATACCGGGCTCACCGCCCGGTTGGGCACCTCAATGCCCACCACGGAGCTCTTGTCCGGTATGGGAGCTATGCGCACGCCCACAGCCCCCAGAGCCAAGGCAATGTCGTCGGCCAGGTTTGTGACCTTGCTCAGCTTCACCCCCTGGGCCAGCGTAAACTCATACTGTGTGATGGCCGGACCCCGGATCACATCCCCCGCCGCCGCATCCACGCCGAAGCTGCGCAGGGTCTCCGCCAGCCGCTGGGCGGTGGAGCGCAGCTCCGCCCCGGCCTCGATATAGTTGTCCTGTACGTTCTCCTCCAGCAGTGTAACGGGGGGATAGCTGTAGCTGTCCCCTCCGGCGGCCATGGCGCTGGCAATCTCCGCCGTCACCTGAGCGGTGGCCTCCTCCAGAGCCTCGGCTGCATTTTTCTTCTTTCGGCGCTCTTCCGGCTGGGATGCGGGCTCCGGCGGGGGCGGCGGCGTGACGGGCTGCGTCTCCATTTCGTGCTCCGGCTCCTCCGGAAGCTGGGGTTCCGGCTCCCGGACCGGGGGCCGGACAGGCTCCGGAGCGGGAACCGGCACAGCCTCCTGGACAGTCTCCTGTATGGGCTCCTGCAGAGGCGCAGCGGCACTCTCCTGGTGGGCTGCGGCCACGTCGGCGGGGGTCAGCCGCTCCTTCTCCCGGGGACGGAAAAAGCCCTTCTTCCCGTCCGCCGCCGGCAGGACCTCCTCCGAACTCTCCGCCTGAGCGGGCCGTCCCCCCAGGGGCGTGCCATCCAGGGGGATGTCTATGACAGAGCGGGTCTTAGCGGGCCGCTGAGCCGGCTTTTTCTCCGGGGCGGGACGGCGGGGCGGGGGCTCTGGGTAATCCTCCTCGTCGTAGTCCTCCCTCTCCCGCCACAGCTCCAGCAGCATGGCCGGCGTTACCTGAAACACTGCCAGCATCTGGGCGGCCAGCAGCACCAGGAAGACGGCGGCCGAAGCCGGCGTCCCCAGCACGGCTACAAAGCCGTGGGCGGTGCCCCCGGAGAGAACACCGCCGGAGTCCAGGGCAAAGCCGCTCTCCCACAATGTGGGGAACAGCTTGGCCGCGTCGGTCAGATCCAGCCGGCAGAACAGGATGTGCCACAGCCCGCTGAAGAGATAGGGCGCGGTCAGTGCGCAGAACACCCGCAGAGCCACAGGCCGCCCCCGGTGGGTCAGCAGCGCCCAGGCCGCCGCCAGCAGGGCGGGGACCATCAGGTAATAACCTACGCCGAAGAGGCCCTTGCAGGCCTTGGGGATCAGGTTGATGAGCCAGCCGTCCCCGGTGAAGTAGCTCACCAGGACGATCAGCGCCAGCAGCAGCATGACGACGCCCCCCACCTCCCGGCGGACGGGGCGTTTGGCGTTTTTTGCGGCGGCGGAGCGGGACTTGCTCCCGCTCCGGGAGCGCGTGCCGGCAGACCGGCCGCCGCCCCTTCCGCCAGATGTGGTTTTCTTTCGTGTCGTTGCCATGGTTCTCCCTCTTTATTTGAAATGCTCTGTGATGATGCGGTCAAAATCTGCCTGGTGGTCCAGGAAACGGCGGCGGACGACGTCCACGAACCGGTCCTCCAGCAGGAATTGCTTGAACGACTTGTAGGGCAGCAGCTTGTGATCGACCGTTTCGCCCTCCTGGAGGCGGATGGTCTGCTTTGACGGGTCAAAGAATGTCACAAAGCTGTGATAGATGGAGGAGCCCGCGCCCATCCCTGCGGTTTCCGGCCAGGTATCCACATAGACCGGGTGCAGGTCTTGGGCAGATACGGCGATCCCCGTTTCCTCACGGAGTTCCCGCCGTGCGCCCTCCACAGGCGTTTCCCCTTTTACTACCGAGCCTCCGGTGTACTCCCAGCAGCCGCCCCAGGGCTTATCCGGGTGACGCTTTGTCAGCAGCACCCGCCCGTCGCAGGTTACGGGCAGCACCTCCGCCACCAGGTGATAGACCCCCTCCGGCACGCTCTCGCCCCGGATGAGGTCGAAGCCCAGGGGGTTCCCCTCCCTGTCATAGGCGTCCCATAGTTCCTTTGCCATACAGTCCTCCTATGTATCCGCCCGTCAGGCCGCAGCGTGCAGCCAGGGCAGCATGTTCAGCGCCTTCAGCAGGCTCAGAATCACCGTAATGGCCCCCGCTCCGCAGCAGTAATAGGCGAACGCACCGAATCTTCCCTTGTCCGCCACCAGTCGTACCAAACGGATGGAGAGGTAGCCGCTGACCGCCGCCGCCGCAACTCCCAGGAGATAGCCGGGGATCAGCTTCACGTCGATGCCGCCGGCCTCCACCACGTCCTTGATCTGCAGGATGTTGGCCCCCAGCACGGCGGGGATGGACAGCAGAAAGGCGAAGCGCACGGCAAAGCGCCGCTCGAATCCCCGGAAGCAGCCCATGCAGATGGTCATGCCGGACCGGGAGATGCCGGGGCAGGTAGCCACGGCCTGGCCCGCGCCCACAATGAGGATGTCCGCCAGGGTAGCGGTCCGCTCGTTTTTCCGCCCCTTCTGCACCCGGTCACAGAAAAACAGCAGCAGCCCCGTCACCAGCAGAGCCCCGCCCACAAAGAATGTGTTTGCGTACAGCCCTTCCACCGCATCCTTGACGGGCAGGATCAAAAACAACGGCAGCGTGCCCACGATCAGCAACAAAATCATCCGCCGGGCAGGCGGGACCCGCTGGAGCTGTCCGCCGCCGGCAAGGTCGCCGATCGTGCGGAAAAACTCCAGCACCATCTCCCGTATGTCGGTCCAATAGGCGGCGAACACCGCCGCCAGCGTCCCCAGGTGGAGCAGCACGTCAAAAAATACGTCGTCCGCTCCCTCCATCCCCATACCCAATAGATTCTGGGCGATAGAGAGGTGTCCGGAACTGGAGATGGGCAGAAATTCTGCCACGCCCTGGATAATGCCCAGGAGTAAAGCGTTCAACAAGGTCACAGCGAAGCCTCCTCACAAATATCTCCTCTCATTGTAGCACAACCGTTTGCATTTTTCCATACTTTTTTGCCGTTCCCTCCCAGAATTTGAAAATCTTACTGTGTGCGGTGGATTTTCTTCCAAACCGCGGACAGTTTTGTCAACTGCGCCAAAAAACAGGACTTTTTTTCCGCACCTCTTGCAATTTTCCTCCGAACATCCTACAATAGAAAAAAAAGAAGCGGAGAATCGACATGGCAGAACAAAGAAAAAATGACTTTTCCCAGGGCAGCATCGCCAAAAACATCCTCTCCCTGGCCATCCCTCTGACGGTGGCCCAGCTGACGGTAGTATTGTACAATGTGGTGGACCGCGCCTTCATCGGCCACATCGACGCCGTGGGGCGGGACGCCTTCACCGGCATCGGGCTGGTTATGCCGGCCACCTATATTATTACCGCCTTCGCCAACCTCTGCGGCACCGGGGGCGCGCCGCTATTTTCCATCGCCCGGGGACGCGGAGATAACCGGCAGGCCTCCCGGATCATGGGCGTCAGCTTCACCCTGCTGGTCCTGCTGGGCGGAATGCTGACAGCAGGGTTCTACCTGTTCCAGACCCCCTTCCTCTACCTGGTGGGCGGCAGCGACGAGACGGTGGTTCACGCCCGAAATTACCTGCAAATCTATCTGGTTGGCGTCATACCGGTGATGATCGGTCTGGGGATGAACCCCTTTATCAACGCCCAGGGCTTCGGAAAGGTTGGCATGATGACCACTCTTCTGGGCGCGGTCATCAATCTGGTGCTGGACCCCGTGCTGATCTTCGGCCTGGATATGGGGGTGCAGGGAGCGGCCCTGGCCACAGTGATCGCCCAGGCCTGTTCAGCGGTGTGGGTTCTGGTATTCCTGACGGGACAAAAGGCGGTGCTGCGGCTGGAGAGGAGCGACATAGGGCTGGAACTCCCCCTGCTCCGGCGCATCTGCGGGCTGGGGCTGACGGGGTTCACCTTCTCCATCACCAACAGCCTGGTCCAGGCCCTGGGCAACGCCCAGCTTCAGAGCTACGGCGCATCCAGCGGCAGCGGGGACCTGTATGTGGCCGCCATGACCGCCATCGTCTCCGTCCGGGAGATCGTCTTCCAGCCCATCCGGGGGCTGACTCAGGGAGCCCAGCCGGTCATCGGCTACAACTACGGCGCCGGGAAGTACAGCCGGGTCCGGGAGAGCGTCCGGTTCCTGACGGTGACGTGTCTGGGGTATAATGTACTGGTGTGGCTGCTGCTGCTGGCCTTTCCCCGGGCGTTCATCCTGCTGTTCAACAACGACCCCGCCCTGCTGGCGGCCGGCGTGCCCACCATGCGGGTCTATTACGCCGCCTACGTAATGATGAGTTTTCAGATGATTGGGCAAAATACTTTTGTAGCTCTGGGCCGGGCAAAGAACGCGGTATTTTTCTCCCTGTTCCGGAAGGTAATCCTGGTGGTACCCCTGATGCTGCTGCTGCCCCGACTGTGGGGGCTGGGGGCCTATGGCGTGTTCGCCTCCGAGCCGGTCAGCGACGTTTTAGGCGGCGCTGCCTGCTACATCACCATGATGTGCACCGTGTGGCGGGATATGAGACGGCCGGACGAAGCGTAGGCGTACATACTTCCTTTTTCTCACAGAAGGAAGTATTATTCCATTTTGAGCGCTGCTTCAATTACACAGGAGGAAAATGCAATGGGATTCATTTTACAGGAGATTCAGGCACAGGCTGCACAGGCCGCCGGAGAGCTGCTGGACGCGGCGGGGCTCCGGCCCGGAGACATTGTGGTTGTGGGATGCTCCTCCTCGGAGATCGTGGGCGGGCGGATCGGCAAGGCCTCCAGCCTGGAGGCCGCACAGGCCGTCTTCGCCGGCGTGTACCCCCTTTTGGAGGAGAGAGGGCTCTTTCTGGCTGCCCAGTGCTGCGAGCACCTGAACCGGGCGCTGGTCGTGGAGGCGGACTGCGCGGAGAAATATGGGTACGATCCCGTCTCCGTCCGCCCTCAGCCCAAAGCCGGCGGGTCCTTCGCCGCCACCGCCTGGGACAGTTTCCGCCGCCCCCAGGCGGTGGAGCAGATTCGCGCCCACGCCGGCCTGGACATCGGCGGTACGCTGATCGGGATGCATCTGCGGCCCGTGGCGGTACCGGTGCGGCTGCGGTTGGACCACATCGGCCAGGCCATCCTGCTCTGCGCCCGCACCAGACCCAAATTTATCGGCGGCGGCAGGGCGTGCTATGAGGAGGAAAAGCGATAGGAAGGAAAGACTGCCAGACGTCAACAATAATTTGCAGCAAAATAGAATAATCAGCGAATTGCACAAGCATCACCCCTATTTTCAGCCTATAATTACAGCAATATAGGTATAATAACCCAGCCAGGCGGGATTTTCTCGCCTGGCTGGAACATTTGCTTTGAGAAGGCCCCGGCCTTTTACAGCCCCACCGCCGAACAGGTGAAGGAAGCCGTGGCCCAGAGCGGCGGGAAAGGGGCGGAGCCCTAAGCCGCCATAGGCGGCCCACGGGTAACGGGATTGCCCTCCTAATTATTAGAATAGTATTTTTAAAGCGCCGGCAGGGGGACGGCGCAGCCGCACCGTCCCCCTGCCGTTTGCACACGCTCTTAGAAAATTCCCTGTTCCATCATCGCCTCGGCGACCTTTTTGAAGCCTGCCAGATTGGCCCCGGCCACCAGGTTATAGCCCAGACCGTACTCCTCGGCAGCCTCCATGGACACCTTGTGGATGTTCTTCATGATGCCCTTGAGCTGGTTGTCCACCTCCTCGGCAGTCCAGACCAGCCGCTCGCTGTTCTGGCTCATCTCCAGGGCGGACACCGCCACACCGCCGGCATTGACGGCCTTGGAGGGGGCCACAATCATGTTCTTCTGCTCCATGAGATAGAAGAGCGCATCGTTGGTGGTGGGCATATTAGCCACCTCGATATAATACTTCACGCCGTTTTCCACGATCTGCTTGGCGTGCTCCATATGTACATCGTTCTGCATGGCGGAGGGCATAATGACATCGGCCTTCACACCCCAAGGCTTCTCACCGGGGTGGAACTCCACGCCGAACTTATCGGCGTAATCCTTCACCTTGTTGCGGCCGGAGTTGCGCATCTCCACCAGGTAGTCCACCTTCTCCATGGAAGAGGATACGCCATCGGGGTCGTAAATGTACCCGTCAGGGCCGGAGAGGGTCACGACCTTGGCGCCCAGATGGTTGGCCTTCTTGCAGATACCCCAGGTCACATTGCCAAAGCCGGCGCAGGCGATGGTCTTCCCCTTGATGTCCTCTCCCTCGTGGGCCAGGACCTCCTGGAGGTAGTACATAGCGCCGTATCCGGTGGCCTCGGGGCGAGTCAAACTGCCGCCGTAGCTGAAGCCTTTGCCGGTGAGCACGCCGTTCTCCCACACGCCCTTGAGGCGGCGGTACTGGCCGAAGAGGTAGCCGATCTC
>CAJTYO010000097.1 GCA_910584045.1 uncultured Oscillospiraceae bacterium | reverse complement strand
TGAAATACGGGCTGTACTTCGAGCGGTTCCTGAACCCGGAGCGGGTGAGTATGCCGGATATAGATATGGACTTTGGCGATACCCGGCGGGACGAGGTGGTGGACTACGTCCGGCGGAAATACGGCGGCGACCGGGTGGCCCAGATCGTCACCTTCGGCACCATGGCCGCCCGCGGCGTCATCCGGGATGTGGGGCGGGTGCTGAACATGTCCTACGCCGAGGTGGATGTTGTGGCCAAGCAGGTGCCCAGCGGCCCAGGGGCGCTGCACATTACCCTGGACGAGGCGCTGCGCCTCTCCAAACCGCTGAAGGATATGTACGAGGGTGACGAGCGGATCAGGAAGCTGATCGACACCGCCAAGTCCCTGGAGGGAATGCCCCGTCACGCCTCCACCCATGCCGCAGGTGTGGTCATCACCAAGGACCCGGTATACACCTATGTCCCTCTGGCCAAAAATGACGAGACCATCGTGTGCCAGTACACCATGGTAACCCTGGAGGAGCTGGGGCTGCTGAAAATGGATTTTTTGGGCCTTAGAAACCTGACGGTGCTGGAGGATGCGGTGGAGATGGTCCGGAGGGAGCGGCCAGACTTCCGGCTGGAGGACGTGCCGGAGGATGAGCAGGCCGTCTATGATATGCTCACCCAAGGGAAGACCAGCGGCGTGTTCCAGATGGAGTCCGCCGGAATGACGGGGGTGTGCGTGGGGCTGAGGCCCCAATCCGTGGAGGATCTGACCGCTATCGTGGCGCTGTACAGGCCGGGGCCTATGGAGTCTATTCCCAGGTTCATCGCCTGTAAGCACGATCCAAGCCTCGTAACCTATAAGCACCCGTCCCTGGAGCCAATTTTGTCCATTACCTACGGCTGCATCGTCTACCAGGAACAGGTAATGCAGATTTTCCAGCAGCTGGCGGGCTATTCCCTTGGACAGGCCGATATGGTGCGCCGGGCCATGAGCAAGAAGAAGGCCAAGGATATCGCCAGGGAGCAGGAGGCATTCCTCCACGGGGACCCTGAGCGGGGCATCGCCGGCTGCGTGGCCAGCGGCATACCGGAGGACGTGGCCCAGGCCATCTATGATGAGATTTACGACTTTGCAAACTACGCCTTCAACAAGGCCCACGCCGTCTGTTACGCCGTGGTGGCCTATCAGACGGCGTGGTTTAAGCTCCACTACCCCAAGGAGTACATGGCGGCGCTGTTGACCAGCGTGCTGTATGTGTCCAACAAGGTGGCAGAGTATATCAGCGAGTGCAGGGAGATGGGCATCCCCCTGCTGCTGCCGGACGTGAACCGGTCCTACGACAGCTTCACTGTGGAAAAGGAGGGGATCCGCTTCGGCCTGGTGGCCATTAAGAACATCGGTCGAAGCTTTATCCAGAGCGTAGTTCAGGAGCGGGAGGAAAACGGGCCATTCACCGGCTTTCAGGACTTCTGCCAGCGGATGCACGGCACGGAGATCAACAAGCGGGCGGTAGAAAACCTGATCCGCGCCGGGGCCTTCGACAGCTTTGGGGCTCGCCGCAGCCAGCTGGCATCCGTCAGCGACAAGCTTCTGGATTCCATCGCCGGCAGCCGGCGGCAGAATCTGGAGGGACAGATGGACCTTTTCGGACTGTCCTCCCCGTCCTCCCAACCCGCTGCCGTCAGCATTCACCTGCCGGACATCCCGGAGTACGATTTGGAGGAGCGAATGCGGCAGGAGCGGGAGGTCACGGGGATGTACCTCTCCGGCCACCCCATGAACGCCTACCGTGCGGCCGCCAAGGCCGCCGGAGCGGTCCGCGCCGGCTCCATCACGGACGATTTCGCCCAGGAGGGCGGGCCCACCCAGTACCAGGATGAGCAGCCCATCGCTGTGGCGGGCATCGTCACCGCCTACCGCACCCGCACTACCCGGAGCGGCAGCCTGATGGCATATGCCACGGTAGAGGATGAGACGGGGTCCATTGAGCTGCTGTGCTTCGCCAAAACGCTGGAGCGCTTCGGGCGGCAGCTCAGTCCGGACAGCGCGGTGCTGGTGCGGGGCAAGCTGTCTGTCCGGGACGAGAAGCCGCCACAGATCCTGTGCGACGAGGTCTACGCCCTGCGGGGCGGCAAAGAGAAGACCCCGCCCCCTCCCCCGCGGCCCGTTCCCGGCGTCCAGGTGCTGGAGGGGAAGATGCTGTGGCTGCGCCTGCCCTCGGCGGACGCACCGGTTTTGCGGCACGTGGAGCGGGTTGCAGCCATGTTCCCCGGTACAACGCCAGCCCGTATTTTTTTCACCGACACCGGCAGGCGGCGGGGAACCGCCTGCCTGCTGGGCAAGTCGCTGGTGGAGGAGCTGACCGAGGCGCTGGGAGCGGAGAACGTCGTCGTCCAATAGAGCGAGGAGAGGACCTCCTGTGCCGCAGATATCCGGCGGCGTGGGAGGTCCTTCTTCGTCCACGGGCTCTCTGACACGTTTTCATAGGCGGGGTGATTCTGTAACTTCTCTTCCCGGTTCTGTAACTTTTGTAAGGAATTTTGTAACTGTTTTCCTGCCAGAAGGCCAATTTTTTCCTAGCCATACCATCTTATTTGTTCTATTATGTCAACTATCCATAGAAGAATATTGAAAAAACCTTGACAAACGCCGGCATTTCATGTATACTACCACCAGCTTTCAAAAAAGTAACAAAGGTTACAATTCGGTATTCACTCTGTTTAAGGATTGGAAATTCTGTCCATCCTATCCTATACAGGCGAACCGTGGATACCGTCTGCACCCCCCTTTTAAGAAAGCCAACGGAGGAACAAGTATCATGTTTGAAAGAAGCAAGAAAGCCGCCCTGTCCCGTAAGCGGCTGATCGCTGTCGCAGCTGTACCGGCCCTCGTTGCCCTCGCCATTTGCCTCATCAGCCTCTCTCCAGCCGCCGTGGAGGCCAACGCCATGTACGTGGTCTCCGCCGCCGGTCCCGTCCATGTGGACGAGCTAGAGGGCGACGTATTTCTCACCGACGGCTCTGCCGGCCTCGTCTCCCGGACAAACGGGAATCAGCTGGTTCTGTCCCCCGGCCTGGCCGTCACCGTGACCCACCACGAGGAGCGGTTCACCGCCGTCTCCCAGCAGGAGACCGTAGAGCAGCTTCTGGAGCGCCTGGGCGTACAGCCCAGCCCTCTGGAGATGATCGCCGTCTCCTTCCCCGACAGAGGAGTGGATATCCGCATCGACGGGCAGTTCGTCTTCTATGAGCACCTCTCCACTGTCAGCGAGCACGAGACCATCTATCAGTACAACGACCGCAAGCCCGAATGGCAGGAGACCATCCTGCAGGAGGGTCAGGACGGCGAGTACACCGAGATCTATGAGATTATCTATCAGGACGGCCGCCGCACGGCCCGTCAGCTCATTGATGTGGTGGATACCCAGCCTGTGACCACCATCATTGAGAAGGGCACCATGGCCAACTTCGCCAACAACGACGACGATGTGGCCGCCATTAACGCCAACGGCGACGGCTCCGGCACCATCACCCTTGCCAACGGGGAGGTCCTCACCTTCAGTGACACCCGCACCATGCGGGGCACAGCCTATACGACCGGCGGCAGCGTGGGCACGCGCACCGCCTCCGGCACCTCTGTACGGGTGGGCGTGGTGGCCGTGGACCGGAATGTTGTGCCTCTGGGCACCAAGGTGTATGTTGTTTCCAATGACGGATACTGTACCTACGGTTTTGCCGTGGCGGAGGACACCGGCGTGCGGGGCAATACTATCGACCTCTATATGGACACAAACCGCGAGTGCATCCAGTTCGGCGTGCGGGAGTGTACGGTATATATTCTGGACTGAACCTGGTCCCATGACAGCTGCGACATGATCGGGAGGCGCCCGCCGGCAATCCGGCGGGCGCCTCCTTTTACTTGGTCAAGAAATGTACGAGATAATAGTACTTGAAGCTTGTAAGCGGGATTCTCCTGTGCTATAATAGCCCTACCCTCAAGCAAGCGAGGTATGCGCTATGAATCGGCCCCTCTACAGCCGCCATTTCTTTGCCTTTATCTTCCAAAGTAGATAGAGGTGGTTTTGCTGCGGCAAAAGGACGATATAGGTGTGGACGCGCCCTACAGTGAAACAAACCTCACTGCAGGGCGCTCTTCTGTACCTGAGAGAGGGCAAATATCGTGCCGTTCGACGGACGGCGGAAAGGATTTTCCCATGGCAGCTCTGTTTGATCTTCACTGCGACACTCTCACCCGAAATCTCTACCCGCCCTTTGAGCGGGAGCGGGAGACGCTGGATAATCCGGCCTTTCAGCTGGCGCTCAGTAAGGTCCCGGCCGGGACAAAGTGGGTCCAGTGCTTCGCTGTTTTCGTGCCGGACGAGGTGCGGGGCGATGAGGCGGCCGTCTTCTTTGACCGCTGCGCCGCCTCCTTCCACCGGCAGGCAGAGGCCCACCAGGACCGCATGGCCTGCTGCCGGTCTATCGGAGAAATGGAGGCAGCCCTCGCGGCGGGGAAGACCGCCGGCCTGCTGACAGTCGAGGGCGGCGCGGCTCTGGCCGGCAAGCTGGAGCGAGTGAGGACGCTCTACGACGCGGGCGTGCGGATGATGACCATCACCTGGAACGGGCCCAACGAGCTGGCCTCCGGCCACGACACCGCCGGAGGTTTCTCCAGTTTTGGACATGAGGCTGTATCAGAGATGGAACGGCTGGGGATTTTGGCGGACGTGTCCCATCTCAACGACCGGAGCTTTGAGGACCTGCTGTCCTTCTCGAAAAAACCCTTCGTGGCCTCCCACTCCAACGCCCGGGCCGTCTGCGGCCACCGGCGCAATCTGCCGGACGAGTTCATAAGGGAGATGGTCCGGCGGGAGGGGCTCATCGGCCTGACCTATTGCCGGGAATTCCTCTCCAATGACAAGCGTGGGAGCCTGGATGATTTCTACCGCCAGGTCTGCCATTTCCTGGAGCTGGGTGCGGAGCGGTGCATCGCGCTGGGAAGCGACTACGACGGGGCGGGCGTTCATCCCGACCTGGATTCGGTGGAGAAGAGCCTGCTCATCGGCGAGTATCTGGCTGCCCACGGCATAGACAAGACGGCGTCGGAGAATTTGATGTTCGGCAATGCCTGGAGATTCTTTGAGAAGTGGATGGGGTGAGGGTGTCCATATGTGCGTTTTTCCGGGCCCCAAAAACCCGCGCAGCTCCCTGCTCATCTCAAAAAAATTTGCCGTAATCCACGAAAAAGGCTATACAAGTCCTGATTTTTTTGGTATATTAAGGAACAGTGATCCCCTTACCCGAATTCTATTTTAACAGGAGGTTGTTTTCATATGAGCGCATTGACTGATCTGATCTATGGCGGCTCCAACGCCGTGGCGGGCTTGACCGAGGGAGCCGTCAACGACGCCATCGCCAAACACGGCGCGGATACCCCCGTGGCCTTCCCCGACACCGCCTACTTCTTCCCCACCATCTACGCCGCCACCGGCGTGAAGGTGAAGACCCTGGGCGATCTGCCCGCCTGCGTGGGCGTGCTCAAAAGCCTCATCACCAACCAGGACGACATCGGCGCAGCGCTGAACGCCGGCCTCGCCACTGCTGTGGGCGCGGAGATCATTGAGGGCCTGAAGTACATGGGCGGCGGCGACCCCTACGCCGAGGACTCCGGCATCGGCTTCGTGCCCGATCCTATCATCCGCTCCCTGGGCGTGCCCCTGGTCACTGGGGACATCCCCGGCGTGGCCGTGGTGCTGGGCAAGGCGGACAGCGCCGAGGATGTGGCCAAGGTGGTCAAGGACTACCAGTCCAAGGGTATTTTGACCTTTATGATCGGTGAGTGCATCGAGCAGGCCCTGTCCGCCGGGGTGAAGATGGGTCTGGAGCTGCGCGTGGTGCCCCTGGGCCATGATGTCACCAGCGTCATCCATGTAGTCACCGTGGCCATCCGCGCCGCCCTCATTTTTGGCAATGTCCAGCCCGGCGACCTGGCTGGCCTCCTCAAGTATACCAAGGAGAGGGTCCCCGCCTTCGTCAACACCTTCGGCGCTCTTGATCCTGTCGTTGTCTCCGCCGGTGCGGGGGCTATCGCCCTGGGCTTCCCGGTGATCGTAGACCAGGACATCGGCGATCTCCAGGTCCCCGGCGCGCTGGAGGCCGTCACCGACCACAACGAGACCGCCAAGCATTCTCTATCCCTGCGGGGCATCCACATCAAGGTGAAGGAGCTGCCCATCCCTGTGGCCTTCGCCGCCGCCTTCGAGGGCGAGATCATCCGCAAGGCAGATATGAAGGTGGAGTTCTGGTCCAGCAAGAACACCACCTGCGAGCTGGTGACCATGCGGGACGCCGCCGCCGTGGAGGACCATAAGATCGTCGTCGACGGCCCCGACATCGACAGCGGCGACGTGGAGTATGCCCTGGCCACCTATATTGAGGTTGCGGGCGCAAAGATGCAGAAGGACTTCGAGTCCGTTATCGAGCGGAAGATTCACGCCTGGTTCAACTATATGGAGGGCGTGATGCACACCGGCCAGCGCAACCAGTTCCGCATCCGTATCTCCAATGACGCCTATGACAAGGGTCTGCGTATGAAGCACTTCGGCGAGGTGCTGTACTACATGATCATGGACGAGTTCGCCGCCGTGGTGGACAAGTGCCAGGTCACCCTGGTCACCGATCCAGAGAAGGCCAAGAAGGTCCTGGACGAGGAGGCCATGCCCGCCTACAACGCCCGGGACGACCGCCTCAGCTCCATGACCGACGAGAGCGTGGATAAGTTCTACACCTGCATCCTCTGCCAGTCCTTCGCCCCCAGCCATTGCTGCGTGGTCACTCCGGAGCGCCTGGGACTGTGCGGCGCGGTGAGCTGGCTGGACGCCAAGGCCACCAAGGAGCTCAACGACGCCGGTCCCTGCCAGCCCATCAGCAAGGAGGGCTGCACCGACGAGCTGAAGGGCTACTACCCCGACGTGGACCGCATGGTGCACGCCGCCACCCAGGGCGCAGTGGAGCACGTGAGCCTGTACTCCATCATGGAGGACCCCATGAC
>CAJTYO010000096.1 GCA_910584045.1 uncultured Oscillospiraceae bacterium | reverse complement strand
ATCTTGCTGCGGGCCTCGCTGCTCTTGGCGATCTTCATCCAGTCCCGGCTGGGGCCGTGGGCGGCCTTGGAGGTGTTGATCTCCACCACGTCGCCGTTGTGAAGCTGGTAGTCGAAGCCAACCATCCGTCCGTTGACTTTGGCCCCCACCATGGTGTTGCCGATGGCGGAGTGGATGGAGTAGGCGAAGTCGATGGGCGTGGCCCCGGCGGGGAGGTTGATTACGTCCCCCCGGGGGGTGAAGACGAAGACCTCGTCGGCGAACATATCCACCTTCAGAGAGTGGATGAAATCCTCCGCATCCGCGTCCTCCTGGTTCTCCAGCAGGCGGCGTATCCACTCGTAATCGGCCTCGCCGCCCTCCTTCTTGATGCCCTGCTTGTACTTCCAGTGGGCCGCCACGCCGTACTCGTTGATGGCGTGCATATCATAGGTGCGGATCTGCACCTCGAAGGGGATGCCCTCCTCGCCGATGACGGTGGTGTGCAGAGACTGGTACATATTGGGCTTGGGTGTGGCGATATAGTCCTTGAACCGGCCCAGAATGGGCTTGTAGATGTCGTGGATCACCCCCAGTACGTTGTAGCAGTCCGGCACCGTGTCCACCAGCACCCGGAAGGCGAACAGGTCGTACAGCTCCTCCATCGTCTTCTCCTGGAGGTACATCTTCCGATAGATGCTGTAGGGGTGCTTCACCCGGCCATAGACCGTGGCGTGAACGATCTCCGCCTCCGACAGGCGCGCGTTGATCTCCTCCTGCACCCGCAGCATGAACTGGTCGTGCTGGGCGCTGGCTTCCGCCAGCTTGCGGTTGATCTCGTCGTAGGCCACCGGGTCCAGATATTTCAGCGACAGGTCCTCCAGCTCCCACTTCATCCGCGCCAGACCCAGCCGGTGGGCGATGGGGGCGTAGATCTCCATGGTCTCAAAGGCCTTCTTCTTCTGCTTGACCGGGGTCTGGTACTCCATGGTGCGCATGTTATGCAGCCGGTCGGCAATCTTGATGAGGATCACCCGGATGTCCCGGCTCATGGCGAAGAGCATCTTCCTGAGGTTCTCCATCTGCTCCTCTTCCATGGTGGAGTACTTCACCCGCGTCAGCTTGGTGACGCCGTCCACGATGTCCGCCACCGTCACGCCGAAACGCTTGGCAATATCCTCATAGCTGCAGTCAGTGTCCTCGATGCAGTCGTGGAGCAGAGCGGCGATGATGGACTCGCTGTCCAGACGCATCTCCGCCACGATCTGGGCCACCTGGATGGGGTGGGTGATATAGGGGGAACCGTCCCGGCGCATCTGCTCGCCGTGGTGCTCCCTGGCGTATTCATAGGCGGCGCGGATCTGGTTCAGGTCCGCGGAGATATTGTACCCCCGAATAGTCTTTTCCAGATGCTCATACCGCTCTTCTACTGTGACCATGGGTCACTCAGCCTCCTTTTGCATGGGGGATCGTCTTGCACGAACTCACCGGTAAATCACAATTTATCTATGTCTTGTGCGGATTATATAAAATATGCTCTACGGACGTTTCTATCGTGCCGTACTGTGTTTCATATGGAATGGTCTTGATATACGCAAATCCGCACTTCTGAATCACTCTTGCCGATTGCGCATTTCTCTTAAAGTGTCCTGCAATAATAAAGTCAAGATTTTCGACCTCAAACAGATATTGGATTACAGCCTTTACCGCTTCGGGCATAAGTCCCCGGCCCCAGTAGTCCTTTGACAGGACATAGCCGATCTCTCTGCCATTGAGCGAAGCCAACTCGGGATAGCGTTCCTCGTTATAATCTACCAGCCCGCAGGAGCCAATGACCTTACCCTGATATTCCAGCGCGAAAGTCTTCTTATTTGAAATAAACCTATCCAGTCTTTTGCGGGATTCCTCGATACTTTTATGCGGCGGCCATCCCGCCATCATAACAAGTCCCGATCTGCCGCTTCGTTTCAAAAAGAAGCATCCTGCCCCAGCGCCTTTCGCAGGGCGCGCACATAGGCGCTCTGCTCCAGGTCGGCCTTCCTGCCGGGTACGGGCTGCAATATCATCATATCCTCCCGGACAGTCAAGGTGACCAGCCCCCGCTCTGCGAAGACCTCCAGCCCCAGCGCGGTGCGCAGGAAGGACTCCGCCCCGTCCAGGGCCCCGGCCAGCCGCCGCAGGGCGGGCAGGCGGGAGACGGCCTCCTCACCCTCCAGCTGGACGATGGCCCGCCACAGGGCCGCGAACTGCCGCCGCTCCGGCAGCAGGCGCAGAGCCTCCTCCGCCGTGAGCGCCTTCCCCGCCACAAGGCGGTCCACCAGCTCCAGACATTCCAGCTCCCGGCGGCTGGGACCGGCGGCTGGGCGCAGGTCCACCAGCTGCAGCTGTACGCTGCTGGCGCCGCGGAACTCGTTGATCTGCAGATGAAAGGCCGCGTCCACCCGCATCCCCGCGCACACGCCGCACTCGTCTGGGGAGACGGAGAAGAAGATGGCGTCGAAGTGCTGGTCCCCCTTGGACAAACGCAGCTTCAAATGCCGGTTCTGCCCCACGCCCTGCATGCTCTCCACCCGAGCCCCCATCAGGGCGAACACAGGCCGCTCGTTGCCCGCGCCGTAGGGCTCCAGACGGGACAGCGCCTCCATCTCCTCCTGCACCATCCACTCCGGATGCCGGACGATCACGTCCACCGACAGGGAGGACACCGGCGCCTCCCCGTTGCGGTAGTCCCGCACACAGCGGTTCATCCGGCGGCGGAAAGCGGGGATGTCCTCCTCCCGGATATTGAAGCCCGCCGCCAGCTCGTGCCCGCCGAAGTCCATCAGCAGGTCTCTGCAGGACTCCAGGGCGGCAAAGAGATTGAATCCGCCATAGCTGCGGCAGGAGCCCTTGCCCACGCCGTTTTGCAGGTGGATCATAAAGCTGGGGCAGGAGAAGCGCTCGCTCAGGCGGCTGGCCACGATGCCCACCACCCCCTGGTGCCACACGTCGCTGGAGAGCACCAGGGCGCTGCGCTCCCCGGCGGGCAGCAGATCAATCTGCTCCAGCGCCTGGGCGAAGATGTCCTGCTCCACCGCCTGACGCTCCCGGTTCAGGCCGCACAGCTGCCTCGCCAGGGCCTCCGCCCGGGCGGGGTCTCCGGTGAGCAGCAGGTCCGCGGCCAGCTCCGCCTCCCCCATCCGCCCAGCGGCGTTGATGCGAGGGGCCAGAACGAAGCCAATCTGAGTGGAGGACACCTCCCGGTCCGCCAGCCCCGTCTCCCGCAGCAGGGCCCGCAGGCCCAGAAAATCCGTGCTGCCGATGGCCTCCAGACCCCGGCAGACGATGGTCCGGTTCTCCCCTGTCATCTCCATCACGTCCGCCACCGTGCCGATGGCGGCCAGGGTGCAGTACCGGGCGAAGATGGCCTCCTCCCGCTGCTCGTCCAGGGCCAGCACCAGCTTCAGCGCCACGCCCACCCCCGCCAGATGCTTAAAGGGGTAAGGGCAGTCCGGCCGGCGGGGGTCCACCACCGCCTGGGCCACGGGCATCTCATCCTTGCACTCGTGGTGGTCGGTGATGACCAGGTCCAGGCCGATCTCCCGGGCAAAGCGCGCCTCCTCCACGCCGGTGATGCCGCAGTCCACGGTGATCACCAGGGTCACCCCCTGGGCATACAGGGTGCGAAGGGCCTCCTTCCCCAGTCCGTAGCCGTCCTCCACCCGGCGGGGAATGTACTGCAGGCAGTCCGCCCCCCGGGAACGCAGATAGTCCACCAGCAACACCGTGGAGGTGATGCCGTCCACATCGTAATCTCCGAAGACGGCTATGCGCTCGCCGTCCGCCAAAGCCCGTTGAATCCGCTCCACGGCCAGATCCATATCCTTCATGAGGAAGGGGGAGCAGCTCAGCTCCCGTTCCCGCTCCAGAAGCAGGGCGGCCTGCTCCGCCGTGTTTACACCCCGGGCCGCCAGTACAGAGGAGAGGAGACGGGAGTAGCCGGCATCACAAAGCGCCTGGGCAGCGGCCTCGTCATAGCTGCCGCCTGTCCACCGGACGTATTTCACGATCTTCCCCCCTCTCTCCAAGGCTATTTTTATACAACAAAAGACATTATACCAAAAAAGGAGCAAAAGGTAAAGAATCTTTTTCCCCTCGGTTTGCGAAAATTAATACGCACTTCTAACAGCCGCCTTGACAAATCCCTCCTTTTTATGGTATGGTCTACAATTAATAAACCCGCTCGATCAGATAAAAAACACTGTAAAGGAGCGTGCCACCCATGGCCTACTACTACCCCGAGCCCTCCCACACCTTCAGCGAGTATCTGCTTATCCCCGGCTACACCTCCCCGGACTGCGTCCCGGCCAACGTTTCCCTCCGCACTCCCCTGGTGAAATTCCGCAAGGGGGAGGAGCTGTGTCCGCTCATGCTGTCCATCCCCATGGTGTCCGCCATCATGCAGTCCGTGTCCAACGACACGCTGGCCGTGGCCCTGGCCCGGGAGGGCGGGCTCAGCTTTATCTACGGCTCTCAGTCCGTGGAGGACGAGGCCGCCATGGTGGCCCGGGTGAAAAGCTGCAAGGCCGGCTTCGTCCCCAGCGACTCCAACCTGCCCCCTCAGGCCACACTCCAGGATGTGCTGGATTTGAAGGAGCGCAACGGGCACTCCACCGTAGCCATCACCGCCGACGGCACCAACCAGGGAAAGCTGCTGGGCATCGTCACCAGCCGGGATTACCGGGTCAGCCGTATGGACCCCGCCACCCCCGTATCCCAGTTCATGACCCCTAGAGAGAGATTGGTCACCGCCCCCGAGGGTACCAGCCTGAAGGAGGCCAACGACATCATCTGGGACCACAAGCTCAACTCCCTGCCCATCGTCAGCGCCGACGGACGCCTGTTGTACTTCGTCTTCCGCAAGGACTATGAACAGCACAAGGAGAATCCCGGCGAGCTGTTGGACGGTCAAAAGCGCTACATGGTGGGCGCGGGCATCAACACCAAGGACTATGAGACCCGTGTCCCCGCCCTGGTGGAGGCCGGGGCAGATGTGCTGTGTATCGACTCCTCCGAGGGATACTCCTGCTGGCAGGCCAAGACCCTTGCCTTCATCCGCGAGCACTACGGCGAGAGTGTAAAGGTGGGCGCGGGCAACGTGGTGGACCGGGACGGGTTCCGGTTTCTGGCGGAGGCCGGGGCGGACTTCGTGAAGGTGGGCATCGGCGGCGGCTCTATCTGCATCACCCGGGAGACCAAGGGCATCGGCCGGGGCCAGGCCACGGCCCTCATCGAGGTGGCCGCGGCCCGGGACGAGTATTTCAAGGAGACCGGCGTGTATGTGCCCATCTGCTCCGACGGCGGCATCGTCCACGACTACCACATTACCCTGGCTCTCGCCATGGGGGCAGACTTCGTGATGCTGGGGCGGTATTTCGCCCGCTTTGACGAGAGCCCCACCAACCGGGTGCTGGTAAACGGGCAGTACATGAAGGAGTACTGGGGCGAGGGCTCCAACCGAGCCCGGAACTGGCAGCGCTACGATCTGGGCGGCGGCCGTGGGCTGGCCTTCGAGGAGGGTGTGGACTCCTACGTCACCTACGCCGGTCCGCTGAAGGAGAACGTGGCCAAGAGTCTTTACAAGGTCAAGTCCACCATGTGCAACTGCGGCGTCACCGATATCCCCGGCCTCCAGCAGAACGCCCGGCTGACCCTGGTGTCCTCCACCTCCATCGTGGAGGGCGGGTATCACGACGTGGTGCTCAAGGCCCATGGCGGCCAGTCCAACAACGGCTGACCCGTACAGAATACCATCAAGCAGCAGGGGGAGAGACGGCGCGGACCGTCTCTCCCCCTCTTCGTGTGTCAAAAAAGCAGCCGCGGCGGGTTTCGTCCGCCGTTATGCTCCGGTGGTGAAGGAGCGGTCGGCATAGGGCCGGATGGCCCGGACCTTCTCCATCATGGCTTCGAACTTCTCCGGACGCAGGCTCTGCGGCCCATCGCACAGGGCGTGCTCGGGGTCGTTATGGACCTCGATGATCAGCCCGTCCGCACCGCAGGCCGTGGCCCCCAGGGCCATGGGGGCCACCAACTCCCAACGCCCTGTGGCGTGGCTGGGGTCCACCACCACCGGCAAGTGGCTGAGCTGGTGCAGCACCGGGATGACGCTCAGGTCCATAGTGTTCCGGGTGGCAGTCTCAAAGGTGCGGATGCCCCGCTCACAGAGAATCACCTGTTCGTTGCCGCCGGCCATGACATACTCCGCGCTCATGAGCAGCTCTTGGAGGGTGTTAGCCATGCCTCGCTTGATGAGCACCGGCTTGCGCAGCTTGCCCAGCTCCTTGAGCAGCTCGAAGTTCTGCATATTCCGGGCCCCCACCTGGATGATATCCACCTCCTCGAAGAGAGGCAGGTGCTTGGCGTCCATGATCTCTGTGACGATGGGTAACCCCGTGGCCGCCCGGGCCTCCAGCAGCAGCCGGATGCCATCCTCGTGGAGGCCCTGGAAGGCGTAGGGGGAGGTCCGGGGCTTGAAGGCTCCGCCTCGGAGGACCTGGGCCCCGGCGGCCTTGACGGACCGGGCCACGGAGATGATCTGCTCCTCGGTCTCCACTGAGCAGGGCCCGGCCATAACCAGGAAGTGCCCCCCGCCGATTTTCGCCCCGTTGGACAGGGTGATGACGGTATCCTGCTCGTGGAACTTCCGATTGGCGTTCTTGTAGGGCTCCTGGATACGCTTGACGGTCTCCACGATGTCCAGGGCCAGGATGCTCTCGATGTCCACCCGGGACGTGTCGCCCACCAGACCGATGATACTGTGGTTTGCGCCCACGGAGGCGTGGGTCTCCAAACCCATGCTGTGCAGCCAGCTGTCGAACAGCTCCACCTGTTTCTTTTCCGCGTTCTTTTTCAAAATGACGATCATGTTACAGCGCTCCTCTGCTTTAATATTTTATTTTGAAAACGCAAAAACCGGGTCCTACAGCTGTTTTACTGTAAGACCCGGAATGTATTTTTCCGACCTGCCCTTTACCGCAGCAAAACAACCCTTATCTACTTAAAGCAGATAAAGGTAAAATAGAAGTAAGCGGCAAACAGGCTGGATGTCATGGCAAAAACCTCGCATTTCAAATCTGGCGTTATTTTAGCACGGTTTTTTCCCGTTGGCAAGAGGAAATTGGGGGAAACCCAGAAAATGCAACCCCTATCATTAGGTTAGACAAGGTTTTTTGAACCTGTCTAACCTGATTT
>CAJTYO010000095.1 GCA_910584045.1 uncultured Oscillospiraceae bacterium | reverse complement strand
TTGCGTTAATAGTGGTAAGGAACTCACGCAAGGAGACTGTTGGCTGACAATTCGTAGTGCAAAAGCGCAAGATGGGTTATGGATTTATAAATTATCCACAGCCCATCTTTGTGCTTATTAGAAGTTTACCAAGCAAGTGTGTGCCATCGGTCCCGTCTGCCTGGCTCTCTGCGCCGCGCGGTGGCTGGAATATAGTGGATTCAGAGTACGAATAGCCGCCGTATCACGTTTCTCCGTGATACGGCGGCTTTGAGTCTATAGCGGCAGAATATGGTCCAGGCCGGTACTGCGCCCCTGCTCTTTTTGCCGGGATTCGATTTGCCGGATGAAATAAGTCTATCCAGCGAGCGGGGCATTTTATTTCGATGCTGGCTCCTCTTTTCCTTTCTGAGCCTTGGCGGCCTTTCTCTTGTGTTTGCCGGCAATCAGCACGAGTGCTGCCAAGGCAGCCAAACCGCCCACGACAGCGGGGATCAGCCACAGGGCGCTCCGAGTAGATTGGATACAGAAAGTGCCCTGGGTTCCGGTCATGGTCAGCAATAGATACTGTCCGTTTTGGACGGCTTCCACCTGTTGCCACTGGCCGTTCTGATACTGCCAGACATGGGTACCGCTGTCAGGGCTTAACAGCCGCAAAGGAACGGAATCCTCTGGCTCCGCTCCAGCGAGAACGACGTCCCACACGACGGCCTGCTCCCCCGCCTCCTGGGGCGGAACCTGGACGCTGTCTGTCACATGGAGAACGGCGTCCCCGGTAAACTGTCCCTCCGCCAGGGCCAGGGCCAGCTTTCCGGACAGCTCCCGGCTGGCCACCACAGTAACCCAAGGGGTATAGACCGCGTTCACGGTCAGGTCGGAGCGCAGGCCGGAGACATCAAACTCCGGCCAGACGCCGTAATTGCCCTCCAGCTCTGGCACAGGGGGCAGGTCGAGCCTGGACAGGTCCTCCCCGTAGAGGAAGGGAATCTGCGCCACCGTTTTTTCCTCCGCCACCAGAGTCAGCGTAAAGGCGGTGAACTCTGGCGGAATATCGGGCAGCTGGCTCAGCGCGTTAAAGGGGATGGGCTCGGCCCGCCCCGCGTAGCTGACGCCGTCCACCCCGGCGGTGCCGGTGTCTACAAAGAGATTGCCGGACAGCGCCCCATCCGTCTCTATGCCGCCGGCAATGGCTCCCAGATACTCCGTGCCTTCCTCGATTGTGACGATGGCACGGCAGTCCCGCAGACGGCTGGCCCAGCCGGCAATGCCGCCGACGTAATTCTCTCCGGACAGGGTACTCTTGACATGGCAGCTGCGGATGGAGGCGTCCGCATAGCCGGCCACACCCCCCACATAGTTCCCGCCGGTGCTGGCTACCGGGCCGTAATTCTGGCACTCCAAGGCAGTACCCAGGTCCATGCGCCCCGCCAGACCGCCCACGCAGTCCTTCTTGCCGGTGACGGCCCCACGATTGACGCAGTTCATCAGCACCGCCTTGGTCTCGTAGCTGCTGCCAAAGGAGAACCGGCCGGTCGTGTCGTCCTCCGGGTCCAGGTCGAATTCAATGGCCACGGCACCGGCAATGCCGCCCACGTTGCGGTCTCCCTCCACGGTTCCCAGGTTGGAGCAGTCCGCCACCTTGCCCTCCCGGGTGGCGGAGATGTCCTCATCGGAGGTGTCCTGAATGATGCCCTCCAGGCCGCCTTCAGCGGTGTCCCTGGCGTCATCCATTGCGTCCAGCAGAAGGGTGAATACCGCGTTAAACTGCCGGTTGATGGCCCGCAGGTCGGCGGTCAGGGTGCCGTTCCCGGTCTGAAGGGCGCTGTTCAGCCCGTCCATCTCCTCCAGCAGGCCGCTCATGGCATCATAAAGGCTGTCGCCGGCCTGCCGGAAGTCCTCCCCCAGGGGGGTGAACTCCGCAGGACCGTCCTCGGTGAGCGTATCCACCGCATCGCCAATGGTATCCAGCGCCCGGCGCAGCAGCCGCCCGATGACGGCGGAGGTGTCAGAGGCCTCCTCCAGTGTATCCAGGGCGTCTCCCAGCTGGCTGGACAGAGCGCCGGAGCGGCTCAGGGCCTGCTGGAGCTGAGACAGGGCATCATCCAGATCATCCCCCACTCCCCGCAGGGCGCGGAATGCCTGACGCAGCTCCTCCCGCGCCGCCAGAAGAGAGCTGACGGAGATGGAGCCGCTTCCCAAATCCAGAAAGCCTTGAAAGGCGTCCAGCGCGCGTTCCAGCCGGCTTACCGCCGTGGTCAGCCCGGAGGCGGACTGCCGCAGCTTCTCCACCGCGAGACGCAGGTCCCGCGCGGCCCGATCGCCGGTGTCCACCGCACCGCCCAGAGAATCCAAAGCGTCCCCCAGCTGGCGGGA
Organism: uncultured Oscillospiraceae bacterium; assembly: GCA_910584045.1. Classification (GTDB taxonomy): domain Bacteria; phylum Bacillota; class Clostridia; order Oscillospirales; family Oscillospiraceae; genus Pelethomonas. The sequence continues at coordinate 4,970 of CAJTYO010000095.1, read as the reverse complement.
CAGGCGCTCCAGCCGCCCGCCCACGTCGGACAGATCGTCCAGGGCGGGAGAAATTTTGTCCAGCGCGCCGGTGATGTCGGCGGTCAGTGTGTTGATGGAGCCGATGTTCTCGTCGGTAAAATCGGAAACCCGGTCCAGCAGCTCCTTGGTGCTGTCCTTGGCGCTGCCGGCGTAGTCTCCCATGGCGCTGAGCTGGGCGGAGACGCTGTCTCCGGTGCGCTCCGCGTCGTCCAGCGCGCGGTTAATCAGGTTTTCCAGGGTGTTCAGCTCCTGGCGCAGCTGCTCCAGCGTGTCCCGGCCAGGGTCCACAAGCACATAGGGCTCCGCCTGGCCCACAATGCCGCCCACGTCCTTCCGTCCGTAGACGGTGCCGCTGTTGGTACAGCCGGACAGATAGCCGTCCTGCCGCCCGGCGATGCCGCCGGTGTTGTACCCCACATGGGGGTAGCCCACCGTGCCGCGATTGACGCAGCTCTGCACCACGCCGCTGGAATAGCCCACGATGCCACCGGTATCAAAGCAGCCGTCCAGCAGGTGGTAGGTTTCGTCGTCCGCCGCGGCCCGCTCCTCCAGGATGGCAGCCGTATCCGCGTCCATCAGGTCCACATTGGTTTCCTTCCGGGTCAGATTCACTCCGGCGCTGCTTTCACATTTGAGCAGCAACCCCAAATTCCGGCCCGCAATGCCGCCGGTGATATTCTTGCCGCTGACAGAACCGGAGACGGAACAACCGGTAATCTCACCGGTGATGCTGTTGTATCCGGCGATGCCGCCCACGGTGGCATCCCCCTGAACCACGCCGTGAAAGGCACAGCTTTGCAGGGTTCCTGCGTTGTTGCCCACGATGCCTCCCACGGTGGAGCGGGTACCCCCGGGGGCCACCGTACCCTTGACGGTCAAGTCCCGTACCAGCCCGCCGGGCTGGATATAGCGGAACAACCCCTGGGTGGAACCGGCGGAGGTGAGACACAGCCCGGAGATGGTGTGTCCCTGGCCTAAAAAGGTGCCGCCGAAGGTGGGAATGGGGGTGAAATCCACCCCGCTCAGGTCCAGGTCGGCGGTGAGGGTAACAGTCTTGCCCTGGGACCAGGTGTCCAGAGCGCAGTTTTTCCCGAAACGCTGGAGGTCCGCTACGTTGGAGATGGTGACAGTGCTTTCCTCCGTGGCCCAGGCGGGCAGGACCAGCGAGGTCAGAATCCAGACCGCCAGAAGGATGGGGAACAGCCGGTCGACACGTTTACGCATGAGAATCCGCCCCCTTTCCCGCAGGGATTGCCGCTGGTTGGGGCGGCTCCTCCGGCCGGACAGCCCCCGTTGCCACCGCCGCATTGATGCTGCCATGGAGGATGCCGCTGAAATCGGCGTCCACCATGCCGGAGATGTATCCCCGGACGTGGCCGTCCACCAGCAGACTGCCGGTGTGGGTCTGGACGGGATGCCGGGTCTTCAGGGTAAAGGCAGTCTTTTCAATGATGGTGTCGCCCAGCAGCAGAATCTGGGGAAGGATACCCATCACCAGGAAGATGGAGATTAACGTGCCCCGGCCCAGACACACGCCGATGGAGGCGATGGAGGCTGTGGTGGACAGCAGGCCGATGGCCACGCCGGCGGAGGCCAAAATAGTGCCTGAGGTAATAATGGTGGGGAAAGCCTCATTCAGCGACTCGATAACCGCATCCTTGAGGGACATGGTCTGTTTCAGCTCCACATAGCGGTTGGCGATGACAATGGCGTAGTCAATATTTGCGCCCATCTGGATGGAGCTGACCACCAGATAGCTGAGGAAGAACAGGGGTTCCTTCTGTAAGTAAGGGAAGGAGAAGTTGATCCAGACACTGCCCTGGATGACCAGGATCAACAGCACCGGAAGCCCGGCGGATTTGAAGGTAAACACCAGCACCAGAATGACGAATACGATGGTCAAAATGCTGATGAGCATGTTGTCGTTGCCGAAGGAGGCGGACAGGTCAAAATCGCTGGTGGAGTTGCCCACCAGGAGGGAATTTTCCGGGTAGTAACGGCCCACAATTTCATGCAGAGTGTCCAGAAAAGTGAAGGTCTCCTCCCCCTCCTCGGGCAGGTTGAGCTGTAAGACCAGACGGCTGTAGTTCTCCCCCTTCAATTGCAGCTGGGCGTCGGTCAGCTGGACGTGGAGGTCCTCAATGGTCTCAGTCATGTCCGCGTCCAGAGAGATGTAGCCCTCGTCCATCATGTCATAGACATACAGGAACATATCAATCAAGGGTACGCCGTAGCTGTCCAGGCCGGAAACTACCTGTCCGTAGTCCTCCTGGTCCACGGCGTAGGCGGAGTAGAGCAGCCGGGCCACCTCAATATCCAGATCGGTCAGCTCGGCAAACTGCCGGGGTGTCAGCCGGTCTGTGAGGACATAGCCGTCCATGGCATCCACATTGGCCAGGCCCAGCACCGTGTCCGTCTCGGGCATACGATCCAGTTCCCGGAGCAGCCGGCCCTCCTGCTCATAGTCCCCCTTGGGCACGATAACCGCCAGGGTGTTCACCCGGCCAAAGGTTTCGTTCACCCGCTGCTGGGCAATCTGGGCGTCGCTCTGGCGGAAGGTGGTCAGCTCGGTCTGCCCGTAGGCGTAGGGGCAGCGGTTGGCGAACACAAAACCGCCAATCAGAAGCACCACAAACAGGGGCGGCATGACAAAACGGGTTTTCACCGCCAGCCGGCCCCAGGCGGTGATTTTGGGCACAAAATTCCGGTGGTGGGTGCGGTCGATCAAACTGCTGAAGCTGAGCAGCAGCCCGGGCATCAGGGTAAACACGGCCAGCAGGCTGAGCACAATGGACTTCATCAGCACCAGGCCCAAATCCTGACCAATCCCGAACTGCATGAAGCACATGGCCCCCAGGCCGGACAGGGTGGTCATGGAGGAGCCGGCAATCTCCGGAATGGCCTTGCTCAGGGCGGCCACCACCGCCTCCCGGGCCTCCAGCTGCTCCCGCTCCTCGGTGTACCGGTGGCAGAGGATGATGGCGTAGTCAATGGCCAGGGCCAGCTGGAGGACCACCGCCACCGAGTTGGAGACAAAGGATATTTCGCCAAAGATAAAGTTGGTGCCCTTGTTCATCAGTGCCGCCATGCCAAAGGTCATAAGTAGCACCGGGATCTCCATATAGGTGTGGGAGGTGAACAGCAGCACCACCAGGATGATGACCACGGCAATCACCATGACCACCTGCATCTCGGCGTTCAGACTTTCAGAGGCGGAGTCGCCGGTGTCGCCGGTGATATAGACGTCATACCCGTCCAGAAGGGCTTTGACACCATCCAATCCCTCCAGACTCACCGGGTCAGTGGCGGTCCCGTCGTAGGTGATGGAAAACAGGGCGGAGCCGTTGGTGTAGTGGTCCCTGGAACCGTTGAACTCCACCGATTTTACACCTTCCATCATCTCTATCTGCTCCGCCAAGCTCTCCGCCTGACGGTAGGAGATATTGTCCACCATAATGCGGCTGGTGCCAAAGGTGACAAACTCCGCCTCCATCACGGTCAACCCTTGCCGGGTCTCGGTGGTGTCAGACAAGTAGCTGGTCAGATCGTCGTTCACCGCCACCCAGCCGCTGGAAAAGACGCAGAAAATAGCTGCTCCGATGTACAACAGGTAAAAGGCTTTGCGTTTGTCCACAATAAAAGCCGCAATCCGTTCCATCGGGCTTTGCTTTTCCGAAACTTCTACTGTGTGCCTGCTCAACCTGAACGCTCCTTTCAAACTCTATGATAGACAATGATACTCTGTTTTTCTTGGAAATGCAAGTGGTCAACAGAAAGATAATGTTGTCACTTCCATCGTCCCCTTTTTACATTGAATTATATGTATTATACATGATTGAATAAGTAAAATCAATACATAGAAATATATGTATGATACGTTCCTTGAAAAAGGTGGGACTGACATTGAAAAGCGTGATGGAATTGTTTCGGGAACTGCGGGAAGATCACGATTACTCTCAAAGTGATATAGCAGCCGTTTTGGGAATTTCTCAGCAGCATTATTCCAAGTATGAGACGGGAGAATATGAATTTCCGCTGCGGCATTTTATCACGCTGGCAAAATACTATAGTGTGTCTGCTGATTATCTAATCGGGCGGTGTTCCTATGATGAAAAGAAGCCTTTGGAGATGGTATATGTCACTCGTGATTGTACTTGTGAGAAGCTGGTGCAGGATATACTTTCTTTAAGCGAACATGGAAGAGAAGCTGTTGTGGAGTATATAGAGTTACAGCGGTTGAAGGAAAGGCAGAAAAAGTGATGCTTTCTTTGGGGGGTTGGTTTGCGGCCCGTGCGGACAACCTTACGCTCAAAGGTGACTGAAAAGGGAGCGGGGGATGATGGTGATCTTCGCCACCGGGGCGGAGTGGGTCTGGAGCGCCGCCACCAAGGCGCGGCCGATTTCGTGGTAAGAGACAATCATCCGCTCGTGGTCGGAGAGGATTTTGTTCTTCTTCTGATACCCGGCAATGACCACCTCGATGCTCTCTTGGAGGTCCTCCCGGGTGGCGAGCCTCCGTCCCTGGCGTACGGCCCGCAGGGCGGCCTCGTTGACCATGTTGGCCAACTTCGCACCGGAGGCCCCGGAGGCGGCACAGGCGATGGTGTTAAAGTCCACATTCTCCGCCAGCTTCACCTTGGCGGCGTGAACCTTTAGGATGGCCTCGCGGCCCTGAAGGTCGGGAAGAAGCTGAGGATGGGGTTCATCTCCTTTGGCCTCACCTTGTCGAACACGCAGCCGCTCTCCCACAGGCGATCCACCAGGCTGGGGTCATGGAAGGTGATCTGGCGTACAGGCCAGGCTCCTCGGAGGTGTCAACGAAGTAGATGACGTCCTGCTCCACCTGGGCCACGGCTACCTTCAGCATGGTGAGGAAGGTGCCGTAGTCCACCTGCGTGATCTCTTGGCGCATCAGGCGGGGAAACAGCAGGGTATTCAGCAGGATCATG
>CAJTYO010000094.1 GCA_910584045.1 uncultured Oscillospiraceae bacterium | reverse complement strand
ATGGACAGCCGGACCCGTCGGTCCGACTGTCCATTTACATATTAAAACCTGCCGAGGGCCAGCCCGTCAAAATTCTGGTTGTATTTCCCAAAAAAATGTGATATAATGATAAAGTTAAAATTTACTTTCCCAGAAGGAGTGTCTTAAGCTATGGGCGAGAACAAGGATTACATGACCCACCCCGAGGAGCTGGGGTGCATCCATATTTCTGAGGACGTACTGGCCTCTATCGCCGCCGGCGCGGTGTCCGACGTGGAGGGCATCAGCGGCCTGATGAACATCGCCTCCAAAAAAAACGGGGCCAGGGGCGTGCGCCTGGCTGTGGACGAGGAGGGCGCTGTGGTGGACCTGTATGTGATGATCCGCTACGGCTACGCGATTCCCGAGGTGGCGGGCAAGCTGCAGAGCGGCGTGTCCGGCGCTATCGAGTCCATGACAGGCTTTTCCGTGAAGGCTGTGAACGTCCACGTGGGCGGCGTGTCCTTCCAGTAAGCGCCCGGCTGTGTTGTTGTGTGGACTGAGGGAGTGCGCCCATGATTAGAAATGTGGCCAGAGAGATCGCCATGCATCTCTCCTTTGAATTGAGTTTTACCGATCTGAGCGTGGACGAGCTGCTGGAGCAGCGCATCAGCGGCCCCCGCTTCGAGACGCTCGCGCCGGAGTACGAGGTGTACGGCGAGCTGCCCGGTCCGACCCAGCGGGCATATATCTGCCGGCTGGTTCGGGGCATTGCCGTCCACGGCTACGAGCTGGACCGGTACATTGAGAAGTACGCCAAGGGCTGGCGCTTTGAGCGCATCCCCCTGGTGGCGGGAGCCATCATGCGGCTGGCTATGTACGAAATTATGTATATGCCGGAGATTCCCAACGGCGCGGCCATCAATGAGGCGGTGGAGATCGCAAAGAAATACGAGGACCCGGACGTGGTCCGCTTTATCAACGGAATTCTCGGCTCCTTCGTCCGCAGCGAAGTGGTGGAGTGAGGGAAAAGAAGGGCGCACTTTGGTGCGCCCTTTAACTAAGAGCCTGTGCATAGAAGCGGTGCGCAGAGTTTGACGGAGCAGGGGGCGGCGCCATGGAGGGACAAATATACAGCGTATCCGAATTGAACGGACTGGTCAAATCCGTGCTGGATGGCGTTCCGGAGCTGAGCGCCGTTTTCGTCCGGGGCGAGGTGTCCAACTATAAGCTCTACCCCTCCGGACACCACTACTTCACGCTGAAGGACGCGGAGGGGGCCATCCGGTGCGTGATGTTTCGCGGCCAGGCCGCCCGCCTCCGCTTCCGGCCGGAAAACGGAATGAAGGTCATTGCCGGAGGCCGTGTCAGCGTCTATCCCCGGGACGGCGCGTATCAGCTCTACTGCGAAGCCCTCAGTCCCGACGGCGTGGGGGACCTGCACATGGCCTTTGAGCAGCTCAAGGAGCGGCTGTGGAAGGAGGGGCTTTTCGACGAGAAGCACAAAAAGCCTCTGCCCAGGTATCCTCGGACCATCGCCATTATCACCTCCGCCGCCGGGGCGGCGGTCCACGATATGATCCGCATCCTGCGCCGCCGCTATCCCCTGGCCAAGGTAAAGCTCCTGCCCGTCCGCGTACAGGGGGCGGAGGCTCCGCCGGAGATTGTGGGCGCGCTGCGCTACGCCAACGTCCACCGGGTGGCGGACGTCATCATCACCGGTCGCGGGGGCGGCTCTATCGAGGACCTGTGGGCCTTCAACGACGAGCGGGTAGCCCGGGCCATCTACAACTCCGACATCCCCGTCATCTCCGCCGTTGGCCATGAGCCGGATGTCACCATTGCTGATTTTGCGGCGGATGTGCGCGCGGCCACGCCCTCCCACGCCGCCGAGCTGGCGGTGCCGGACCGGACGGAGCTGCTGGAGGCGCTGCAGAGCCGCAGGCTGGCCGTCATCCGCAGTCAGACCAAACGCCTGGAGCTGCTGCGCCGCCGTCTGGCGGAGCTGGCCGGCAAGCGGGTGCTCACCAATCCCCTGGCTTCCGTGGAGGACAAGCGTTTGCTGCTGGACCATATACAGCGCGAGCTGGGTCACGCGGCTCAGGTCCGTCTGGCCGGGCCGAGGCGGGAGCTGACCGCGCTGGCCGCGTCCCTGGACGCTATGAGTCCCCTGAAGGTACTGGGCCGGGGCTTTGCCATGGTGACGGATCAGGAGGGCCGGCCCCTGCGGCGGGCGGCGGATATACACCCGGGGGAGCAAATCACCGCCAGACTGGCGGAGGGTCGGCTGCTGTGCCGGGTTGAGGCGTGCATTCAGAAGGAGGAGACCGCATGAGTTCGGAAAAAACGAAGAGCTTCGAAGAGAATATTGCCCGTCTGGAGGAAATCGTGTCCCAGCTGGAAAAAGGGGACGCGAAGCTGGCCGACAGTCTGACGCTTTTTGAGGAGGGAACAAAGCTGGCCTCCCTCTGCGCCTCCATGCTGGACGAGGCGGAACAGACGGTGGTCAAGCTGCAGAAGGGGCCCGACGGCGAGCCGGTGGAGCTGCCCTTCGGCGTGGAGGAGTGACTATGGAGGGCTTTCAGACCCGGTATGACCGCTATCGCGCCGCGGTGGAGGAGGCTTTGCAGGGCCTCTTTCTGCGGAACGAGCCCTATGGGCGGCTCCAGGAGGCCATGCGCTACAGCCTGTTGGCGGGGGGCAAGCGGGTGCGGCCCGTGATGACCCTGGCCTTCTGCGAGGCTTTGGGCGGGGATGCCAGGCGCGCCCTCCCGCTGGGAGCGGCGCTGGAGTGCGTCCACACCTACTCCCTCATCCACGACGACCTGCCCTGTATGGACGACGACGATCTCCGGCGGGGCCGGCCCACCTGTCACAAGGTCTATGGGGAAACCATGGCCGTACTGGCGGGGGACGCGCTGCAGGCGGAAGCGTTCCGGCTCATTTCCCAAGCTCCGGGACTGAGCGCAGAGCAGCGGATCGATGCGGTCCGCGCCCTCTCCGCCGCTTGCGGCGGGGACGGCATGGTGGCCGGGCAGGTGCTGGATATGGACGGGCTGGCCCGGGACGAGGCGTCCCTGCGGGATATGTGCCTGCGAAAGACCGGGGGGCTGCTGGGTGCGGCGGCGGGCCTGGGGTGCATCGCCGCCGGGGCTTCACTGGAGGTCCGGCGGCAGGCGCTGTCCTACGCGGAGCACATCGGCCTGGCCTTCCAGGTCCGGGACGACATGCTGGACGTCATCGCCGATCAGGCGGAGTTTGGCAAACCGGTGGGCTCCGACAGGGCGGAGGGCAAGCGGACCTTTGTGGATCTGCTGGGCCTGGAGGGCTGCGAAAGTCTGGTGGCGGAGGAGACCCGCCTGGCGAGGGAGGCCATCGCCGGATTCCCGGAGAGCGGATTTTTGCTGGAGCTGGCGGACAGCCTGGCGGACAGGAGGAAGTAGACCCATGCGCTTTGGGATGCTCACCACCAACCCCATCATCGACTGCGCCCTGCTGGCATGGTTTCTGGCCCAGCTGATCAAGGTGATTCTGGAGGCCGTCCTGCTGCGGAAGCTGGACCTGGGCCGCTTTGTGTCCAGCGGCGGAATGCCCAGCAGTCACTCCGCCCTGATGGTGGCCGCCGCCGCGGCTATCGGAAAGCTCCACGGCGTCTCCGGTCCGGACTTCGCCCTGGCCGTCATTCTCTCGGCGGTGGTGATGTACGACGCGTGCAACGTCCGCCGCAGCGCCGGAGATACGGCCCGCCTGGTGAACCAGATTCTGGCCCATGTGGAGAAACTGACGGCGGAGGACTTTGCCGACGATCTGCGCGAGGTTATGGGACACACGCCGCTGCAGGTGCTGATGGGCGCGCTGCTGGGATTGGGCGTGGGGCTGCTGGTGTAACGCCCGTCCGCGGCGTGGGCCTTTTCCTCATGGGCTGTAGGAATAGCTTGCCAAAGGGCAAGAACTATGATAAAATATAAAATAATTTCCGGTCGGCACACCGCGCCGGCCGGGAAGAAAAGGAAGCGCCGCACGGAATGGGACCGGCCCTTCCAAGAAAAAGGAGGAACATTATGGGTTTCTTTGGGAAACAGCCGCGGACGGACGAGACGGAGACCACCATGCAGGAGCCGTATGAGGACCTCCCCACCCTGCCCGAGCCTCCCAGAAGTACGGTCGTCGCCCTTGGCGCGACGATGACCGGCGCGCTGCGGGGCGACGGCGTGATCCAGGTAGAGGGGACCGTGGAGGGCGAGATTGACCTCCAGGGTGCGGTAATCATTGCGCCGACGGGCCTGATTAAGGGGCCGATTACGGCCGATGTGGTGCGGATTGCCGGTCGTGTCGAGGGCCCGGTCTTCGCCAGGGAGCGTCTGCTTCTGCAAAAAACAGGCAGCTTGGAGGGCGATATGACCACGCCGGCCCTGGAGGTGGAGGACGGCGGCCGCCTCAACGGGCGCAGCACCATGCCGCCCGCCGCACAGCAGCACCTTCCCCAATCCACACAGTCTGAATAGGTACATAGGCAGAAGAGGACCGGGCCTCCGCCCGGTCCTCATTCTGTTCGAAAAAAATCCACCGCCACCGTCCGCACCGCCGCTTCCTCCGACGGGCACACCGTGACGGCGCAGCCCTCCAGCAAACCGTCCAGATACCGGCAAAGCGGGTCCGGCTCCAGCGGCCTCAGCAGGGCCGCAATGCCCAGACCCCGCCGTTTGACGGAAGCCTCTTTGGCCGTCCACAGACGAAAAAAAGCCTCCGCCTCCATCCCCTCCGCCAGGCGTCTGGGCGGCGGGCGCAGCCGCTCCACGTCAATCCCCACCGGCTTGTCATGGAGCGCGCAGACGACAGCCCCGTGACTGTGGCTGAGGTTGAAGCATATGTCCGGCCGAAGGGGGAAGAACGGCTTTCCCCCCGCCTCCCGCTCCATGGGCGGTACAGCCGCCAGCCCCAACTCCCGCTCCAGCGCCGTGGCCAGCAGGCGGCGGGCCAGCTCCCGCTCCCTGTTTTCCGGCCCCAGAGCGGCGTATACCACTACATCCAACGCTCTCCCCCCTCCTTACGCGACGGCGCTTATATGGAGCATACTATATCCCATATCCGCCTCCAAATATGGGAAATCCCGCCGTTTGACCGTCTTTTTCGTGCGTCAGAAAAATTTTTTAAAAAAATTTGCCTGGAAAAGAGGATTTTTGAGCTTTTCGTTGTATACTGTAATAGGATGGTTTATAAAATAGGGGAGGTGTGAGTTCCTATGGCGTTCCCCCAGCGGTTTTTGGACGAGCTGGTTGACCGCAGCGATATTGTGGACGTCGTCTCCTCCTATGTGTCCCTGACCAAGAAGGGGGGCAACTATTTCGGTCTGTGCCCCTTCCACAACGAGAAGACCGGTTCCTTCTCCGTGGCCCCGGATAAGCAGATATTCTACTGTTTCGGCTGCCACAAGGGGGGCGGCGTTCTCCACTTCATCATGGAGATCGAAAACCTGGGCTTCCCCGACGCCGTCCGCTTTCTGGCCCGGCGGGCCGGCATGGACGTGCCGGAGGACAATGCGGACCGGGAGGAATCCCGCCGCCGGCAGCGGGTGCTGTCCCTCAACAAGGAGGCGGCCCGCTGGTTTTATCAAAACCTCTCCCGGCCGGAGGGAGCGGCGGTGGCCGCCTATCTGGAGCGGCGGAGAATTACGCGGAGGACCGCCATGAACTTTGGCCTGGGGGCCTCCCTGGACAGCTGGGACGCCCTGCTGTCCGCCATGCAGGAGAAGGGGTACTCGAAAGCGGATATGCTTGCGGCGGGGCTGGTGGTGCAAAACAAGCAGGGGCGGCTCTACGATAAGTTCCGCAGCCGACTCATGTTCCCCGTCATTGACGTGAAGGGGGACGTGGTGGCCTTCGGCGGCCGGGTGCTGGACAAGGGCGAGCCCAAGTATATGAACACCACGGAGACCATCGTCTACAGCAAGCGCCGGAATCTGTACGGCATCAATCTGGCCAAGAAGACCAGACGCCCCAACTTCATTCTCTGCGAGGGCAACATCGACGTCATCACCCTGCACCAGGCGGGCTTCGACAACGCCGTGGCCTCCATGGGCACCGCCCTCACCATGGAGCAGACCAAGATTCTCAGCCGCTATACCAAGGAGCTGGTGCTCTGCTACGACAACGACGCGGCGGGGCAGCTGGCCACTCAAAAAAACATCAAACTGCTGGAGGACAGCGAATTCAAGGTTCGCATCCTCCGGCTTCCCCGCCGCCTGTCGGACGGGGAATACGTCAAGCAGGACGTGGACGATTTCATCAAATTCCAGGGTCCCGCCGCCTTTGAGGCGGCCCTCAGCGGCAGCACCGATCAGATGGACTACCGCATGGACGCCGTGGCCGGCAAATACGACCTGAGCGACCCGGAGCAGAAGATCGCCTATGGCGGCGAAATCAGCGAGCTCATCGCCTCCCTGTCCAACGCCGTGGAGCGGGAGGTCTACGCCGGCCGGGCCGCCGAGGCGGCGGGCATCTCCCGGCAGGCCATGCTCACCGAGGTGGAGCGGGCCCGGCGGAAGTTGCGGGGCCAGGAGAAGCGGGCCCTGACCCGGGAGAACCTGAACGCCTCCGCCCTGCGTCAGCCCAGGGACCGGGCCATCCGCTACAACGACCTGCGCTCCGCCATGGCGGAGGAGGGGGTCATCCGCCTGCTGCTGCTGGATGGAAGCCTGGCGGAGCGGTGCCGGGCGCTGGCGCCGGAGGACTTCAGCTCCGACTTTCTGAGCCGGATCTACCGGCAGCTGCTGGAGGCCTGGAGCGAGGGGCGGACCCCCACGGCGGCCTCTCTGGGGGCCTCGTGCAGTCCGGAGGAGATGAGCCATCTGACCGGCGTACTGCAAAGGCCGGAAGCCCCCGCCCATGCGGAGCGGGCGCTTGCCGACTACATACAGGTGATACTTTCGTCCGCGGAGAAGCGGCGGGGGACGCCGGAGGGCGACCCCCTGCTGGCCGCCGTGGAAAAATTCAAGGGAGACAAAAAGAAAAAGGGTTACGGAGGAAAGCAGTCATGACAAAAAAGAAGGAAGATATGGCCGTGGGCACTGAGCGCACCGCCGAGAATAAAAAGGCGGAGGGCGAGAAGAAATATTCCCGCCTGCCGGACAAGGTGGTGGAGAAGCTGCCCGCCGCCGCCATCCTTCTGGCCAACGAGAAGATCATGGACCTGTTCGCCCGGGGCAAGAAACGGGGCCGCCTGGACTCCTCGGAGATGATGGAGGTGCTGGACGAAATCGAGCTGGACAGCGATCAGATGGAGAAGCTGTACGACTCCCTGGAGTCCCTGTCCATCGAGATCGGCAGCGAGGAGGACATCCTGCCGGAGATGCCGGACGATATGGACCCGCCGCTGGACGAGATCGCCGACATTGAGGAGGAGGAGCTGGTCGATCCCAACACCCTGGTGGACAGCTTCGCCGTGGACGACCCGGTGCGGATGTACCTCAAGGAGATCGGCAAGGTGCCCCTGCTCTCCCCCGAGGAGGAGATCGATCTGGCCCAGAAGATGAGCGACGGCAACATGGCCCAGGAGCGGCTGGAGGAGGTGGACGAGGCCAGTCTGCCCCCCCAGGAGCTGGCCCAGCTGAAGCTCTACCTCAAGGAGGGGGAGAAGGCCAAGCAGAAGCTGGCCGAGGCCAACCTGCGCCTGGTGGTGTCCATCGCCAAGCGGTATGTGGGCCGGGGAATGCTGTTTCTGGACCTGATCCAGGAGGGCAACCTGGGCCTCATCAAGGCGGTGGAGAAGTTCGA
>CAJTYO010000093.1 GCA_910584045.1 uncultured Oscillospiraceae bacterium | reverse complement strand
TATGCTTCCACCGGAGACGGAGGCAGACAATGGACAACTCGAAGAACAGCTGGTCAGTTACAGTTGACAAAGACCTGCGCCCCGCCTACTATGACCGATTTCGTTGCCTTGCAGCGGGCTGCAAGCTCTCTTGCTGCATTGGGTGGGGCATCGCCTTTAATAAAAAGGATTACCTTTCTTTGAAGCGTCAGACCGGCTCGCCAGAGCTGGAGAAGCGCATGGATCAAGCTCTGCGGCGTGTGAGGGGCGGCAAATACGAGGGGCGGATGTATGGTGAGTTTTTCCTGCCGGACGGTGTGTGTCCGCTTCTGCAGGAGGACTGTCTGTGCGCCCTCCAGGCGGAGAAGGGGCTGGAGGCTCTGCCCCAGGTCTGCCGGCGCTTCCCTCGCGGGGAGAGCTATTTGATCTCCGGCTATCTGGAACGAAGCCTCAGCCTCGCCTGCGAGGGCGTGCTGGCGCTGCTGTGGGATTTGCCGGAGGGGGTGGACTTTCTCTCCGATCCCTTGCCCAGGGATGCGCAGCGCAGGCTGATGGTCAGCGGCGAAACGGTTCTATGCCGGCACTTTGCCGAAATGCGGGAGCTTTGTGTAGATTTTTTGCAGGACCGCCGCCTCCCGCTTCCCGAACGCATTTTGATGATGGGCATGGCTCTGCGGGAGCTGGCGGAGGGTGAGACGGACGTCTCCGCCTGGCTGGTCCGGTCCCGGGCTCTGGCGGACGGTATGGCCTCCGGCGGTCTTCCGGAGGAGGAACCGGAGAAGCTGCTGGTCATGTTCCTGTCCCAAAACATCCAGACGCTTGGGACGATCTGTACGGAAAACCCTGACCTTCGGGAACTCAAGGCACATATTCTTGCCAACTGCGGTATATCTTCCGGCAGTGGCGGCCATGCGTCTATCTCGCTGAAGCCCTATTGCACGGCAAAGGCGCGGTTCGAAGAAAATTTCGGGGAGAGGGCGTATTTCTTCGAAAACCTGATGGTTGCGCTCCTGTTCATGCTGAACATTCCGAACCCTGTATCGCCTGAGGCCCTGTGGAAGAGCTATGTCAACTTTTGCAGTCTGTATGCCTTCTACCGCTTCATGGCGGTGATGAGCTGCCGGGAGGGGGCTGGAGGGGACCGGGAGGAGCTGTTCCGCTCCATGGTTTTCGTCGGACGTGCCCTGCTCCACAGCGGTGCGCGCCGCACGGACCTGCGAGACGAATTTTTCCAGAACGACAGCGCCACGCTGGCGCATATGGCCGTCCTGCTCAGCGGCTGAGACGGACGGAGGGAGCCCACACGGGAGCCGGGACGCTTTTCGAAGCGTCCCGGCTCCCGCTTTTGTTATTTTGCTACAACCGATGCGCCATATGGGCAATATGTTTTGAATCGTATTTTATCAATTACTATTGCGAAGCTGGATCAAATATGTTATTATAGGTAGAAGACACCCATCTCCTAGCCCATGGCCCGTCCGAAATTTCTCTGTCTGCACTTACGTTTTGTGGATTTTGGCCGATATAAAAGATGAGAGTGCGGCTTTCTTCGCCTCTTTTGGCGAATATGACAAAGTGATGCAGCGCGGCGAAGCCGCGTCAAACGAGGAACACCTTATAATAATGAACCGAGCTCAAGAAGAGAGGGGGTGAGACCATGCGCGCAACGATACCGTGCCCCAGTGGGGCGAGGGACCCGCCTTAAGGGGAAAAGGCCGGGCTTGAGCCCCAAAGCGATACCCGAAACCAAAACAAGAAAGTAAGAAACGAGGAGAAAACAACAATGAGAAAGCAACTGCTCGCCAAGCTCCTGGTGCTTGGCATGGTGCTTGCTATGCTGCCTGTGGCCGCCCTGGCTGCAAGCACTGACAGCACCAACGAACAATCCAACGAGATCTACGACTACAGCAGCCTCCTGGACGCGATCCCCGTCGTCTTTGACACCCCCGCTGAGGAGGACGAGGAGAAGACCGAGGAGCCCGAGACCCCCGCTGAGCCCACTGCCGCTGAGACTGTCGGCGAGGTCACTACCACCACCACTGAGGATGGCAAGGTTGTGGCTACCGCTGCTGTCGAGGCCGTCGTCGCCGATGGCGCCGCCACTGTGACCGTTTCCGAGGCTGCTGTCAAGGATCTGGTTGCCAAGCTGGGCGACACCAAGGCCGATGTGATCGTTCTGACTGTTGACGCCAAGGATGCTAGCAAGGCTACCGTGGCCCTCCCCGCCACCGCCCTGGCTGCTCTGGCCGAGACCGAGGCTGGCCTGACCGTGAAGAGCACTGTGGCTACTATTACCGTCCCCAAGGAGATCCTGAGCGCTGGTTTTGAGACCGTTGAGATCACCGCCGAGGTGAAGGAAGATGGTACTTACGCCATCTCCGTCATCGCTGACGGCAAGGCTCTGCAGGGCATCGAGGGCGCCAGCTTCGCCGTGGAGATCCCCGTGACCGTGACTGCCGACGAGATCGCTGCTGTTTACCTGGTGAAGGCTGACGGCACCGAGGTCGAGCTGGAGTACGAGGTTGTCGATGGCGTTCTGAAGGCGAACATCGAGGAGACCGGCTCCATCCGCGTGGACAAGAAGTAAGCAAAACCGTATGAGAGAGAGGGGGCTTCGGCCCCCTCCTTCTCAGAGGTCTTTGCTGTTTTTTCGTGCGGAGATCTGTGAGAAGGACACAGAAAGAGGTGACGGGAGATGTCTCGTAAAAATAAATTGCCGGCCGCCACCGCGGGGCCGGCGTGGCTGCGGACGGCCGGCCTGGCGCTGGGCGTCGTATTGTACTTTATGGCGGTATGCCTGAGCGGCGCGGCAACGGTGAAGCGGACGGCGGCGTTTATGATGCTGCTGACCCTGTGCTGCGTCTTCCTTTTTTATACGAAGATCCGGGACCGCATCAAGCCGCCCCTCATATCCCTGGGCCTTGTGGTCCTGATGGGAGGGCTGTCGAACCTGTACGCGGTTTCCGGAAAATTTGCGCTCTATGAGACGGTAAAGCTGGTGATCTCCTTCTGTCTGGCGCTGCTGCTGCTGACCTTCACCGGTCAGGAGGAGCCGGGACGTCAGGCGGCCGTAGTTCTGTCCGGCGCGTCCGCTATCGCGGGGCTGGTGAGCATCGATATGCTGTCCACCCGGCTGGTCAGTACGCCGGTCCTCGGCATACTGGAGCAGTTTACCACAGATTACACCGATCTGGCCGCCGTGGAGGAGGGGGTCCGGATGACTTCCATCTTCCTCAACCCCAACGTGTTCGCCGGCTGCGTGGGCCTGGGCGTCCTGCTGAGCCTGGGGCTAGCGGAGTCGGCGAAAAAGCCGGCGGAGCGCGCCTGCTGCCTGACGCTGCTGTTTGTCAACGCGCTGTCCTTCGTGCTGGCCTTCAGCATGGGGGCCTGTATGGCGATTGCCGCAGCTTTTCTGACCCATCTGGCGCTGGAGAGTCGGGAGCGGCGGGGCCGCCTGCTGCTGCTGATGGTGGAAACCCTGGCGGTGACGTTGCTGGCTGCTTTCCCCGCGTCCCTGACGGGTATGAGCGCCTGGGACGGCGGGATGCGCCCCGTACCGCTGCTATGTACAATTCTGGGCGCGGCGGCGCTGTGTCTGCTGGACCGCGGGGGACAAAAGCTGGCCGGCAAGCTGCGCCTCCACCGCAGGGCGGTCATCGGTCTGACCGCCGGTGTGCTGGGTCTATTGGCGGTATTTGCCGTCGCCGCCGTATGCCTGACCCGTGGGATTACTCTACAGCCTGGAGAGGGTCTGCGACGAGCCGCCTACCCTAAGCCGGGGGAATACACCCTGACTGCAGAGGCGGAGGGCGAGGCTGCTGTGACCGTCGAGAGCCAAAATCAGGCGGAAACCATGATGCACACCAGCACCACCCTTTATAGCGGGCCCCTGTCTCAGGCGGCCTTCTCCGTTCCGGAGGACAGTCTGGTGGTCTATTTCAATTTCTACGCCGGTGAGACAGTGCGTCTGGACGCGGTGCGTTTTGAAGGGACGGGCGGTTCCGGCTCCATTCCCCTGGACTATACCCTGCTCCCCGGCTTCATCGCCAACCGGCTCCAGGGCCTGCTGGCCAATCAGAACGCCATACAGCGTTTCGTCTTCTTCGAGGACGGGCTGAAAATCTTCCTGCGCAGCCCTCTCATCGGCTCCGGCCTGGGCGCCTTTGAAAATGGGCTGAAAGGCGTGCAGTCCTTTTATTATGTGACCCGCTATGCCCACAACCACTATATCCAGTCCATGGCGGACACGGGCGTCATAGGTCTTGTGCTGTTTGTCGGCCTGCTGGCGGTCTGCTTTGCCGCGGCGCTGCGGGGCCGGAAGGCTAGAGGACCTCTGGTTCCCGCTCTGGGGGCGGCGGTGGCCTTTATGGCTCTACACGCCATGGTGGAGGTGGTGTTCTCCGCCTACTCATACCTGCCCCTGGCCTTCGGTGTGGTGGCGGTCATCTGTCTGAGCTGTCCCGATGCGATTCCGGTTCCCGCCTGGGCGGGCCGGAGCGTCGTCAGAGGCGGCGTGCTGCTGGGATTTTCAGTGCTGCTGGCGGTATACGGCATACTGCTCAACTGCAACATGCTGGCCCAGGGGAAGGCCCATCAGGCCCAGTCTCTGGAAGAGCTGCAGGAGGCGGCGGAGCTTGATCCCTTCGAGTGGGCGGACCATATGCTCTCCTATGTCCTTTGGGTCCAGAACGGGGAGGGGGACGAGACCGCCCGGCAGCAGGCGGACGCCTACGCCGAGCGCCTGGCTCAGATCGACTCCAACTCCCTGCCCCTGTATCTGGCGGAGTACTATCTGAAAACCGGACAGACGGAGAAAGGCTTTGAAATGACGGAGAAATATGTGGACTATGTCTCCTCAGACACCTCCGCCTGGCAGAGCGCCTTCGACCTACTGGAGGAGTGCGAGACAGACAGCGAAGTGTATCGGGTGGGCGTGGAGCGTGTGGCCGATATGCTGGATGTCTGGAACCGGGAGAACATGGGCGAGATCGTGTTGAAGGAGGGGACCCAGGCGTTCATCGCCCGGTTCCGCGCCTAGAACTGCTATGATACGAGAGAATCAGCAGCTGCTGAACCGGCTGCACGTGCTGACGGATGGGATCATCCTCTTTTTGTCGCTTCCTGCCGCATTTTGGGTGCGGTTTTACCTCCTGCCCGGCGGCGTCATCTCGGTGCCGCTGAAGCAGTACATGCTTTTGGATGTCTTTTTGACCCTGGCGCTGCTGTTTACCTACGCGGCCTTCGGGTTGTATCAGTCCTTCCGCAAAACGCCGCTGCGGAAGGAGCTGCTGGCGCTGTGGAGCGCCAGTCTGCTGGACATGGTGGTGCTGCTGAGCTTCCTGTTCGTCCAGCATTGGGTGCACTACTCCCGGTGGACCCTGGCCATTTTCTTTGCCCTGGGCGTGGGGATACTCAGCTGCAAGCGGGTCTTTCTGCGCAAGGCGCTGCGGCGCTTCCGGCAGAAGGGCTATAATTTAAAACACGTTCTGGTGCTGGGCGGCGGCGAGGCGGCCCAGGCCTATCTGCGGGCCATCGACGCGGAGCGGGAGTGGGGTTACAACGTGATCGGATATATGGCCTCCCGACGCTCCAGGAGTGCGAACGCCCCCCATTATTTGGGAGATTTCTCCCAGTTGGAGCAGGTTCTGGACCGGTACAGCCCCGACGAGGTGATCTCCGCCGTGGATCTGGAGGACTACCGGCGTACGCCTCAGATCATTGCCGCCTGTGAAAAGGCGGGGGCCAAGCTCTCTATCATTCCCATCTATGCCCAGTATATGTCTTCCCGTCCACAGTTCGATGAGATTGGGGGCATCCCTCTGCTGAACATCCGGCGCATCCCGCTGGACAACTGGGCGAACGCCTTCTGCAAACGAACCATGGATATTGTTGGCTCTCTGCTGCTGATTATCCTGACCTCGCCGGTGATGCTGGTCTGCGCCGCAGGGGTACGGCTGACCTCACCGGGGCCGGTGATCTTTAAGCAGAAGAGGGTGGGGCGGAACAAGGAGCCCTTTTATATGTACAAATTCCGTTCCATGCGGGTCAACGCCAGCCAGGACACCGCCTGGAGCGCCGATCGGGACGATCGAAAGACGCGCTTCGGCGCCTTTCTGCGCAAATGTTCTCTTGACGAATTTCCCCAGTTTTTTAACGTACTCAAGGGGGATATGAGTCTGGTAGGTCCCCGGCCGGAGATTCCCTTCTACGTGGATCAGTTCAAAGAGGACGTGCCTCTCTACATGGTCAAGCATCAGGTGCGTCCGGGTATCACGGGCTGGGCCCAGGTAAACGGTCTGCGGGGCGACACATCTATCAAAGAGCGGGTGGAGCACGACATCTACTATATCGAGCACTGGAGCCTGCTGTTCGACTTGAAAATCCTGCTGATGACGGTATTTCAGGGGAAATTTATCAACAGCGAGAGCCTGAGAGGGAGGTGAGGGGCTATGTCCAAGGTTTTGTTTACCGCGTCCACCTATTCCCACATCGCCCAATTTCATCTCCCCTACCTCCGGCACTTCCAGGAGCGGGGATGGACGGTCCACGCAGCCTGCGGCGGGACTCCGGAGCCCCTGGCCTGGGCGGATGAGGTAATCCATCTGCCGCTGAAAAAGTCCATGGGCGCGCCGGAGAACTTCCAGGCGGCTGCGCTGCTGCGGAGACGGATCGCCGCGGAGGGTTATGATTTTATCAGCACCCATACATCACTGGCGGCGTTCTTCACCCGTTTGGCTGTGAAGGGGCTGCGGAGGCGTCCGGCGGTGGCCAATATGGTCCACGGCTATCTGTACGACGAGCAGACGCCGGCTCTGCGCCGGGCGGTGCTGGAGGCCGCTGAGCGGCTGGCTGCGCCACAGACGGATCTGCTCCTGACCATGACTCAGTGGGACTATAGAGAGGCGGAGCGACACAGGCTGGGCCGAGAAGTGGTACATATCCCCGGCATCGGAGTGGATTTTTCGCGCTTGGACGGCGAGCGGGAGAACCCGCAGGCACTGCGGGCGGCCCATGGGATTCCAGAGGATGCTTTTGTGCTGGTCTACGCGGCGGAGTTCTCCAAGCGGAAGAGTCAGTCCGTACTGATCCGGGCCATGGCCCGGCTTCCGGAGACGGCGGTGCTGGTCTTGGCAGGGGACGGCGCTCTGCGAGATGAGTGTATGGCGCTGGCGCGGGAGCTGGAGGTGGCTGACCGGGTGGTGTTTCCGGGACGCATTCAGGATATGGCCTCCTGGTACGCTCTGGCGGATGCATCGGTGTCCTCCAGCCGGAGCGAGGGGCTGCCATTTAATGTCATGGAGGCCATGTATATGGGACTCCCAGTGGCGGCCAGCCGGGTGAAGGGCCACGTGGACCTGCTCGTTGAAGGGGAGACGGGGCTGCTGTTCCCCTACGGCGATTGGGAGTCCTGTGCGGATCAGGTGGAGCGGCTTATGGTCTCGCCGGAGCTCCGGCAGAAACTGGCGGAGAACGCGCGGGCAAGCGTTGAGCAGTACAGCCTGGAGCGTGTTCGGCCGGTGGTACTGGCGCAATACGGTACGCTGCTGCCGGAGCTGGTTCCGGCAGAGCGTTTGTGACAGGGCACGGGGACGTGTCCTGTCACTTTTTCTTATTAAGAGTTTTTAAAGGGCGCAGGGCAGTTTGGAAAAGATGCGGCAAATGTCAAGAAGAATTTGGACAATTAGAACGAAAGTATCAAGAAAAAAGATAAACAATTTTTACAGCTACAAAGGAGAGTGTAACACAGAAACAAATCCGGACGCCCGGCAGCAATCATGCGGTTGTGTTACAAAGTGCCTAGA
>CAJTYO010000092.1 GCA_910584045.1 uncultured Oscillospiraceae bacterium | reverse complement strand
GCCATGGAGCAGGCCACCGCCACGGTGATGCAGCCCCGGCCGCCGGCCTCCAGGGAGTTGGCAATCATGGAGCCCAGGTCCTTGGCGGCGTGGACAGCGAAGCCCTCGCCATGCTGGCCGCGGCTGTCGGTATAGATGCCGGGCAGGCTGACCAGGATGGTCAGAACGATGGCGATGGCGGCGGAGAACTGGAGAGTCCGGGCGCCGGTGGACACCATCACCACCAGCACGATCAGGGGGAGCAGCAGATAGATGCTGCGGATCAGCAGTTTGAACTTAGGCAGCTGGTCCCGGGGAATGCCCTGGAGCCCCAGGCGCTTGGCCTCCAGATGGACGGCCAGGAAGATGCCCGTGAAGTACAGCAGGGCGGGCAGGATGGCCTTCAGCGCCACGTTGGCATAGGTGGTGCCCATATATTCCGCCATGAGGAATGCTGCCGCACCCATGATGGGGGGCATGATCTGGCCCCCGGTGGAGGCCGCGGCCTCCACGGCGGCGGCAAACTCTCCCTTATAGCCCGTCTTTTTCATCATGGGGATGGTTACCGAGCCGGTGGTCACCGTGTTACCCACGGAGGAGCCGGACACCATGCCGCACAGGGCGGAGGAGATGACCGCCACCTTGGCCGGGCCGCCGGAGGAGGAGCCCGCCGCGCAGTTGGCCAGATCGATGAAGAAATTGGAGATGCCCGTCCGCTCCAGGAACGCGCCAAAGATGATGAACACGGCGATGAACTTCGCACACACCTGGATGGGGGTGGCCATTACGCCGGAGGTGCCGTAGAACAGGGTATAGATCACCCGGCCCAGACCCTGGCCGCTGGCGAAGGTGTAGATCAGCAGGGCTCCCACCACGAACAGAATCGGCAGGCCCACGCACCGGCGGCACAGCTCCGCCAGACAGAGAATGCCTACCACGCCCAAGAGGATATAGAACCACGCCCCGCCGACGGCCCCCTCGCTCCAGGGGTCGATTTTGGCGGCGCTGGTGATGACCATGACCAGGTTTTTATAGTTGATGCAGTAGTAGAAAAAGGAGCCCGCACCCAGCAGCATGATGACCACGTCGTACCAGGGGATGGAGTTGGGCTTGACATGGCCCTTCCGGGCGGGGTAGTTGAGATAGCCCATGATAATAATCAGGCCCAGGAAGGCGGTCAGGCGGATGGGCAGGTCCGCCGTGCTCCACAGGGTGGACCAGACGCAGTACAGGGAAAAAAGGGCCGAAACAATGCGCACCGCGCATCTGGGCGTTCCCTCCCAGATGCGGGTGGCGGACTCACGGTCATACTTGCGCATGACCTCGTCCATATCCGCCGCAGTACCGATCTCCGGGTCCCTTCTCTCTTTTTCGCTCATTTTTGAACGGCCTCCTTTATTGTCGAATTCCTGCCGTAATGAAAAGGCGGAGACGCCTCCGCCTTTTCATTACGGCAAGGGCCGCGCTTGCGCGGCCCTTGCCTGAAGGGGTGGGGTAGAGAAAATCGAAAGGAATCAATATGTGCCGGCCTTGATGGTGTAGGCGCTGTAGTAGGGGGACGCCTTCAGCAGATCGCTGGTGTGGCTCTCGTCAAGGCTGACCAGATACACGGGCTTGGAGGTGGCCAGGTCCACGATGGCGGTGGTGGGCGCGCCGGCCACCACGAAGGCCGCGTCGATCTTGCCGTCCTTCAGGCTCTCGGCGCTGTCGCCGAAGCCCTGGTACACGGGCTTAATGCCGGCGTCGGGGTCGATGCCGTAGGCGCCCAGGACATCAACGGCGTTGAACCACACGCCCGAGCCCCGGTCGCCGATGGAGACGGACTTGCCCGCCAGGTCGGCTACGGACTTGATGTCGGGGTTGGTGGTGACGATCTGAACCTGCTCCATGTACAGGGCGGCCACCACGGAGAAGCCGGTGACGGCGCTGTCAAACAGGCGCTCGCCGTTATAGGCATAGCTCATAACGTCGGACTGGACAAAGGCCAGCTGCACGTTGCCGGCGTCCAGATCCTCGATGTTGGCCTTGGAGCCGCCGGAGGTCAGGGCGGTAACGGAGACGTTGGTGTTGGAGGAGACATAGCTGGACAGCACGCCGCCGAAGCCGTAGTAAGTACCGGTGTCGCCGCCGGTGCCGAAGGAGAGGGCCTTGGAGTCGCCAGCGCCCGCGCCGGTCTTGACGGAGGCCACGTTCTTGCCCTTCTCAGAGAAGTACTTGGCAGCGCCGGGGTGATAGGGGACGCTGGTGACGGAGGAGGCGAAGTCCAGGTCCAGCTCCTTGCCCTTGTCGTGCTGCTCGGTGATGGCGTCCTTGTTGTCAAAGATGGTGGAGACGAAGGCGTAGACGTCGTCCTCGGGGACGTCGTCCCGGGCGATGACGACAGCGCCCACGGCCACGGTGTTGGTGTCTACAGCAGCGGCGCCCTTGCCGCCGTCATCGCCGCCGCAGGCGGCCAGGGACAGGATCATGACCATTGCCATGACAAGCGCAAATACCTTCTTTTTCATAGTCGTTTCTTCCTTTTCCAAAAGATGTCTCACCTGAGGTATGCAATGATTATAACGCTGTCCTGCAAAAAATGCAAGTGGCAAATCCATACAAATTCATCTTTTGTTTCCTGGCTTTTTAGAAGAAGCTACAAAATAAGGGCGAAATTACGAGGGTAATTATGATTTATTGGGCTGTATACACAGTAGAAGGACAAAAATGAGAGCGTTTGTCTGTGACGGTTGGCTGCGGTAAAAACCCGCTATTTTGCAATTTTGAGCTGTTCATCCTGCAAAAGAAAAATTCATCCCTGCATTTGAGAGGGGAAATCTATATCGAAATCTGTCGAAAAAGCTCCCGGCACGCCGCTGTGCCGGGAGCTGATACTATTCTCAAATAAGGAAGCCATACTGTCACCCGTAGGCCGCATATGGCGGCTTAGGGCTGGGCGGGCTTTGCCTGCCTAACGCCGGGCAGAAATCCCGGAATGGCAGTGGTCCTTGTCTTGATGGTACAGTCCTTTTTGATACTTTTTCGCGAAAATATAGTATTGCATTTATTTTCGCTCCTTGGAGTCCACCGCCTGCCGCAGCATGGCGGAGAACGCCTCCAGGCTCATGGCCCCCAGGTCGCCATCAGAGCGGTGCCGGACGGAGACGGAGCCCGCCTCCATGTCACGGTCGCCCACTACCAGCATGTAGGGGATCTTCTCCAGCTGGGCCTCACGGATCTTCTTGCCGATCTTCTCGTTGCGGCCGTCCACCTCTGCGCGGAAGCCCTGGGCGTCCAGTTTGGCGGAGATGTCGCGGGCGTACTCCGCTGCACGGTCGGTGACGGGCAGCACCTTCACCTGCACCGGGTTCAGCCAGGTGGGGAAGGCTCCGGCGAAGTGCTCGGTGATGACGCCGATGAACCGCTCGATGGAGCCCAGCAGGGCACGGTGGATCATGATGGGACGGTGCTTCTCGCCATCCTCGCCCACGTACTCCAGCTCGAACCGCTCAGGCATCTGCATATCCAGTTGGATAGTGCCGCACTGCCAAGTCCGGCCCAGGCTGTCGGACAGATGGAAATCCAGCTTGGGCCCATAGAACGCGCCGTCGCCGGGGTTGAGCTGGAAGTCCTTGCCCAGCTCGGTGATAGCGGCCTGAAGCGTATCCTCGGCGAAGCGCCAGACCTCCTCATCGCCCATGTGGTCCTCGGGCATGGTGCTCAGTTCGATCTGATAAGTGAGGCCGAAGGTGGAGTACATCTCGTCGAAGAGGCGCACCACATTTTTGATCTCGTCCTTCATCTGCTCCGGGGTCATGAAGATGTGGGCGTCGTCCTGGGTGAAGCACCGCACCCGGAACAGGCCGTGGAGGGCGCCGCTCATCTCGTGGCGGTGGACCAGGCCCAGTTCCGCCGCCCGGATGGGCAGGTCGCGGTAGGAGTGGGGCTCGTTCTTATACACCAGCATACCGCCGGGACAGTTCATGGGTTTGACGGCGTAGTCCTCCCCGTCGATAAGGGTGGTATACATGTTGTCCTTGTAGTGATCCCAGTGGCCGGACTGGTGCCACAGGTGCTGGTTGAGGATGATGGGGGTGGCGATTTCCACATAGCCGTACCGCTTGTGGCACTCCCGCCAGTAGTCCAGGAGGGTGTTTTTCAGGACCATACCTTTGGGAAGGAAGAAGGGGAAGCCAGGGCCCTCCTCGCTCATCATGAAGAGGCCCAGCTCCTTGCCCAGCTTGCGGTGGTCCCGTTTCTTGGCCTCCTCGATCCGGGCCAGGTACTCATCCAGCTCGTCCTTCTTAGGGAAGGCCACGCCGTAAATTCTCTGGAGAGTCTGGCGGCTGGAGTCGCCCCGCCAATAGGCGGCGTTGCAGGCGGTGAGCTTGATGGCGTTGCCCTTGATGCGGCCGGTGGAATCCACGTGGGGGCCGGCGCAGAGATCCACGAACTCGCCCTGTTTATAGAAGGAGATGACCGCGTCCTCGGGCAGGTCGTTGATGAGCTCCACCTTGTATGGCTCGCCCTTCTCCTCCATGTAGGCGATGGCCTCCTGACGGGGCAGCTCAAAACGCTCCAGCTTCAGCTTCTCCTTGCAGATTTTCCGCATTTCCACCTCAAGCTCCTCCATCTGGGCCTCGGTAAAGGGCTGGGGGGTGTCGAAGTCGTAGTAGAAGCCGTTGTCGATGCTGGGGCCGATGGCCAGCTTCACCTCCGGGTGCAGGCGCTTCATGGCCTGGGCCAGCACGTGGGAGCAGGTGTGCCAGTAGGTCTTGCGGTAGACTTCGTTTTCAAAGGTATACAGGTTTTCTTCGCTCATGATAGGTGCTCCTTTCCAAATGGGGGCAAAAAAACTTCACCCCTGCAAGTTAAATCAGGGGTGAAGCTAAAAAACTCCACGGTTCCACCCTGCTTACGGCGCGCAATGCGCATCGTCGCTCGTGGCCGCTGTAACGTGCGGCAGACGTCCCGGTCATCCCGGGCGGCTCGGAAGCGGTGGCCGGAATCCCTGCGGACCGCAGGGATCTCGCAGCAGAACGATCCCCTCTCTGAGCGGCGGCAATGGGCGGCGTCTTCGTCATTGCTAATTTGCTTTTTAATATAACACTTGGGGGGCTGGTTGTCAAGAGACGGTTTTTGCTAGGGAGTGTCCTCTCGCGCATTTTATAATAGGAGAAATTTGCAGAGACGGGTTCTTGTACGCCCTCACTCATGCAAGGGCCTGAGAACGAAAACCGAAGCATAACCTCCACAAAAACTCTTTGAATGGGACAGTTCCTTTTTGCTGGGGGGACGCCTTTATACAGTTACAAACGACTTTATGTTTTTAAAGATAGTTTCCAGTTAACCGGGCAGTTTAATATTTTGACGAACCAACATAGGCAAGCGCGGACAGTTCGGCGGTTCCGCTGGAACAAACCGGGAGGCCGCCTGTCTCCAGGCGGCCTCCGCAAAAATATTACATGAGGGGGTCCATGCCAAGGACGGGATGTCCCTTCTCGGTCAGATAATTGAGAAGGGTCTCGGCATCCTCGGTGATGGTCTCGTCGCCGATCATATCGGCGAAGTTATCAATGCCATACAGCTCCTTGGCGGAGGCGTTCAGCTTCTCCGCCACCTGATCCTTCAGAGCCTTGGGCATCCAGACGATGCGGCTCAGGCCGCCCTCGGCCTTCATGAACTTCTTGGAGGCGATAAAATGCTTGCCGTGGCCCATGAAGCCCGGGGTCTGCACGCCGCCGCCCGTCATGGAGGCCATCTCGGAGAAGGTCATGCCCAGGGGGGTCATGCCCGTGTGCTCACGGTTGACAATGGCCACGCCGTTGGAGAAGGGCTCGATGCCGCAGATACACTCGAAGCAGCCGCAGCTGGTCATGGGGTCCTCCATGATGGAATACAGCGTCACACTCTCCAGTGCGCCCTGGCTGTACTTCTTGACCGCCTCGTTGACCTCCTCCCAGCGGCCGATGTTCTCGTCGATCACATGGGCCTTGGGAACGATCTGGCAGGGACCGGAGGGGTCCAGCTCGTTGGTGGCCTTGGCGTCCAGCCAGCTCACCGCGCCGCACAGGCCCAGACGCTCGGGGGTGACAATGCACACATGGCTGGGGGAGAAGGACTGGCACATGATGCAGGTGTAGAACTGATCCACATTCTCATCCGTCAGGCTGCCCAGGCGCTCGTCGCGCTTCTCATAGGCGGGGATGGCAACCTCGTGACGGAACTTCTCGCACTCGGCGGGATCGGTGATGATGGTAACCTCACACTTGTCGATGACTGCGTCATAGTCGCTCTTCAGCTTGGCGTACAGCACCTCGGCGAAGTGCTTGGCACGCACGCCGGCCTCGAAAGCGGCCTTGCTGATGCGTACGCGGATCACGTCGCGCTGGCCGGTGTGCATCACGCCCTCCATGCAGTTGATATAGGCGTGGAATTTCCGCTCGAAGACGGACTCGAAGTCGCTGGTCATGTTCTTGCCGGCTACGTCGGCCACCATGCAGAAGTCCACCTTGCTGCCCACCTCAAAGGAGTCGAAGTCCGGCCCGATGAGGGTGAAGCGGTGGTCCTCGATCTCGCTGAGCTCCTTGGCGCGGACCAGCTCCAGGCCGGTTTTGCGGGAGCCGTCGAACTCCACCTGCATATCACCGCGGCGGACGATCTCGCCCTCGAAGGCGGAGGAGAAGGCCACGGGGATGTCGATGTTGGTGATCTTGATCTTGATGTCCCGGGCCTCCAGGCTGGTGGCGTTGAACTTGCTGATGTCGGGCTGAATGATCAGGCTCTTGGGCACGCGGAACATGTTGTTCTCCTCGGTGTCGTTGGTGACAACGGGGAAGCCCAGCTGGATGGCGCCCGCGCCGCAGGCCACGGTCATGTCGTCTACGGGGGCATAAGCGTTGACGAAGGCAAACACGCGGTTCATGGTGTACCGCCACATGCCCTCATAGTCGCCCGCCTGGACCGCGCCGAAGATGAAGGCCGCACGCAGAGCCACGCTGACCACGTGGGCCACGCTGCTCAGATCGTGACCCAGGGCCACGTTGCGCACATTGAAGCCCAGCTTCACGCCCTTCTCCACGCACTGGTCGATAATGCCGCCCACCAGGGTGACAAAAATGCCCTGGGACTGATAGCTCTTCACCAGCTCCACGCCAGCTTCGGCGGTGGGAGCCGCGCCGATAATGACCGCTACGCCGGGGATGTCCCGGGTGACCAGGGGTACGCCCAGCTCACGGACCTGGGCGTCGGTGAAGTGGCCCATGACGGGCTCCTCATAGGGGCTGCCGCCGGCCATGGCATATTTCATCAGTTCGATGATTTCGGCGGACAGGGCGGTGGCTACGCCGGAGGTGAAGATGTCCTTGGTGCGGCTGTTGCGGGTCATGAAAGCCTTGACCTCGTTCTCCAGGGCGGCCTTGGCCTCGCCTACGGTGGCCACCTTCTTGCCGGTCATGGCATAGAAGCAGGGCAGGGAGTAGGCGGTGTCGCCAAATGTGGCGGGGGCGTTGGGCCCCAGCTTGGCCATAGCCTCGTCCACAGCCTTGACGGCCAGGGCGTACATCTCGTCGTTGCCGGAGAAAACGCGTTCGAATAATGTTTTCACGTTATTATACACTCCTCACGATACTAGAAGTTTTTATTTCTCGTTGTCCATTCGTTCTTTGATGGCCCGGATTTCCTCCACGGCCTTGCGGCTGTAATCAAAGGGAGATTGTCCGTTGCGGTCGGCTTCGATCACGTCTGCATTGTAGTGAATGAAGCCCAGCAGATCCTCCTCTGGAATGCGCTGGCGCAGGAATTCCTCATCCCGCTCATCCCGGACCTTGTTGGCCACCACCCGCACCCGATGCACCCCGATGTCCGCCGCCAGCTGCTTGATGCGTGCATAGGTCTGGATGCTCCTCGCGCCGGGCTCGATGACCACGACGAACTGGTCCATCATGGACGC
>CAJTYO010000091.1 GCA_910584045.1 uncultured Oscillospiraceae bacterium | reverse complement strand
TCCCGGCACAGCAGGTAATCCCGGCGATACACAAAATCCCCAGGCCGCCCCCTCCGCAACCCTGACCAACGGTCAGCCTGTGACTGAGGAGAATGTGCTGGCTCTGATTGAGGAATACAGGAACGGGAAGGAGCCAGGGGAGAAGGCGAAGGAAGCAGGATTTGTCTCGTACACCAATGGATCTACCTATGATGCGTACAACCCGACGTACTATATCGCAGGTCTTGGATCTGGAACAGAATGCGCCAAGTTCGCTTTTGCTTTCTGGGACGATCTCTTTGGAGACGCACCCTATCGTGAGGTGAATGATCCATGGCAGGTAAGACCAGGGAATTTGGTTCATACCCCGTCTCACTGGTATGTTGCAGTAAAAAGTGCATTTGCCAGTCCATACCATGACGATCCTTGTACTCAATCCGTTGGTGGCGGAAAAGCCGGATCTATTGGATGGGGAAACCCAGGATATCGGTTGAGTTCCAACGTTGTTGCTATTTACACCCGCTACCCCATCCCCTACGAATTCTCTGACACCGAAGTCCATCTCACCTCAACTGCCCCCATCGGCACCCCCCTCTCTTCCCTCGAAGGTCTTGGCTCTGTCAGGCTGGAAACGCGAAAGACCAACTGAATAAGACTTCTTCTCGTCGAGACCCCCCGCCCAGCTGGGCGGGGGGTTCTTTGTCTCTGCGGAAATTCACGGCATGAGATAAATGTCCCGTGGGACATTCAACATGCACAATAATTTTCTCTTTAGACATTCATAATATATTGAAATTGACGGATTTTCTATGGAAAATTCGTCTTTTTTTATTCAAAACCAACTAGATATTATACAGCCAGAAAGAATAATATACACCACCCCACCGATCCGGGACCTTTTCCGCCGGGCGGGGGCTGGCCTATCCTAATCTAACAGATGTCTGGGGGAATGTGTCAACTTTTTCAAATCACGTTAATGATAGGGCCATTGTAAGCAGCGGAAAGGAATTGAGCAACGGAATGGAGGTATTACAATGGATACAATAGTATTTTTTCGAGTTTATCATCACTGGGAGGACCCAAAGCCATATATAGCGCTGAAAGGAAACCCTGCTCCTGATGGGTGTAAAGCGTGGATTCGCTCGCTGAAAGGAACCAGGAGCCATATCTGCTGGTTCAAAATTCAATGTCATGAGTTCATCGGATACAGCACTGCAACGGAGCGGGACATAGCATATTTGCGGTCCGTTGTCGATGAATGGCTTGCCCGCGCCGGTCTTTTCCTTGATGATTTCACCCTGGGGCGCATTGACTACGACTATAATTTTTATATGTCTCCCAATGAATTTCGTGTATTGATAACGACCATGCAGCAGCTTTCTAAACGAATTATGCGGATGAATAAGTGGCGCTCTGAACAGAAGCCTACCGTCTACTATCTTAGCAAGTCACGCCATGCCCAGTTCTACCGCAAGGACCTGGAACGCATGGCGAAAGACTTACCTGTCCGCGAGGTGGAAATCAATCTGTGCAGGCAGGAGGTTCAGTGTCATGCGGCGCGGATTAAGTATATGAAGCGGGAGTACGGATTAGTCCGGGACTGGGAAAACTGGGTCACTCCAGAAATGGAGGCCGAATATCTGACCACAGCGGAGCCGGTTTTTCTGTCTGGCGATTTCTATTCGATGGACGGAGCCGTTGACATTATCCAGGCCAGCGGATTAACCCCTTGTCACAAAAAGCGGCTGACAGAGATGCTTGCCGTTATCCAAAACGGCACCATGGACGCGCTGAAGGGCTACGCTTCCCGCAATACCGTCTTGAAATATCTGACTATGTTGAAAGATTTGAACGTCAATCCGCTGACGATTAAGACCAATTTCGAGAACAATCCATGCGGAATTACATATATCGCAAATCCTTTCTGGGGTGCTCATGCAAAAGGCGGTGCAGGGGTATGACGAACTTAGCTGTCGCATATGCTCCTTTGAAAGGGGCCGATAAAATGCAGATATTGCCGTCATATAGCGAGAAAAAAATTGGTGATACAACCTACAAAGTCATCAGTATTTTTGCAGAAAACGGTTCACTAAAAGACATTTATGAGAAATTTATTATAAATTCCGGAAAAGAGATGACTACTCGCAACATATAGTGTATAATATATTGGTAACAAATAGGGCCGCTATATGTTGTGCAACGGGAGGATAAAAATGATTGCACAACGAACATATCAGGTTGGAATATATGCGCGTCTAAGCCGGGATGATGAACGGTTTGGCGAATCTGTCAGTATTGAGAATCAAAAGCTGATGTTGACACAGTATTGTGAGCAGCAGGGCTGGACGATTGCGGACTACTATGTTGACGATGGTTGGACAGGTACAAATTTCAACCGTCCAGACTTTCAGCGATTGATTGACGATGTACAAAACAAGCAAATCAACCTCGTTATCGTGAAGGATTTGAGCCGTTTAGGACGTGATTACATCGAGGTGGGGAGATACACGGACTGCGTTTTTCCCTATTATAACTGCCGGTTTATTGCATTAAATGATGGCGTTGATACCCTCCGGCAAAACGACGATGTAAGCATGATTATCAAGAATGTTTTTAATGACATCTACGCAAGGGATACGTCAAAAAAGATCCGCGCCGTCCGCAAAGCAAACGCAGAGAGCGGAAAGTATATGGGACAAAAGGCCCCATATGGCTATCAAAAATCGGCTCAGGATAAGCACAAGTTGGAAATTGACCCGGTTGCCGCCGCAGTTGTTCAGCG
Source organism: uncultured Oscillospiraceae bacterium (assembly GCA_910584045.1). GTDB lineage: Bacteria > Bacillota > Clostridia > Oscillospirales > Oscillospiraceae > Pelethomonas. The sequence continues at coordinate 5,167 of CAJTYO010000091.1, read as the reverse complement.
TATTTTTTTACTCCGCAGAGGTGGAAACGGCTATCAGATGATTGCCCGAATTTTGAATCAAGAAGGGGTTATGCCGCCATATGACTATCATTTCAGCAGTCGTGGAGAGGCAAACCCCTACCCCACAAACCACCTTTGGAGCCGTGAAACGGTGAAAAGCATTATACGCAACGAGGCGTACATAGGAAACATGGTGCAGCTCAAACAGGGCAGCATTTCCTATAAGGACCACCGGCAGAAGAACAAACCAAAGGAAGATTGGGTTCATGTGGAGAATACCCATGAACCCATTATCGACAAGGACACATGGGAGGCCGTTCGCGCTATGGATGGTGGAGGTTTTAAGCCTCGTGTGACAAATAACGGCGTTGTGGGATTATTCAGCGGCTTTCTGCGCTGTGCGGACTGCGGCTATGGCATGAAGCGGAATGTATCTCATAAAACCAGAAGCGGCGGCGTTGTAAAGGCATACGTTTCCTATCTGTGCATTAACTATAACCAGAGCGGAAAGGTTGCCTGTTCATCACACGCGATTTCAGAAGAGCCGCTAAAAGCGGTTGTCCTGCATGACATCCAGGAAAAAATCGCCATGATTGACATAGACGAAGCGAGCATGATAAAGGCAATCCAGTCCCAGCGGTCTAAAATCTCCAAGGACGCTTATCAACTGCAACTTACTGAGCGCACCAATTTGGAAAAGCGGCTAGGCGAATTGGCCAGGCTAATCCAGGCACTATACGAGGACAAGGTCAGCGGAGAGGTTCCCCCCAGTGTTTATGCGAAGCTGATGCCCCGATATGAGGCGGAAACGCAGGAAAAAGAGGCTCGGCTAAAGGAAGTGGCTGCGGAACTGTCTGCGGTCCAGGAAATAACATCCGAAGCGGAAGACTGGGTTGCCCGGATGAAGCAGTATCGGGATGTAAAAGAGCTGAGCCGGGAACTGCTTGCCAACCTCATTGATAAAATAGAAATCGGCAAATTCCATATTGTGGATGGACAAAAGCAGCGGGAAATCCGCATACACTACAAATTTGTAGGCTGGATTGGATAAGGTGAACTGTCCGCCCTTAACGGTATTACTCTTTCGTACCTTTCGGGCAGGATGATCCCGAGCGGAAGCCCTGCTCCCTGATGGCAGACTTTACACGCATCAAGGAGGCGGCGGCCGCCGCCCTGGAAGGACGGCAAATTCAGCCGCTCCTGCTGCGGTAGGTTGCGGCAAAGGAGGCCCAGAGGTAAAACCTCTGGGCCTCCTCAACCAAAAATGCAGGTCCTCTCCCCTATTCTCTCTCCAGCGGGACGGCCTGACCACACTTGCCGCAGAAACGGTTGCCAGGCTGGAGCTCCGCGCCGCACTTCGTGCAGTACGAGGTTCTGCCGCTCACTGGGCGGCCGCACTTCGGGCAAAAAGCACCCCCTGGAGACAGGGCGGAGCCGCAGCCAGTGCAGCCGGGTCTCTGCTCCGCCGTTCGGACAGCATCCCTGACCAGACCAGACAGTGCCGGGCCAAAGGCTGCACCCATCTGGAAGCCGGCGGCGTTTCCTCCCTCCCCCAGATTCTGCGCCGCCGCCTCCAGAACATCAAAGCTCCTGTCCTGCTGGTAGCTGAACCGGAGAACGTCCATCTCGTGCCGGCGGTCCAACACCTCCCGCAGCTTGCGCACCGACTGGTCCCCTTCCGGAACATTGACAGAGCTGATTCGGAAATCAATCAACTGGATGCCATATTCCACAAAAAAAGGCTCCAGTGCGCAGCTAACCCCCTCTCCTATGGAGCTAAGATGGGCGTTTGCCTCCAGAAAGCATATCTCCTCCTCCAGCAGATATTTGGACAGGGCCTCTACAATGCGGCTGCTGACAACGCCGCGGAAGCAGTCTGTCAGGTCCTGGGTTGTCCAGTTCTTGGCGGTCCCAGCCAATCGCTCCAGAAAGCGGCGAGGGTCCGTCACCCGCACGCCGAACCGCCCGAAGGCCCGCAGAGGGATGAGCACGCGGCACACCGGGTCCCGCAGCTGAATGTGGCGGGCGGTGCCCCACTTGATATCCAGCACATCCAGCCGGTTGACAAAGATTACCTCCGCCGAAAAAGGGGACTTGCCCCCAAACGGCAGGTTGATCAGCCTGGACAGGATGGGCAGATTGGCGGTGCTGAGCACATAGCTCCCGGGGCCCAGCACGTCGCAGATTATGCCGCCGCGGACGAACAGCGCCGACTGCGCCGGGCCAACCACCAGCCGAGAGCCTGTGCTCATATCCGACTTGGGGTATTTCCAGATAAGCATCTGGTCGGGGCCATCGTATTTTATTACTTGGAACAGCGCCATAAAAGAACTCCCTCCTCAGCGAACCAGTGTCAGGTTGGGGCGGCCCTCCACTGGGGAGCAGTCGCCTATGCGGTTGCCGGATAGGTTTAGATACCGAAGCTCTCGCAGCTCCGTCAGCGGAGAGATGTCCGAGAGGTTGTTGTCGGACAGGTCCAGATATTTTAATCCGGCCAGCCCCGCCAGACTGTCTATATTCTCCGCGCCGCAGCCAGACAGAGACAAGCGCTCCAGGCTGCTCAAACTCCCCAATTGACCGATAAAAGCCTCGGCGGGACCCGCTTCATAGCTCCAGTATTCCTCATCGGGGCCAGGCGGTACATCCTGCATATCCCGATAGCCGCCCAGGTCCAGCTCCCGCAACTTTGTTAGATTGACAAATTTACTGTAATCCGTCCCCCTGGAGGACACGCCGGACAGGTTCAGAACTTCTAATGTAGGGATATCCAAGACTGTGTCGATAGGACCATACACCGTCTTCCCCCCCAAGTCAAGCAACTCCAATGAAAGGGAGCGCAGGCCGTCCAGTCCCTCCAGACTGACGGTGTAGCTGTCATAAAAATCGCTGCCGCTGGAAAAGCTGAGGCGCTTAAGCTCTTTGAGCGCAGACAGTTCAGACACATCCCAGACCGCCTGGTAGGAGTAGACTGTCAGCTCTTCCAAGCTCTCCAGTGGCTGGAGAAAGCTAAGCTTTCTGGAGGCGCGCAGCTTCAGTGCCTTCAGATGGGACAAGCCCTCCAGAGCCTGCCGGTCAGCAAAGACCTCATCCGAATCCACCTCCAGACGCTCCAGTCCAGTCAGGACACTCAGCTCTGGCACAGCCTCCAGCTCCTTGTTTTCCGTCAGGGTGAGAGACTTCAGTCCCGTCATCCCCGCCAGAAAAGCGGCGTCCCGGATGCCTGTCCCCGTGACGCTGAGGCTCTCCAGTCCGCTCAGTGAAGACAGAGGCGACAGATCAGCGAGGTTCTTGCCGGAGAGCGCAAGACGCTTGAGATGGGAGGCCTTGGACAGGGATGCGACACTGGTGAGCTGGTCGTTGCTCAGCAGCTCCAGGCCGGTGAGCTGGCTGCACGAGGCCAGGACTGACAAGTCGGTGAGGCCGGTGTCGAACAGCGCCAGCTCCGTCAAGGCGGGCAGCTGATCCAGGCCATCCAGGCTCACAAGGGACGGTCCGCCGATCTGGAGATGCTCCAGCTTTTTCAGATGGGTAAATTTTAGCAGGTTTTCCGCATCCATTCGCAGCGGAATGCTCAGCTCCTCCAAATTCGGGAGAAACAGATCCTCCTGGGTCCGCACATTGGGATCATCAATAGTGAGACTGCGCAACCCCTGGAAACAGATCGTGCCCAGTCCGCTCTTTCCCCCGGCGGCATCCACCGTCACATAGACCGTTTCCCGTCCCGCCCCGTCAAAGATCAAGCCAATTTCCTGTGCACCGCTGAGAGTATCCCTGCGGCCAATAGACAGCCCTCTGACCTCCTGCAGGTCCGCAAGTGTGATCGTTCCGGCGGTCCGGCCCAGCGCCAGCTCCATGGCCTGACACAGTGGAGATTCGGGCAGCAGCTCGGACAGCGGAATATCCGCAGCTTGGGCGTACAGCGCCTCCCCGCCGGACAAAGCGTAACCCGCCATGGCCAGCCGTGCGGCCAGATCCCGCCGGCCAACGGCGGAGAATCGCTGGAAGCACCAGTCCATGCCCATGCCGTCGTCCGACCCCTCCAGCAGGTCCCAGGCGGCCTGGTAAGCAGCGTCGATTCGACCGTCCTCCAGATAGTAGGCGATGACAACCTGGTAGGCTTCGCTGCCGGCAGCGCCGCTGCTTACGGCGTCCATGGCATCCAAGACAGACAACCCCGGCAGTCCCCCCTTCTCTTTTTCCCCGCCGCTTTTGGACAGCAGAAAAAAGACCGCGGCAACCAGGACAGCAGCCAGCAGCACCACCACCGCCGGCCAACGGCTGGGCCTGGCGGCCGCACGGGGCCGGGGCTGCTCCGAGGCGGCAGGGAGCGGACTGCCGCAGTATGGACAAATCTTATCTCCCCCTGTCTCCACCATGTTCTGACAGTATTCGCATCGAACTTTCATAACTGCCTCCAAAAATCAGAATCGAACTACGCGCCGTCCATAGGCTCGATCTCCGGCAGCGTCAGAGCATAGGCAGCACTGAGCTCCAATCGAAGCTCCGGGTACGCGTCGTCCAGCTGCTCAGGCATGTAGGTGATTTGGGCGGAGAGATAGAAGCCCTCCTGCTTGCTGTCGGCATAGAGGATGGCGATGCGCACCTTGGTTCCATCCTCCTCCAAATACGCCACCTGCTTGACCGCGATGTCGTACTCCTCAAAATAGACCGTTTCCGTGACGCCGTCCTCGTAGATGTCCAGGCCGGAGGCCGCCATAGCCTCGTATGCCTGATCCACCACCGCCTCCGCGTTCCCATCGGACGCCGTAATCCCGGCGGCAACCTCCATGCCGTGGGCCGCAGAGCGGAGAACGCCGCCATCCTCCAGATAAACGGGCTCCCCGCTGAACGGAACATGTACGTCCACAAAGGTCTCTCGTCCGAACATATCATATGGGGCTTTGACATATCCCACCGCCGTCCGGGTGAAGTCCAGCTCCTCCGCCAAATGGAACAGGTCTTGATAGTTGTCTCCGGTGATCTCCACCTGAGCAGGTTCCTTACATTGAATGCTTTCCAGAATATACAGGATGTTCCCCAAAACAGTCTCCTCATCCGCTCCAGCGGTCTGATGGGCCTCCACGGTCACCAGCATCCCGTTGCCGGACAGGGCCGCCCCAACATGGACCGCTTCCCCGTCCGCTAGGTGCAGGGATAGGAGCTCATG
>CAJTYO010000090.1 GCA_910584045.1 uncultured Oscillospiraceae bacterium | reverse complement strand
CCCAAAATCTTCGCCTCGAAATCGGACAGCTGTTTGCGAACGTCGCTCAGGGTGTCCTGGACTCCCTCCCGGCCGATGATCAAATCCTCAGGGTTCTCCCCTGCCATCGCGCCGAACGCGGAGCCTTGACCGTCAAAGAAGGGTATTTCAAGAGGGACCGACTGGTTCAAGGGCACATGCTTATCCCGGGCAGCCGCCCGGACAGCGGAATACAGCCGGTTGCGGATACATCTCTCTGCGAATGTACGGAAGCTGGCCGCCCGGCCCGCGTCATACTCCCGGACCCCGTACATCAGGCCGATCATTCCCTCCTGCATCAAATCGTCGCTGTCCCCTCCCGCCAAATAGTAGGGGCGGGCCAGCTGCCGGACCAGGCGGGTATAGCGCTTGATGAGCGCCTCCTCCGCGTCGCGGTCTCCCCTGCGGGCGGCGGCGCACAGGGCCTCGTCCGATTGGGAGCCGTGCTCGGTTGATTGGGCTTCGTTGATCGACATCTTTATTATACCTATTTCCCCTCGGGTTTGTCAAGTAAATATTAAAATTTTGTAAACGGTTTCCTTAAAATTTTAGCTCTTTCACCAAATCCGCCAGCCTGCCGGCGCATTCATCCGCCTGCCGGACGGTTTTTGCCTCCACCATGACCCGGATAAGAGGCTCTGTACCGGAGGGGCGCACCAGCACCCGCCCCTCGCCGCCCAGGGCCTCCTCCTCCCGTTTCACTGCCTCCGCCAGCGCCTGAGAGGCCATCACCGCCTCCTTCAGCCCCGGACGGTTCTCCAGCGTTACGTTCACCAGCGTCTGGGGATAGCTGGGACAGATGGAGGCCAGCGCCGACGCCGTCTGCCCGCTTCTCTTCAGAATCTGCAAAAACTGCAGCGCCGTCAGCTGTCCGTCGCCGGTGGTGGCGTAATCGGTAAAAATCGTGTGTCCCGACTGTTCCCCTCCGATGCGGTAGCCGGACTCCAGCATCTTCTCCAGCACGTTCCGGTCCCCCACAGGGGTGCAGACCAGACGGATGCTGTTCTTGTTGCAGAACTCATGGAGCCCCAGATTGCTCATAACGGTGCCCACGATTGTCCGCCCGGTCAGCAGCCCCTGATCCCGCATGTATCTGCCGCACACGGCCATGGTCTTGTCCCCGTCCACCACGGCCCCTCTCTCATCGATCATCAGACACCGGTCCGCATCCCCGTCGAAGGCGATGCCCAGGTCATACTCCCCGGCGGTGACCATGGCGGCCAGGCTCTTGAGGTGGGTGGAGCCGCACTTGAGATTGATGTTCACCCCGTTGGGCTTGCGGTGGATGAAGTCGGCCTCAATGGCGAAATTGGAAAACAGGTCGGGGGCAGTAGCCGCCGCCGCGCCGTTGGCGCAGTCGATCAGCACTCTCAGGCCGCCCAGATCGTCCTGCACCGTTCCCGCCAGATGCTGGATGTATTCGTATTTCAGGTTTTTCATCCCGTGAATGCGTTTGCCGATCTCCCCGCCCCTCTTGATGGGCAGGGGGTCCCCCGAGAGAATCTTCTCCTCCACCCGCTCCTCCAGCGCGTCGGAGAGCTTATAGCCCTGGCCGTTGAAGACCTTGATGCCGTTGTGCTCGAAGGGGTTATGGCTGGCGGAGATCACCACACCCGCGTCGGCCCCCACCTTGATAGTCAGATAGGCCACCGCCGGCGTCGGGATGGTGCCCAGAGGCATCACGGCTCCGCCCACGGAGGTGATCCCGGCGATCAGCGCCCCCTCCAGCATGTCAGAGGAGATTCTTGTATCCATCCCGATGGTGATGAGAGGCGGCCGCCCATTCTCCTCGCTCAGCGTCACGGCTACCGCCTGGCCCACCCGGTAGGCCAGCTCCGCCGTCAAGTTCTCTCCCACAATGCCACGGATACCGTCTGTACCAAACAATTTGCCCATCTGTTTTCTCCTTTTTTAGAATACTTCTTCAAATAAAATATCCGCACATATGATCTTCGTATCCCGCAGTCCCAGACTGCTGTCACATAGAACATGCGCCTCATAGCCAAGCGCATGGCGGTACAGTTCCTCGTACAGCCAGACCGCTCCCACGGGGATGCTGTCCTGTTTCACAACAGCGCGCTGAAAAGTCACTTTGTTGTATACTGCAAACGGACTGCTTACTTTGATGACATAGTCCCCATACTTCTCCCCTATTTGAACGTCGAGGATATCCCCATCGTGAAAGTTAAATTTTTCAAAGAGTCCTTTCGGAAGTTCCTGCCGCGCCAGATCCCGCTGAAACGCCTCGGCTGCGGCATCCAGGCGGTTTCGCAGCGCCGCCTTCTCCAGACCGAATGTACGGCCGTATTCCTGCATTAAATCATACCACTCTTTGGTGAAATACCGCACAGTCTGCCCCCCTGATTAGTACGCAGAAAACCGCTATTATATGCTGTCAAAACGACAGCTGCTCCATCCCCGCCGTCCCGCCTGGGACGGCCAGCCCCAGGTGCCCATACGCCTTTGGCGTCACGCACCGCCCGCGGGGCGTCCGGGTCAGAAAGCCGATCTGCATCAAATAGGGCTCGTACACATCCTCCAGGGTGACGGCCTCCTCGTTGATGGTGGCCGCCAGGGTCTCCAGTCCCACCGGACCGCCGCCGTAATACTCGATAACGGCCCGCAGCATCCGCCGGTCGATGTTGTCCAGCCCCAGATAGTCCACCTCCAGCGCCGTCAGCGCCTTGTCCGACAGCTCCTTGGTGATGACCCCATCCCCCACCACCTGGGCGAAGTCCCGCACCCGGCGGAGCATCCGGTTGGCGATCCGGGGCGTACCCCGGCTGCGGCGGGCGATCTCCATGGCCCCGTCCCGCTCAATGGGCGCATCCAATATCCCCGCCGACCGGGTGACTATCAGCGCCAGCTCCTCCGGCGTATACAGCTCCAGCCGCAGCGTCACCCCGAACCGGTCCCGCAGCGGCGCGGACAGCTGTCCCGCCCTGGTAGTCGCCCCGATGAGGGTGAATTTCGGCAGGTCCAGCCGGATGGAGTTGGCGGAAGGGCCCTTGCCGATGATGATGTCAATGGCAAAATCCTCCATGGCGGGGTACAAAACCTCCTCCACCGACCGGTTGAGCCGGTGAATCTCATCCACAAAGAGGATGTCGTTCTCATTGAGATTTGTCAGCAGCGCCGCCAGATCCCCCGCCTTCTCAATGGCCGGCCCCGAAGTGATGCGCACGTTGACCCCCATCTCGTTGGCGATGATCCCGGACAGCGTGGTCTTCCCCAGTCCCGGTGGCCCGTGGAGCAGCACGTGGTCCAGGGGCTCGGAGCGCATCTTGGCAGCCTGGATAAAGACCTCCAGATTGGCCTTGGCCTTCTCCTGTCCGATGTACTCCTTCAATTTCTGGGGCCGGAGGGAGTACTCGTTCTCGTCCTCCCGGGTCAGCGTGGTGGCAACAAGGGGCTCCTCCTCGACAAAGGGCTCGTTATTGGAAAAATCGATGGCCATCTCTTACCCCTTCACCATGTTCTTCAGCGCCATACGGATGATCTGCTCCAGGCTCTGCCCGTCGACGTCCACTCCCCGCAGCGCCACGTTGATCTCCCCCTGGGAGTACCCCAGCACCGCCAGCGCGGCGGAGGCCTCGCTGAGCTTGTTCTGGGGGATGATCGTGACGGCGGGTCCCGCCACGCTCTCGCCGGAGGCGGACACGCTCTGCCCCTTGGCCAGCTTGTCCTTCAATTCCAGAATCACCCGCTGGGCGATCTTCTTCCCCACCCCCGGCGCTCTCGTCAGGGCCTTCTCATCCCCAGTGATGATGCTCATCGCCAAATTGGCGGGCGAAGAGGCGGACAGGATGGCCAGCGCCGCCTTGGGCCCCACGCCGGAGACGGCGATCAGCTGTCTGAACAGCTTCAGCTCCTCCTGGCTGTAAAACCCGTATAAATCCATGGCGTCCTCCCGGACGCTCAGATAGGTAAAGAGCTTCGCCCTGTCCCCCTTTTTGATCTGTGAAAGGGTCCATGTGGTCGTCCGGCAGGCGTACCCCACCCCTCCGCAGTCGATGACCGCCAGATAGGGCTCCACATGCCCCACCGTCCCGGAAACATAGTAAAACATACCGCACTCCAAAAGCAAAACCAAGTTTTGCGCAAAAATTTCTTTTGATCCGTCTCTTTTTCAGTTATAGGAACGCAAGTTTAGCCTGGGTCCATGCCGCGCAGCTGCATGCATTTCCGGCGTTCGGCCCCTTTTGTTGACGCTGCTTAAAAACTGTTTTGTCAGTGCCAGCTCCCGACCGCAGGAGAGTTGATTTCCCAAGCCTCGCAGCAAGCTGAAGCTCCTCATTCATAATCAAGGAAACTCAAAACGGTATTCGTATATTTTTTTGCCTCCTCAATTCTCGGAAAGTGCCCGCTGTTTTCAAAAACCGCCTGCGTCACATTTTGTGCATGGCTCATAATATAATCTATTTGATACTTTGTACATGCCGGATCATACTTTCCGTTTATCAGCAGCATCGGAGCCGCAATCTTTGGGAGCATCGGCAAAAGATTGTCGGTCATCTGCACCCTTTTTTGCGAAGAGCCCGCCGGCGTCGGTGGTGCTTCCAGCAATTTCATCAAATGCCGCTCTCCCTTTGACCACATTTCATCTGTGATGTCAGAAGTGTCCATACTCATATGATATTCTTCACATGAAATACCGTGCAGATAAAACCGCAGCTCCATATCCGTGACATATCCAAGCAGGGTTGATACATCCCATACCACCGCCGTCTTGTCCTGATAGTCCGCATATTTAATCTTTTCACACAGCTGGATTGCCTGCCGGTCGTTCAGACTGTTGATATGCTCGCTCAAATATTCGGCCGTCGCCTTTGCAGAATCCTCAAACCACAGCGAGGGACACTCCAGAATGATCTTTTGAATGGAATTGGGACAGGCGTATGCGTATAAAACCGCAAGCATACCGCCATAGGAATGCCCCAGTACACTCCATTTTTCTATTCCCAAAAATTTTCGCATTTCCTCCAGCATTTCAACCTGATATTCCATGCCGTAGCTTTCATTCTCGGCAATAGCATCGGAGCGCAGCACTCCCAACTGATCCAATATGACAACCCGCATTTTCTCACTTAACGCCCTCGCCTGGTTCACAAAATCCAGACAGCTTGCTGCCGGGCCTCCGTGAAGATACAGCAGCGTATCGTCATATTCTGCGCCATATACTTCATACCAAATTTTTTTGCCCCAAATATTCATAAACATACGAGCATCCCGCCCTTTTGTTGAATTGCATGGAAAGAGGAACAGCATCCCCGCGCAAACAAGTCAATCGCGGGCTTTCGTGCATCGACCGCCCTTACCGTTCAAAGAAAAGCATGTACGCCTATCTTGTATCGTATCTCTTCGGATCGAACTTCCTCTCGGCGTTCAGCAGGCTCGTGGCGCTCCTCCCGTGACAGATGGCGATGGCCAGCGCGTCCGCAGCGTCGTCCGGCCTGGGAATATTTTTCATCCGCAGCAGCCGCTGGGTCATGAGCATCACCTGCCGCTTCTCCGCGCCGCCATAGCCCGCCACCGCCTGCTTGACCTGCATGGGCGTGTACTCATAGGCCGGCACCCCCGCCCGCTCCGCCTCCAGCAGGATCACCCCCCGCCCGTGGGCCACGGCTATACCGGTGGTAATATTCTTGGAAAAAAACAGCTCCTCCACCGCCATCTCCTGGGGCTTGAACTGCTCGAGCAGCTGGGACATATCCTGGGAAATCTGATAGAGCCGGCTGGACAGCGGCAGCCCGGCAGGCGTGGTGATAACGCCGTACTGCAGAAGCCTTACATTGGCCCGGTCCGCCTCGATCAGCCCGAAGCCGATGGTGGCCACGCCGGGGTCAATTCCTAAAATCCGCATGGAAACGCTCCCTCTGTGATCTTTTTCTATTTTACCATCCCGGGCCGAAAAATACAAGAGGCAATGCCGCGCCGCAGGAAATCACCGGAAATCCGCGCTTCCCAGACAGCCGTCGAGCCCGGCGCGAACGCCGGGCTCGACCCATCCAAAAACAGTTTCACTCCAGCAACAGGAAATCCGTCCCCTCCCCCGGGAACATGGCGGCAACGTGCTTGCCGTCGGGTTCCGGCATTGCGCAGCCCATCTCCGCCCTGAGCACCTCGGAAAAGATGGCCAGGGGCGGGTCCATTCCCCCGTTCAGGTACATGGCGTAGGCCGGCGTATATTCCCACAGCGCGTTCATCAGCGCCCGGGGGCGAATGACCGTCCCCCTCCACTCCTCATGGGTGGCCAGCAGCTCATAAAGCGGTACACAGCTGAGCTCCCTGCTGAAAAAGAGATAGGGCGTGGCGTCAACGTCCGCCTCGCCGACTTTGTCAATTTCCAGCCGCTCGCCGCCCATGAGGGCTGCGGCGGACAGCCGCGCGTTCCAGATCGGAAAGCAGATGGCCAGCAGCTCCCTGTACTGGCTGGTCTCCAGCCAGTACACGCCGTTGGACAGGGTCCTGTGGCGCAGCGTATAGCCATGGGGCGTGTGGAAGGGCACGGGAAACAGGCCGAAATACTCCGGGTACAGCTCCATCGCGTGAAGACTCACATCCCTGAACACCGCCTCCGCCACAGGCTTTCCGCCGTACGCACCGTTATATTTCATGATTTCATACTGCACAATCTGCCAGCCGGAGGAATCGTCGGCGTTGTCAAACAGGCGCAGCCCGTCCCTCCGCTCCCCGTAGCGGCGGACCCTGGCGGCGATGGGCGAGCTGTCCGGCACGGCAAAATACTCCCGCAGAAAAGGACCGTCCTTACGGGCGTCTACGTGGTATACGCCCAGGCTCCACTCCGAAATGTTCACAATTTCGCCGATTTCGTCCTCCAGGCTTGATAAATACACTTTCACGTCCATCTCGCTCCCCTCCTTTACTGACAGTGTATCACTAACGCTACTAATAGTCAACATATATTGGCTTCCGGTGTCATCCCAAAAACATGGTACACTATAAATAAGGAGGTGAGTTGATGTTGACTATAGGCGACACCGTGCGGGCGCTGCGGAATGAAAGAAATTATTCTCAGGAGCAGCTGTCCAAGAAAATCGGCGTCACGCGTGCAACTGTTGGCGCGTATGAATCAGGAGGACGGTTTCCATCGCTCTCCTCATTAATTGCATTGGCCCGGGTATTCGGCGTAACGACAGATTACCTGCTGGGCGTCAGTGATAAAAGAACCCACTATCTGGACGTTTCCGGCCTCACGCCCCGGCAGATCGATTCCCTGCATCTGATTATCGAGAATTACAGGGAGTGCAGCGCCGCCGCAGACAAGGACGGCGAAGCGTAGAAGCGGCGGGACAGCTTACGGCTGTCCCGCCGCTTACGCGCCGCGCGGCAAAATCATTTTCCCCGATTTTTCTCTCCCCCTGTTGTCTTTTTTTGTGGAATATGCTACAATACAGGTATCTCATCAGAATACAAGGAGGGCACACTCATGAAACTGTACTTTTTTGGAGCGGACCAGTGCGTCACCGGCAGCTGCCACTGCCTGGAGATCAATGGAAAACGGATTCTGATCGATTGCGGTTTGCAGCAGGGGCGGGACGAGATCGACAACCATGAGCTGCCCTTCGCCCCCAATACCATCGACTACGTCCTGGTGACTCACGCCCACATCGACCACTCCGGCCGCATCCCCATGCTGGTTAAGCAGGGCTTCACCGGCCAGATCTGGACCACCCGCCTCACCGCCCGCCTGCTGGAGATCATGCTGGTGGACAGCGCCTATATTCAGATGTCCGACGCAGAGTACGACAACCGGCGCAACCAGCGCGCCGGCCGCCCCTTTGTGGAGCCCATTTACACCGTGGAGGACGCCATGCGCACCATGGCCTATGTCCACACCTGCGAATACGACCAGGAGATCGGCATCTGCGAGGGCGTCACCGCAACCTTTACCGACGCGGGCCACCTGCTGGGCTCCGCCAGCATCACTATGGAGCTCCACGAGGGGAACGTGCGCAAAACCATCGTCTTCTCCGGCGACATCGGCAACATCAACCAGCCCATCATCCGGGACCC
>CAJTYO010000089.1 GCA_910584045.1 uncultured Oscillospiraceae bacterium | reverse complement strand
GTCCTTATTATCGGAAAGAACCCCGCTGAACCATTGCAACGCAACGTGTTCAGCGGGGTTTGTTTTGTTTTGCAAAGCCGTTTTCCCTTATTTTTTCCCTTTATAGATTCAGAACGGCCTTTACAAATCCTTCCATGCGCTCTGCGCTATCCTTCTGCATCGCCTCAGTGAAGTGGGCGTAACGGTCGAGGGTAAAAGCAGCGGTGGCATGACCCAGGTTCCCTTGTACTGTCTTGATGTCGTCCCCGGCGCGGATGGCGTTGACGGCGTATGTATGGCGGGTATCGTGGAACCTGACACCCACCAGGCCCGCAGCGGCCACGATGCGCCGGAACTGGTAGTCAACGCTCCTCTGCTCCAGAGGGGCCCCCGCCTGGTTCGTAAAGACCAGGCCGTGGGGGTTGCTCCAGATGGGGCCCGCCCGCAGCTGCATTTCTGCCTGACGGCGCTTCTGCGCCTGGAGGGCCCGCAGCACCAGAGGGGCGGCGGTGATGGTCCGGCCTTTCCCGCTCTTCGGGGAGATAAACAGGCCCGCCTCCCGGTGCTCCAGCCTGGAGAGCTGCTTGTTGATGGTGATTTGTCCGGAAGTGAAGTCCACCACATCCCAGGTAAGGCCCAGAAGCTCGCTTTGCCGCATACCTGTAAACAGTGCCACCCGGACAAGGTACTCCAGCGCGGTCCCTTCGGCGGCCTCCAGCAGGGCGGCAATCTGCTGATCGTCAAGAGGATGTATCTCTTTTCTGTCCTGCCTGGGCAGCTCACAGCGGTCCGAGGGATTACGGGGGATGTAGTTCAAGTCCACCGCCTTCTCCAGGGCCCTGTGCAGCACCTGATAGACCAGCCGTGCGGATGCCGGGGCCAGCTTCAGACCGTTGATAAAGCCTTGCACCATGTGCGGGTGGAGGTCCGCCAGCTTCACAGCCCCCAGGGCGGGGCATACGTGGTTCCCGATGGCCATCTTGTATGTACGGACGGTACAGGGCTTCACGCTGCCCAGATAGTCCCGCTGCCAGATATCCAGCCACTGTCCCACAGTGAGTTTGCTGGGGGCGGTGTAGGTGCCCTGATTGATCTCCACGGCTGCGGCCTGCATCTTCTCCCGGACCTCCTTCTGGGTCTTGCCGGTAAAGCTGCGCTGTATCTGCTTGCCGGTGCCTGGATCGCGGCCGGTGGTGACCCTGGCCTCCCAGTAGGTATAGGGCTTGCCGTTGCGGGTGACAGTCTTCTTGCGGATGGTGCCCGCGCCTTTTGCCGATTTCTTTGCCATTGCTTTTTCCTCCATTTTCTGATAGAATGAAGGAGCAACGCTACCGATCAAGTTCGTTGCTCCTTTCCTCCGCTCTCTGGTGCGCCAACACCGGAGGGCGGAACCTTTTTTTTGCTCAAATTCGCAAACGGTTGGGAATTTGGTGGGCTGAGCTCATCGTCTCAGGCCACGCCCCCGCCGTCTGACGGTGAGGCTGAGTACCCGGCCTCCGCTCTCTTCTCCTGAAGGACCTGCCGGTAGACCTCCTCCGCCTCCGCCCGGGCCTCTGCCTCCCAGACCGCGTGCTGATCTACAGGGGCGGGAGCTTCGCCTAGCTTCCGGGCCGTGTCCTCCACAAGTTGCTCCAGCGCAGACCAACCGGCGGCATCCAGGTGGGACAGCGCGGCGATGAACCGCCGCTTGAAATCGTCTGTCTCATCCCGCAGCACATCACCGACAAAGGCGGCGATTTCATCGTCACGGGACATCTCCCTGAACATCTCCCCATCGCCAGTCCGCAGCCACGCCTCATTGACGTGGAACTCTTTGCAGATGTTGTTGATAACGGAGCTGGACGGGTTACGGCGGCCTGTTTCGTAGTGCGTAAGAACATTTGCTGTTGATCCAATTCTTTTTGCAAATTCCTGTTGCGTGAGGTCCAGAGCCTTACGCAATTTTTTTATGCGTGCGTTCGTTGCAGTCACCTCCCCTCTTTGCTGTGTGGCATACAATATGGGTAAAAAACCACCATTTCCCCCATAAACCCCCATACCCCGGATTTTCCTACTGGGGGTTACTGGGGTTTTTGGTGTTTTTTTTCATATATTGTATGCCACACGTTTACAAGGTCAGTGTATCACGTGTTTACGACATTGTCAAGAAAAACCGACATAGTCGAAAAATGATCTTGACAAAAGCGACTTTGTCGTTTACAATTCCGACATAGACGACAGGAGGTGAAACAAAATGTCCGACAAGGAGAAGAAGATCATGGAGACGTGCGGGGCGCTGGTCCCGCAGCTGACGGAGCTGGAGAAGGAGAAGTTCCTGTCCTTCACAGAAGGTATGGCGTTCTTGAGCTACCGGCAGACCATGACCTGCGACAGCGCGACGGATCAGCAGCGGCAGAAGTGAGAAAGGCCGCCCTGAGAGGCGGCGGAAAGGAGACAGTATGAACGATGTTTTTGAGCAGCTGAAAAAGGAGGCGCGGTACGCGCAGCGGTCCTTCTCCAAGGAGCTGTTATACCAGACCTATGGAAAGGCCCAGATGGCTCGTCAGCTGGGAGCCTTGACAAAATCAGAGTTTATGGAGCTGAACACTCTGACCGTCGTTTTCATGAACACGGACCGAGAGTACATCAGGCATGAGAACCGGAGATTTTCTGCTATTGCGCGGCAGTGCCCCGCCAGCGCGTGAGAAAGGAGGAGAACGCATGAAAACAGTTATGATCCACGATGACCTGATAGAGGGCGTGAACTACTTCCCCGACACGGCGGAGGTAATCCCGGCAGGGGGGAGCACCCGCCAGGGGACCGGCACAGCGGCGGCCCAACTCCGCAGGCTCTGTGCAGATGCCCAGGCCGCAGCCGTTTCCGCCAAGCTGGACCGTGCGGCGGAGCTGATGGCCCGCATAAATGCCCGGCGGTCAGCCCCCATCCAGGCCCATTGCCCCGGCCCGGCTGAGCTGGCAGCGCAGTGGCGTGCAGACTATGAGGCCAGAGCCGCACAGGTATGCGCGGAGGCCAAAGCCGCCTATGACGCGAGGAACCCGCACAAGCGGAAGGAGGCGCAGACGTGAGATACCACAAGGGCGTTTGGTATTACCAGGGCAGAGCATACGCCACGCTTCGTGCGGCGCTGCTGGCGGCGTGGCCAAAGGAGGGACGGCAGTGAATAACATATTTGAGGGGACCGGCGCAAAGCGGTACGCGCTCAGGTTCCGACAGGACAGCGCGGGGCAGTGGGAGTACCCCGCCGGCCTCGAGTATGACACCGTAGCAGAAGCCCAGGCCGCGCTTGAGGGCCTGGATCCCCTCGGGATGTACGAGGTGGTGGAGAGGCTGCCCACGCTGCGGTATGCGCCGGGCAGGGCCAGCGAGCATGGACTGGTTGCCAATGTCCTGGCAGTCTTCGGCTTCAAGCCCTACATCCTCCAGGCGCAGCCTGTCCCTGGCGAGTGGGAGAGCTGCTATGACCGGCAGTTCGACACGCTGGAGGAGGCCCAGGCCGCCGCTGGCAGCACACACCGGGTAGCGGGCGCGGTCTTCGCCGGTTTTTGGTATGAGCCGGTAGAGGAGGTCTGATATGCCTCATGATGAAATTCTTACTGTGCCGGAGGCGGCAAAGCTGCTGAAAATCAGTGAGAAAACCTGCTATGACTGGATCCACATTGATGGATTTCCCTGTGTGAAGATCGGGAAGTGCCGCCGCATTCCCCGGGCCCTATTGCTGGAATGGGTAGAGGCCCAGGCGGGGAAACGGGGTGATTGATTGAAGCTTCTGAAACACGCGCAGTACTACGGCAAGCTGGGCCTGCCTGTGTTCCCCTGCAAGCCGCGGGAGAAGGTTCCGGCCACGGCCCACGGCTGCAAGGACGCCGCCACGGACCCCGGCCAGATTGCGGCATGGTGGGACGGGATCCACCTGTACAACGTAGGTATCGCCACCGGCGGCGGGCTGGTGGTGCTGGACGTGGATATCAACCACTATGCCGGGAAGTACGGGGACGAGACCCTGGCGGAGCTGGAGCGGCAGCACGGCCCCCTCCCCGATACCTGGACATGTCTGACCGGCGGGGGCGGCATCCACTACTATTTCCGCTGTGATGACCCGGCTCTGACCGTGGGGACCGGCTTTGCCCCCGGCCTGGACTACCGGGGCGCGGGCGGCTACGTGGTAGCTCCTCCCAGCGTCCACGAGTCCGGGCGGGAATATGTGTGGGAGGCGGAACACACGCCCGCCAACACGCCCCTTGCCCCACTCCCTGACTGGTTACATACCCTCATGCTGGAGGGCCGGAAACAGGCCCCCAGGGCCCGCACAGAGGCCGCGCCGGGGAAGGTACAGGAGGGCGGGCGCAACGATACGCTGTTCCGCTTGGCGGCCTCCCTCCGTGGGAAGGGCATGGGAGAGGCGGGTATCACCGCCGCCCTGCTGGAAGAGAACCGGGAGCGCTGTGTTCCGCCCCTCCCGGCCGCCGAGGTGGAGAAGATCGCCAAAAGCGCCGGCCGGTATGAGCGCGGGAGCGCCCTGAACTGGGATGGGACGGCGGAGAATCCCCCGGCGGCCGGCGAACTGGACAGGCTGCTTGCTCTGTTCAAGCCTCTATCGGAATATCAGGAAGAAGAAGCGGAGTGGATCGTTCCCGGAT
The DNA here is from genome assembly GCA_910584045.1 of uncultured Oscillospiraceae bacterium. Classification (GTDB taxonomy): domain Bacteria; phylum Bacillota; class Clostridia; order Oscillospirales; family Oscillospiraceae; genus Pelethomonas. The sequence goes on along the minus strand of CAJTYO010000089.1, from coordinate 4,037 downwards.
GGATCCCAAAGGGGCAAATCTCTCTGATTGCCGCAGATGGCGGCATAGGCAAGACCACCCTGTGGTGCCACATCATCGCCGCGCTGAGCAGTGGGACAACCTGTATATTGGACCCTCCGGGATTTATCCGCCAGCCGATGAAGATCACGTTCATGACCACGGAGGACAGCGTCCGGAAGAAGCTGCGGAAGAAACTGCGCCTTTCCGGAGCCAACATGGACAATATCATCACACCGGATTTTGCAAAGGACAGGTCAGGCCTGCTCCGTAAATTGAACTTTGGCACAGAGGAGATGGACACGGTGCTGCGCCGCCTAAAGCCAGTTCTCTGCATTTTTGACCCGGTACAGGGCTTCACGCCGCCAAAGGTCAACATGGGGAGCCGGAACGAAATGCGCGACTGTATGGCCCCTCTGATCTCCATCGGCGAGGATATCGGCACCACGGCCCTGATCGTCTGCCACACCAACAAGCGCAAGGGCGCCTCGGGCCGGGACAGGATCGCGGACAGCGCAGACCTGTGGGACATTGCCCGGTCCGTCATGATGGCGGGTTTCACCGAGGAGCAGGGCGTGCGCTATCTCTCCAACGAGAAAAACAACTACGCCCCGCTGCAAGAGACTGTCCTGTTTACCATTGACGCTGACGAACAGATACATAGGGCAGGCACCAGCTGGAAGCGGGACCGGGAGTACATCCAGGGCGCGGAGGTTGCCAGGACTGCGCCAGTGCGGGAGGACTGCAAGGCGTTTATCCTCCAGACACTGGAGGAGGCCGGGGGCGCAATGCCTACCGCTACGCTGGAGGAGGCGGCCACAGTTGCCGGATATAGTTTCGCCTCCATGAAGCGGGCCAAGAAGGAGTTGAAGGCAGAGGGGGCTATAAAGAGTTTCCAGACCGGCGGCAATAGAGACCGAGTATGGCATACTCAGCTCGCAAATCCGGAAGGTTTTGTGGAAGTATCAGAGGCTGAACCGACGCCATTTGATGAAGCCTCCCCGTCAGACATCTCCTAAGTGGTCAAGTGCAGAATTTTTCTTAGAGTACCAACGGTTTCCGCACTTGACCACCTGGTCAAAAGCACCGCTTAACCGTCAAGAGCTAATTTAGCACTTGACCACCTGGTCAAGTGCGCAACCCCTTGCGCCGCAACGGTTTGCGTTGCTCTTGACCACTTAGCGTCTCTCTGACGGGAAAGTGTCGAGAGTAAAGGACAGTTTCGAGGGACTTGAGGGAGACCAGATGGAATTGCCAAAAGAATTTAAGGAGGATACCGACAATGGGTGATTTCAGCGATATGCGCTACTACCACCAGTACATAGCAGCCTGCACCAGCCGGGACCGGATCAGGCGGTGCGTGGAGGACTTACGGGCCGGTCTGACCTGTGTGCGCGATGAGCAGCAGCTTGCCGCCGCGCAGCAGAAGATTGCCGAGGCGGCGGCGGAGCTGACGGCGGCCAGCGAGGAGGCGGACCGGCTGTACTGCCTGTGCACCTTCGGCAAGAGCAGGGAGGCGCTCCACCAGGAAAATACCTACCGGCCCGTGGGCCTCCAGCCTAAACCCCGCTTCCCCGCCCCGCCGGATTTTACAGGGAGGAGATTGCATTGAGTAAGAAAAAGACATTCCGGCGCGTGAAGGTTGGCAACCGGGGATATGTCTCCGGGAAGCGTCAGCAGATGTTCCGCGCACACGAGAAGAAGCAAAAGACCCCCGCCAGCGATTGCAGCACTGGCGGGGGCGGGGTGGAACAGACTTTGAACGAAACTGTTTCCGCCTCTAACTATACCAGATAAGCGGAGGTAAAACAAGATGAAAACTTTGAACAAGGCTCAGGTTGAAGCAATGTTTCAGCGGGAAGCGGTCCTGTTTGGGACGGAAGACGGGGTGCCTGCGTTCCGGGTCAAGGCCCTATTGGGGACGGATGCTGTGGAACGCGCTTGTGTTTCCGGCGCGGGGGACCGCTGGAATCGCTACGGCATGGGCGGCTATACCATCGAGTATCTCACTCTCCTGGGGTTCCAGGTTGCGGCTAGCTTCTACAATGTGCAGCAGTTGCGGCAGGAGGAATTGCAAGAATGAATGAGATCAAATCCTTGTTCGATGCCGGTACTGTGGCCGAGGATGCCGCTATGTCCTTCGGTCGGGCTTTGTCGGCACTCACTGTCACGCTGGAGAGCATGGATGGCGATGCAGGAGGACAAGAAGATCCCGTCCTTGCCCTTAACATTGCCGCCCGGCTTCCGATGTACAGAGACACGCTTTACATGATCCTTCAAAATATGCAGATGGCCCTTGACGATCTTAAAGCCGGAGCTGACAGCATCTATAGGGCGGATAAGCGGCAGCGGGAGACGCAGGGCCCCCTGGTCCCGTGAGAAAGGGAGTACGGGTATAGACGCATGACCTACCCTATAAATTTGTGCAGTTTTGTTGCAGAGGAAAGCCAGGATCGCAAGGTCTCCACAGCAGAAAAGAAACTGTATTGTGTGATTATCCCAGTTGTAAACTCCTGGTATTGGGCGGGCCGAGCCGGCCGCAAGTGCTATCCTGCGGCTCTTGACAAGATAAGCGCCTCAACGCTTACAGACATTACCGCAGAGCGGAAGCTTTTACAGGTTATCATTGACTGGTGCAATGCAGCCTATCTCCAGGGGGAACAGGATGCCCAGAGTTTATTCCGTCAATGAAATGGAGGGAGCGTCCACCGGGCGCTCCCTTGTCCTGGAATTATCGAAAATTACCGATGAAAGGTAGGATTGAATGACACAGAAGCAACAAAAGGCACTGCTGGCCCTGCTGGCACACCCCACAAAGGAAAAGGCTGCCGCCGCCGCTGGCATCACCTCCAAGACCCTGCGCGGCTACCTGTCTGATCCGGAGTTCCAGGCGGAGTACAGGAAAGCCTTTGCCGGGCTGGTGGAGGACGCTACCCGGCAGGCCCAGCAGGCCATAGCCCCAGCCCTGTCCACGCTGCGAGAGGTGGTGGAGGACAGCGGCGAAAGCCCGCAATTCCGGATCAGCGCCGCCCGCAGCATCCTGGAGTACAGTCTGAAGCTCACGGAGCAGAACGACATCCTAAACAAGCTCCAGGAGCTGGAAAAGGCGGTTGATAGAAGGGGGTGATATGATGCGCAGTATAAAGGACCGCGTGGCCGCCCTGGAGGCCGCTCTGCTGCCAAGGATGCAGCAACTCCGCTATGAGGATATGGACCCGCTCAGTCAGGCCCTTGTGGGCGTTGTCGAGGAGCTCAAGGCCCTGGACACGCCGGAGAGACAAGCTGCCTACTGCAAAGGGACCGGCCTGGCAGAGGAGCAGCTAGAGGCTTATATTCGAGCCATGTTACGCATTTAGGAGGGTAACCACGATGAATTGGAGAGCGGAAGCCATTGAGAAGCTGCAAGGATATGAGGCGCACTGTCAAGCCTTGGAGTACATTCCCCAGGAGCTGTCCCGCCTGGGCGTGTGTGCTACCGGCATACGCGCCGCCCAGCTGGACGGGATGCCCAGGGCCGGGAGCTGCTCCAGTTCCCGGGAGAATTACATGCTGGACAACATCACCTGCCGGGACGATCTCCAGAGAAAGCTGAAAGAGGCTAAGCTGTGGGTGGATATCGTAAACAGAGGCCTGTCCATCCTGGATGATGAGGAGAGGCTTGCTCTGGAGCTATGCTTCATTCACAGGGCGAAGGGAGCCATTATGGAGCTATGCGAGCGGCTGAACGTAGAGAAATCCACCGCCTATCACCGCCGGGATGATGCCCTGCGACGCTTCACTATGGCGCTCTATGGGGCCCTGGAGACCCTGTGAAGCCGCAGACAGCCCCGCCACCACAGGCCAAAAGTTTTCCCTTATTTTTTCCCTTTAGACACTCTGCCTTGTTTCCTCAGCCTATCGCCGATTGCCGCAAAATCCTTGCGCCGCAAGGGCTATAGACTATTGCTTTCCCCCATTTTCCGCTGTTTGCATTTAGGACAAATAAGTCCTTATTATCGGAAAGAACCCCGCTGAACCATTGCAACGCAACGTGTTCAGCG
>CAJTYO010000088.1 GCA_910584045.1 uncultured Oscillospiraceae bacterium | reverse complement strand
TGCGCAAGCAGGGCCGCCATAAGAAGCAGACCGGCGGCAGCGGCCAGTTCGGCGATGTGCATATTGTCTTCGAGCCCCAGGACGAGCAGGAGGATATGATCTTCGCTGAGGAGGTCTTCGGCGGCAGCGTGCCCAAGAACTTCTTCCCCGCCGTCGAGAAGGGCCTGCGGGAGGCCTGCGCCCACGGCGTGCTGGCGGGCTACCCCATGGTGTTTTTGAAAGCCACACTGGTGGACGGCTCCTATCACCCCGTGGATTCCTCCGAAATTGCATTCAAGACCGCCGCCCAGCTGGCCTATAAGGCCGCCCTGCCCGAGGCGTCCCCCGTGCTGCTGGAGCCCATCGGCGAGCTGAAGGTCACCATCCCCGACAGCTACATGGGCGACATTCTGGGCGACCTGAACAAGCGCCGGGGTCGTGTCATGGGTATGAACCCCACCGGCGACGGCGACCAGGTGGTGGAGGCCGAGGTTCCCATGGCGGAGATGATGACCTATGCCATCGACCTGCGCTCCATGACCCAGAGCCGCGGCTCCTTTACCTTCCATTTTGTCCGCTATGAGGACTGCCCGGCTGCCGCCCAGGAGAAGGCCATTGCCGAGGCCAAGGCCCTGGCGGAGGAGTAAGCCCGGCCAATTAAGCGTCTATTGCCCCCGGCGCGGATGCGCGCCGGGGGCTTTTCCCTTGATTTTTTCCCGCAAATACGGTATGATGCGTACATGACAATGCCCCCATGGGAGAAGAGAGGAGACGGCAACATGATCATTACCCAGAAAAAACCGGTGGAGGAGCTGCTGGCCATGCTGGAGGGTGTGGAGAAGGTGGCCATCGTGGGCTGCGCCCAGTGCGCCGCCGCCTGCCAGACCGGCGGCGAGAAGGAGGTTGCGGAGATGCGCGCCTTCCTGGAGGAGCATGGTATGGAGGTGGTGGGAAGCATCCTGCCTGACGAGTGCTGCCACAAACTGCTGGTCAAACGGGAGCTCAAGCCCCTCCGCGACAGCGGAGCCCAGGCGATTGTGGGCATGAGCTGCGGCGACGGCGTGCAGACCGTCGCCGACAACATCAATCTGCCCGTTTACCCTGCCAACAACACCATGTTCCTGGGCCAGGTGGAGCGGGTGGGCATCTTCAGCGAATACTGCCGCATGTGCGGCGACTGCGTGCTGGGTTCCACCGGCGGGGTGTGCCCTATCACCAAGTGCGCCAAGAGCCTGGTCAACGGCCCCTGCGGCGGCCAGAAGAACGGCAAGTGCGAGGTCAACCCGGAAAATGACTGCGCCTGGATATTGATCTATAAGCGCCTGGAGGCCACCGGCCAGCTGGAAAAGCTGGGTCAGACCCGGCCTGACAAGGGCTATGCCGGTCTGGCCTACCCCAGACATATCAATTTGAGGGAGAAAAAAGTATGAGCAAGCTGCAAATCGCCCTAGAGAACGGGCAGTTCGCCGTCACCGCAGAGATGGCCCCGCCCAAGGGCTTCGACTTCTCGGAGCAGCTCTCCGCCGCCGCGCTGCTTCGCGACAAGGTGCACGCCGTCAACGTAACCGACATGCAGTCGGCATGTCTGAAGGCATCCTCCCTGGGTCTGTGCATCTGCCTCAAGCAGGCGGGACTGGAGCCCATTTTGCAGATCACGGGCCGGGACCGGAATCGGATGGCCATTTTGGCGGACGTGCTGTCCGCCGCCTCCTTCGGCATCGACACGGTGCTGGCTCTCACCGGCGACCACCCGGCGGTGGGAGACTGCAAGGATGCCAAGCCCGTGTATGATCTGGACTCTGTGGGCGTCCTTCGAATGCTGTCCCGGATGGAGGAAACCGGCAGAGACTGCGGCGGCAATCCCCTCTCCGGCGAGGCGCCCCGGTTCTTTAAGGGCGCGGCGGTAACGCCGGTGTACGAGCCTCGCGCCCTCCAGATCAACAAGCTGCGGCAGAAGGCGGAGGCCGGCGCGGCCTACATACAGACCCAGGGAATCTTTGATCTGGACCAGCTGCGAGACTTCCTGGAGGACGTGGACAAAGCGGGGATCAAGGTCCCCATCATGGCGGGGATCATCCCGCTGAAGAGCGCCGGCATGGGCCGATTTATGAATGAGAATGTCCCGGGCATCGCCGTGCCGGAGGAGATGCTGCGGCGGCTGGAGGACGCGGCCGCAGAGGGAAGGGAGAAGGGCGTCAAGGGCCTGCCCGCCCGGCTGGGCATAGAGCTGGCGGCAGAGTGCATCGCCAGAATCCGGGAGGAGAAGCTATGCCCGGGTGTACATATCATGGCTATCGGCGCGGAGAGGAACGTGCCGGAAATTCTGGAAAAGGCGAATATACATATATAAATACATGATAGGGCAGAAGGACGTACCCGGCTTAAAAAAGCCGGATACGTCCTTTGTCTGTCTGCGTATAAAAATGGGGTGCGGAAGTTTGAAAAAGTATACTTTTTCAAAGCGCCGCACCCGACTGCTTACACCCATATAATCGGCTGGAAATTCGAAAAAATAAGGGGGTTTCCGGAATTTTTTTCATACACGCTTTTCAGTTTGAAAAAGTATACTTTTTCAAACTCTCCAAACCCGCTGCGCAGGAAGAGGTTCGGGCTCTGGCCCGAATAGGGGAGTTTTGACGGCGAATGCACCGGCGGAAAGGAACCGATATGGCGGAAAAGCAGTTGAAAACCCGCTGTACACCCGACGGCAGGCTGATCCGAAACACCGTCATCAAGGTCCGCCTTCACCCCACACCGGAGCAGGCGGCCCTCTTCGACAGGACCTTCGGCTGCTGTCGCTGGCTGTGGAATCAGATGTTGGCCGACGAGCAGCGCTTCTATGCCGAGACCGGGGAGCACTTCATCCCCACGCCGGCCCGGTACAAAAAGGAGGCTCCCTTCCTCAAGGAGGTGGACAGTCAGGCCCTGTGCAGCGTCCACCAGTCCCTGCGGCAGACGTTCATGCGCTTTTTCCGGGACCCGGAGGCCGGGCATTATCCCAACTACAAGCGGAAAAAAGCCCGGAAAAACGCCTATCAGACCTTCTGCCACAACAACCCATCCGGACCGACCCTCTACCTGGGCGAGAACGGCGTGCGTCTCCCCAAGGCGGGGATGGTTCGGGCCAGGCTGCACCGCAGACCCCTCCACTGGTGGGTCTTGAAATCTGCGGTGGTCAGCAGGTCCAGGTCCGGAAAATACTTCTGCTCCCTCATCTATGAGTACGCCGTGCGCCCTCCGAAGGCGGCTGCGCCCGCGGCGGAGAAGACTCTGGGGCTGCTCTACTCCATGTCCCGCTTTTACGTGGACAGCGAGGGCCGCGCCCCCGACCCGCCCCACTGGCTGCGCCAATCTCAGGAGAAGCTGGGCCGGATGCAGCGCCGCCTGCACCGAATGCAGCCGGGGTCAAAAAATTACGAGGAGCAGGTCAAAAAATTGCAGCGCCTCCATGAGCACATCGCCAATCAGAGGCTGGACTTCATCCACAAGGAGAGCAGGCGGATAGCCAACGCCTGGGACGCCGTGTGCATAAGGTCCGTCGATCTGCGGGAGATGTCGCGGACGCATGGAAATGTGATGGAGGCGGGGTTTGGCAGGTTCCGGATCTGTCTGCAATACAAGCTGGAGCGGCAGGGAAAACCGTATGTCGCCGTCAGCGGTCCCGCCTCCTCGGCGGAGCATATCAGAGAGTTAGGTCTGGCGCAGCTTTGCGCCTGAATACAGTCCCCAGCATTGCCGCCCGGGACGGCGGTGAACGCCCATGCAAGTCCGGTCCCGTCTGCGGGAACGCTGGTCTGATGGACAGAGCGGCATCTGCCCATGAGAGCAGCGCTCCCGGAGGGGGCCGCAGAGTGGGAATAAAAGACGGCAACCCCGCCCGGCGGGCGCGCCGGAAGCCCTTGTTGGCAGTCCACGAGAATTCAACATAATTAAGCGCAAGGATCGCGCACTGGCAGACTAAGGAGGACGCTATGCTGAAACTATCCCTGACCCCCGGAGAATACCTCACCATCGGCGAGGACGTTGTTGTGCAGCTCTACCGAACGGAGGGCGGCCGGTCCTATCTTGCCATCGACGCACCCCGGGAGATCTCCATCGTGCGCGGCGCGGTGCGGGAACGGGAGGGCGGACAGAGGCCGGAACGGCTGATTGGTACGCCCAAGGGCCATGCGTCCGAGCTGCCCATCTGAATCTGGTTTCTTCCGGCTGACGAGCTGGTTGAAATATATCCCCCAGCGCCAAGCGGACCGGACGCCCGGGCCACAGCGGCCGGGAGGCTTGGAAATCTTATAAATGTGCTGGCGCAGGATGCGGGGCACACTAAAAAATTCGTAAGGAGACGAATACAATGAGAATTCAGCATAATATCGCGGCGATGAACGCCTACCGCAACTACAACATCAACACCTCCGCCGTTTCCAAGAACCTGGAGAAGCTCTCCTCCGGCTACAAGATCAACCGCGCGGGCGACGACGCCGCCGGTCTGGCCATTTCCGAGAAGATGCGCGCCCAGATCACCGGCCTGGAGGCCGCAGGCAAGAACGTCAAGGACGGCATCAGCCTCGTGAAGACCGCTGAAGGCGCCATGCAGGAGGTTCAGGACATGCTCAACCGCATGGTCAACCTGGCCACCCAGTCCGCCAACGGCACCTATGACAACGAGGTCGACCGTGCCAACCTCCAGAAGGAAGTCGATCAGCTGAAGGCCGAAATCAACCGTATCGCCGACAGCTCCAACTTCAACGGCATCAAGCTGCTGGACGGTTCTCTGGACGCCAGCACCAAGGTTCTCAATAATAAGGACGTTATTACGGACGCGAACATCATCGCTGACGGTCAGCTGGGCAAGGATCCCCAGGCCGGTATCTACTCCGTAGACCTGTCCAAGGTTTCTGTGACTGCCAGTGCGGCTGGCACAGTTAAGCTCAACCTGTGGGGCGTGGATATGGAACTCAACGTCGGCAAAGACGTAACGCTCAGCGGTTCCGAGCTGGCGAAGCAGTTTGCTGAAAAGTGGAATGCTGCAGGAATGGGCGGAAAAGACACCTGGAAGGATGACTATGGTTTCCAAATGACCGCTTCCGCCTCGGGCGACAAGCTGGTGTTCACCATGAGCAACGCCCCCACAAAGGAGTGGCTCGCTGACACCGGTACGGGCAACTTTGAATACACCGCCGCGGGCGAGGTCAACGGCAATAACGCGCAGGAGGTCTCTGTGACCGTGGAGCAGGAGGCCGTGGACAGCACCAGAGGCCGGATGTATGGTCAGGCAAAGTTTGAGCTGTCTAAGACTGCGGGTTCCGGAAAGGTGGCTGTGGCGGACGGCAGCACTGTGACCATCGGCGACGAGACCTATGTCTTCGCTCTGGGTTCGGACAGCAAGTACAAGAACATGGAAAACGTGGTTGATCTGACGGATCTGACTGCAAAGTCTGATAAGCTTCTGGAGTATGCCGCCCAGCGTCTGTCCACCGCCGCTCAGAACAATACCCGTTTCAAGGTCGGCACCACTACCGCTTCTGGTGTAATCACCGTTACCGAGAAAGAGGGCGGCGTAGATTATTCCAAGAATAATCTGGCCGGTGCGGACGGCAAGGGCACCCATGGTGTTCCCGGAACAGTTGATTCCAAGGCTGCCAACTGGTCTGGCCTTGTTCAGACCGGCAAGGTTGATCCCACCATCCTCGACAAGGGCCTGACCCTGCAGATCGGCGACACCTCCGAGAGCTACAACCAGCTGAAGGTCTCCGTGGGCGACATCCACACCAAGGCTCTGGGCATTGACAAGATCAACATCGGCTCCCAGGCCAGCGCCTCCGAGGCAATCGGCACCATCAAGAACGCCATCAACCAGGTTTCCTCCATCCGCGGTACGCTGGGCGCCACCCAGAACCGTCTGGAGCACACCCAGAACAACCTGTCCGTGATGCGCGAGAACATCCAGGACGCCGAGTCCACCATCCGCGACACCGACATCGCCGAGGAAATGATGAGCTACACCAAGAACAACATCCTGGTGCAGTCCGCCCAGGCCATGCTGGCCCAGGCCAACCAGATTCCTCAGGGCGTTCTCCAGCTGCTCGGCTAAGCAGCGGCGCTTTTCGCTGCTGCCGGGGTCGCTCACCGGCGGCATAGCCGCCAACGGCGGTCCCCTGCGGCCGAAGTATCGACGTCTGCTCCGGCGGGGTTTCCGCCCCGCCGGAGTATCCTGCAACTCATGCGTTTCATCATCAGGAGGAACTATCAATGGCACAATCTACGGAAACAAAAAAACCGGCTGGCCAGCGCTGGATTATCATCCTGCTGGCGGCGCTGATCGTCTTGCTGGTCGCGGTCTTGGCTGTCGTTTTAGGGCGCGGCGGACTGCAATCCTTCAACGATGAACAGACGCCGAAGATTGGCTATGCCACGGAAGCCAAGGTTATGCTGGACGAGGATTCCCTCCAGGCCGCTATCGACGAGGCCATGGAAAACGCTAAAAACGGAATGGTTGCTTTGCAGTACCAGAACGACGCGTTCAGCGAGGATGGCACGACCTTTTCCTGCATGATCGCCAACGCGGCGTCCAATCTGTATGATATGTTCCTCACCATTTACGCTGATGACGCGCTGACGGATCAGCTGTTCTTGTCGGCTCTGGTTCCACCGGGCAGCGGCTTTGAGGAGATTACCCTGGACCACGCGCTGGACCCTGGCGACCACCTCGTATATGTCGTCGTGACCCAGGTGGAGACGGACGACAGCGGCACGCAGGCGATTAAGAATCAAGTTATACACACGATTAAATTCCACGTCGCGGAAAAATAGTTGATTTGTTTGTCTCGGCCCCTGGCTGATGCAAAATAACAAAAAGGAGAAAAGTTATGAAGCCCATGAATCTGAAGCGCATCGCTTCAACTGTCCTGGCCGGTGCTCTGACGCTGTCCATGGCCGTCCCCGCCCTTGCTGCGGAGAAGAATACCACCAACATCAACGGCACCTACACCCCCATCAACCTGGCTGTGACGGTCCCCTCCACCGGTAAGGCTGTCATCAATCCCTACGGTCTGCCCTACACCCTGGATGAGAACAACTCCATCAGCGGCCAGCAGATCACCACCGGCGCTCCCCTGACTGTCCAGAACAGAAGCTCCGTGGCTCTGTCTGTCAGCGCTAAGATTACCGGCGAGGTGCCGACCGGCAGCGGCTTTGAGTTTGCCACTGCCGCACCTGCGGATACTGTAACAGATAAGGAAGGATATGTTCTGTTCCAGATGTTCCCCGCTACTGCCCTGACCGAGGCTAATCTGGAGGACGCCAGCGTCCTGATTGGCGGTTTTGCCAAGCTGGATGACGCGGATGCCCTTCCTGCGACTCCTGCTGTTGTTAGCACCACCGCTGCGGATTTTGCTGACATCATCACCCTGAGAGAGGGTAAGGATGGCGAGCTGCAGAAGGGCGGCGCTGCCTACTTCCGTCTGTCCGGTAATGTTGCCAAGAAGGCTGAGTGGACCACTGCTGATACCTTCAGCGTCAAGGTTGCTTTCAGCTTCGAGCCCGCCGAGTTTGTGAAGAACGCTGGTACGCTTGCAGCCACCGCTTCTGGTGATGCTTCTCAAATTGGGAATGTGGCCACTACTATAAAGCTGACTCCCGATAAGGATCTCCCGGCCGACTTTGCCTTTACCACTGCGAACACCAAGTGGGAGCTGGTTGGTGAGAAGGCCGCTGGATTCACTCTGGAGGCAGGTACAAATCCCAATGAGGCTAAGGTGAAAGTTCCTGCTACAGGTAGTGCTGCCGCGAGCGGTGAGAAGGTTACCCTTAAGGTCACGGTCACGGATGCTGACGGTATTCCCTACGTTGCCGAGATCGAGTGCACAGCCGCCTAATCATTTCAGCTGAAGTAACTTAACCCCAATTTTCCGGGCCGCGCGGCGCAACCGCCCGCGCGGCCCCTTTATAAGAGGAAACAGACCATGAAGCGAAAACGGCTGCTATGCGCCGTGCTGGCGCTGGTCCTGCTCTTTTCCGCGCAGCTCCCTGCGGCGGCATCGAATAAAGGAAATCAGCGGTCCATTATCATCACAGCACGCTGTAGGCTTCCTGTCATCCGCGTAACAGTGCCCAGCTACGCCTCGGTATATATAAATCCGCTTAAGCTCCCCGTATACATTGATGGTGAGAGCGATACCGACCAGATCATCTCCACGCCTTCCATGGTTATAAATTACAGTGAGGTGCCTCTGGTGGTGGATGTGGAGGTAAGCGGATCGGTCAAAGAGGGCAGCAACATGACGCTGGCGTCCTCTCCGACGAACGGCGCAGGTTCAGATAAGCGCGCGTTTGTATACTTTGAGATTGTGCAGGCCGAGACGGATGACCTGACGGATGATGTGGAGTGGGCTCCCGCGTATGACGCGGCGAAGCACCTCGCCGTGATTCCCGGCGCACCGAAAACAATGAAACAAATATTCACGCTCTCCGCCCGGACCCTGGACGGCGAGGTGGCTGAGGGCGGCTATGCGCCGTTTCGCCTGTCCGGCGACGCGGTGAAAACCCCCGCAAACGCATGGAACAGCAAGGATGGCGTCAATGTAACGGTGGCGTTCACGTTTACGCCAATCTCCTACAGCTGACCCGCTGCGCCGTGCGGGCTGAAAAAGTCCGCACGGCTTTTCTGATGGAGAAACTATCATGAAAAGAAGAAAAATTTTGACAA
>CAJTYO010000087.1 GCA_910584045.1 uncultured Oscillospiraceae bacterium | reverse complement strand
TCCTCCACCTTGGCGCAGATGGCCTGGAAAATGGGCTTGACGGCGGGCCACGCCGCCGGGGAGCCGCCGGGCATCATGGAGGGACCATTCAGAGCGCCCTCCTCTCCGCCGGATACGCCGCAGCCAACATAGAGGAGGCCCTTGCTCTCCACGTATTCGGTGCGCCGGATGGTGTCAGGGAAATGGCTGTTGCCGCCGTCGATGAGGATATCGCCGGGCTCCAGGATGGGCAGAAGCTGGTCTATGAGACTGTCCACGGCCTGTCCTGCCTTGACCATCATCATGATCTTCCGGGGCTTCTCCAGATTATCCGCCAGCTCCTGCAAGGAGCAGGCGCCGATGATGTTCTTCCCCTTGGCGCGGCCCTCCACGAACTTTTTGACCTTCTCGGTGGTGCGGTTGAACACGGCCACGGTGAAACCTTTGGACTCCATGTTCATCACCAGGTTTTCGCCCATGACGGCCAGACCGACAAGGCCAATATCCGCTTTTTTCATCACGTTTTCCCCCTTATCTCTGCACACGGGCGTTGCCCGCGTAGATGTCCCAAATCTGCTTTTCGTCCGCCGGCTCGGCGTAGTCGTTGAGACTGCTTGCCGCCAGCACGCCGGAGGCCCAGCCGAATTGCAGGCACTTCTCCGGCTCCCAGCCGTTGAGAACGCCGTACAGCACCCCGCCGGTGAACCCGTCTCCGCCGCCGATGCGGTCCAGCACCGGAATGGGCCGGGGCTCCTCCACGATCCACTCCCCGTCCGCCAGCATCAGTGCGCCCCAGAGGTGCTCGTTGGCGGAGATGACCTGCCGGAGGGTGGTGGCGAAAATTTGGGAGTTGCCGTATTTGGCTCTGACCTCGCTGACCATGCCCTTGAAGCTGTCGATCTTGGCGGCAAGATCCTTCCCGCCCGCTTCCGGGCCGGTGAAGCCCAGGCAGAGCTGGAAGTCCTCCTCGTTGCCCACCAGAATGTCGGCTACGGTCGCGATCTGGTGGAACGCTGTCCGCAGCTCCGTCTCCCGGCCTTTCCAGAAGGAGGCCCGGTAGTTGAGGTCGAAGCTGACCAAGGCGCCGTACTCCTTGGCAGCCTTCGCCAGAGCCAGACAGCAGGCGGTGGTCTCCTGGCTCATGGCGGCGATCAACCCGGAAATATGGAGGATACCCACGCCCTCCCGACCGAAAATCCGTGGGAGATCAAACTCAGCGGCGTTCAGCGTCCGGCCCACCTCCCCCGCCCGGTCGTTCCACACCCGGGGAGCGCGAAGGCCGAAGCCGCTGTCCGCCACGTTGAACTGGTGGCGGTAGCCCCAGGGGCCGCCCTGCTCCACCTCCACGCCCTCATACCGGATATTCCGGGCTCGGAGCTGGGCCTTGATAAACGCCGCCACGGGGCTGTCCTTGACAAACTTGGTCAGGGCGAGGCACTCCCGGCCCAGGGAGGAGGCCACGTTCAGCACGTTGGTCTCCGCGCTGGTGGAGGTCATGAAAAAGCGGGTGCTGTTGTGGACCGCCATGCGGTCCTCCGGGGTGATCCGTACCCCCATGCTGGTAGGACAGGCGACGGCGTAGCGGCAGTTCTCTCGAAGTTTCAAGTCCATTATATCGTCCTCGCTTTTCACAGATTGAAGTACCGTTTGGCGTTTCTATAGCAGATGTCCTCCACTAATTCCCCCAGTAAGGCGGGATCGTTGGGATACTCCCCGCACTCCACCCAGCCGCCCAGCAGATTGCAGAGAATCCGCCGGAAATACTCGTGGCGGGCATAGCTGAGAAAGCTGCGGGAATCGGTAAGCATCCCCACAAAATTGCCCAGCAGGCTCTGGTTGGCCAGGCTGATGAGCTGCTCGCTCATCCCAACCTTATTGTCGTTGAACCACCAGGCACTGCCGTGCTGGAGCTTGCCGGGGATGCCGGATCCCTGGAAGGAACCGATGAGGGCGTCCAGGAACGAGTTGTCGCCGGGGTTGAGGCTGTAAAGGATGGTGCGGGGCAGGCTGTCCGTTTTCTCCAGCTCGTCCAGCAGCTTCGCCAGCGCGCCGCCGCTGTCCGACAGGGCGATGCAGTCAAAGCCGGTGTCCGGTCCTAGGGCCGCGAAAGCACGGGAGTTTGGGTTGCGCAGGCAGGAGTAGTGGAGCTGCATCACCAGCCCCCGCCGGGCGTACTCGACCGCGCAGTGGAGCAGCAGCTCCGTCTGCCATGCCTCAGACTCTTCCACGGTGGGCACTTCGCCGGACAGGACTTTTTGAAATGCGGCGTTCAGCGCCGGCTCCGGAAGGCGGCGGAAGCTGACGTAGTCCAACCCGTGGTCTGCCGCACGACATCCGTGGGCGGCAAAGTAGGCGATTCGCTCCGACAGGGCGCGCTTCATATCCTCCGCGGTGCGCAACGAGACCCCCGCGACCTCCTCCAGCTTCCGGATGTAGTCCGCGAAGCCCGGCTTGTGGAGGTTCAGCGCCTTGTCCGGCCGGAAGGTGGGGCAAACCTTTACCGGAAAGCTCTCATCCGCCGCCAGCTTCTCGTGCCACTCCAGGCTGTCGCAGGGGTCGTCGGTGGTGCCGATCATCTCCACATTGCTGCGGCGGATGAAGCCTCGGGCGGTAAAGCCCGGATCGTTTCGCAATTTCTCATTGCAGAGATCCCAGACTTCCCGGGCAGTGTCTTCACACAAAAATCCTTCCCATCCGAAGTAGTTTTTCAGCTCCAGGTGGCACCAGTGGACCATGGGGTTGCCGGTGGCCTTGGGCAGTACCGCTGCGAAATGCCGGAACTTCGCCCAGCCGTCTGCGTCTCCGGTGACGTACTTCTCCTCTGCGCCGTTGGATCGCAGGAGCCGCCATTTGTAGTGGTCGCCCCCCAGCCAGAGCTGGGAGAGGTCGTCAAACCGCCGGTTCTCGTAAATCTCGCGTGGGTCGATGTGGCAGTGATAATCAATGATAGGCTGCTTCGCCGCAACGTCGTGGTACAGCGTCCGGGCGGTGGGGGTGGTCAACAGAAAATCCTTGTGCAGAAATGCTCCCATAAACGGCTCCTCCTTATGATGCGCCCAGTATACCAGAAAATTCAGTCCATGAAAATTGCTATTCTTGTTTGACTTCTTGCGATTCTTGCGGTAACATAACGCCAGGGGAGGTGAGCGCCATGCGGAGGAGCTCCCAGCGATTTGATCCGCGCCAGCACATGCGGACCGGAGATTTCGAGATATTCCACTATCGGGACTCCGCTCCGGGCCCTGTCGCCATACATCACCACGATTTTTACGAGGTTTATTTTTTCCTCGGCGGACAGGTCGAATACCGGGTGGAGGGGGCGGTATACCATATGGAGCCGGGGGATCTGCTGCTCATCAGCCCCATGGAGCTCCATCAGCCCATTGTTCAGCCGGACAGCGAACCCTATGAGCGGATGGTCCTGTGGATTGATCGGGACTATCTGGAGAGCCTGTCCACCGGGGAGACCAGTCTGACCCGGTGCTTCGACCAGTCCCGTCCCGACCATACCAACCTCCTGCGGCTGAACGCCGTCCAGCGCGCTGCCGTGGCGTCGAAGCTGGACGGGCTGGCGAGGGAGGCCCGCGGCGGAGACTACGGCGGGGCGCTGTGGGCCGCCGGGGCACTTTTGCAGCTTCTGGTGGAACTCAACCGCGCCGCCCTCCAGTCCGGCGGAGCGGGAACCGCCGAGGAGCCGTCCCTGGTCTCGCGGGTGCTGGACTACATCGGGGAGCACTGCCAGGAAAATCTGGTCCTGGAGGATCTGGCCCAGCGGTTTTACGTCAGCAAATTCTATCTCTCCCACGCCTTCCGGCAGGAGGTGGGCGTCAGCGTCTACCGCTATGTCCAGCTCAAGCGCCTGCTGATTGCTCGCCAGATGCTGCGCAGCGGCACAGCGCCGGGCGTGGTGTGTCACAGCTGCGGCTTCGGAGACTACGCCAATTTCTACCGGGCTTTCCGGGCGGCGTATGGCGTCAGTCCCAGAACCTGCCAACGGGATGGTGAAAAAATTTTTCATGTAAATTCTCCCCCCGCCGGTTCGGATTTTGGCGAATAGGGAGAAATCGGTTCTCCCTGCCTTATTCCCTCTTGCGCGGAGGAGCATCTTTTGGTATCATGTATAAAACGCAGAAAAGGGAGGATGGCAGCGATGACGAAAAGCGGGCTGTTCCATATGGGGAAGCGCCTGGCCCATGGTCTTTCTTTTTCGTCCTGTTTCCTCTGTTGACGGTCGGATAATCGATCGTCTCTTTTTTTGCGCAAATCCGCGGTGCCCGGACCGCGGATCATTGATGAATCCGGGTTACGAAAGAGAAGAAGGGAGACATCCAAATGAAAAACACAGAACCCATCCGCGACGCGCGGACGCTGGGCGTGCCCAAGATGCTGATCCTGGGCGTTCAGCACATGTTCGCCATGTTTGGCGCAACCATCCTGGTCCCCATTCTGGTCCAGCAGTATGGGCTTCCCCTGAACATCCAGACCACCTTGTTTTTTGCCGGCGTGGGCACCCTCTTTTTCCATGTCTGTTCCCGGATGAAGGTGCCCGCCTTCCTGGGCTCCTCCTTCGCCTTCCTGGGCGGTTTCTACACCATGGCCAACATGGACCAGGGTATCTATACCGGTATGTCCCCGGAGGATAAGCTGGCCTACGCCTGCGGCGGCATCGTGGTGGCGGGCCTGCTGTACCTGATCCTGGCGCTGATCATCAAGGTGGTGGGCGTGAAGAAGGTCATGCGCTTCCTGCCCCCCGTAGTCACCGGGCCCATCATCATCTGCATCGGCTTGAATCTGGCCCCCTCTGCGGTGACTAACGCCTCCCAGTGCTGGCCGCTGGCCCTGATTGCTCTGGCGGTCATTATCGTCTTCAACATCTGGGGCAAGGGAATGCTGAAGATTATACCCATCCTGCTGGGTGTGGTCATCGCCTATGTGGCCGCTGTCATCATGAACGCCTGCGGCATGGTCAACGCGGACGGCAGCTCCATCCTCAACTACTCTGCCATCGCCGAGGCCGGCTGGCTGGGTCTGCCCCCTGTCCAGATCGCCAGATTTGACTTCTCCGCGATCCTGGTCATGGCCCCCATCGCCATTGCCGCCATGATGGAGCACATCGGCGATATGTCCGCCATCTCTGCCACCGTTGGCGAGAATTTCATTGAGGACCCCGGCCTTCACCGCACGCTGATCGGCGACGGTCTGGCCACTACTCTGTCCGCCATGTTCGGCGGCCCCGCCAACACCACCTACGGCGAAAACACCGGCGTGCTGGTCCTCTCCCGGGTCTTCGACCCCAAGGTGATCCGCCTGGCGGCCGTCTATGCCGTGGCCCTTGGCTTCATCCCCAAAATGAGCGCGGTCATCGGCACCATGCCCACCGCCATCGTGGGCGGCATCAGCTTCATGCTCTACGGCATGATCTCCGCTATCGGCGTGCGCAACATTGTGGAAAACCAGGTGGACTTCACCAACTCCCGGAACCTGATCATTGCGGCGGTGATTCTGGTGTGCGGACTGGGCTTCTCCGGCGGTCTGACCTTCTCTGTGGGCGGGACCAGCGTGACGCTGACGGCCCTGGCCATCGCGGCCATTGCAGGCATCATCCTCAACGCCATCCTACCCGGCAACGATTATGAGTTTGGCTCCAACCCCTCCGGCGACCAGAACCGCGGCATCCACCCCTGAGCCCGGCCTTCAACAATAGACAAATAATAAAATAAAAGCGGGGAGCGGCGTAAGCCGCTCCTCGCACAGACTGTTAATAAAGTATTTTACGGGTACGGGCCGGACTCGGCCCGTACCCCTTCCTCAAAAAAGTGGCTCAGCCACTTTTTTGACATACAGATACACGCCTCCCGGAGACAGCAGACAAATATTTCTTCCCACCCACCAGCTTTCGCGCATCATCTGCTCTCAGTGTGCATATACTGGGAAAATCTGCGAAGGAGGCAAATCAATGGAAATCAACTTTCCCCATGGCGATGTGGACGATCTGATCTATCAGGAGGAGTGGACGGCCAGCGAGCGATAAAGCCGCCCACCGCCTTTAGGGATCTACATCTCCGGCGCGGCACGACAGATCACGCCGCCGCCCACCACCAGTTCTCCCTGGTAGCAGACCAGGGACTGACCTGCGGTCACAGCCCGCTGGGGCTCGTCGAACGCCACGCGCACCCCGCCGTCCGGCTCTGGGTACAGCGTACCGGCGGCCTCGGTCTGGCTGTAGCGGGTCTTGGCGGTGACAGACATCGGTTCCGCAGCGGGAGGCAGAGACACCCAGTTGAAATCCTCCGCCCAGACAAAGCGGCTGTAGAGCCGCTCCTCGCCGCCCAGAACCACCTGGTTGCGCGGCGCATCCTTCCGCAGTACATACAGAGGCCGGGCCGCACTGACGCCAAGTCCCCTCCGCTGACCGGTGGTATAGCAGGGCAGGCCCCGGTGCCGTCCCAGCACCCGGCCCTCCTCGTCCACAAAGTCGCCGGGGACAAGCTCCATGCCGCCGTACCGCCGCAAGAAGCCGGCATAGTCCCCGTCGGGAACAAAGCAGATGTCCTGGCTGTCCGGCTTATCCGCGACCGCAAAGCCGGCCTCGGCCGCCAGCGCCCGGACGGCGGACTTGTCATAGGCTCCCACCGGCAGCAGCAGACGGCTTAGAACCCCCTGCGTCAGCGGGTACAGGAAATAGCTCTGATCCTTCCTCCGGTCCCGCCCCCGCAGCAGTTGCCAGCGGCCGGAGGCTCTGTTCCGCGCCGTCTGCGCGTAGTGTCCGGTGGCGATGTATGGGATATCCAGCTCGTCTGCCCGGCGCAGCAGCGCGTCGAATTTGATCCGTCGGTTGCATTGGACGCAGGGGTTGGGGGTCCGACCAGCGCGGTAGTTGTCCACGAAATCATCCATCACCCACTGCCGGAAAGCGCCGGTAAAGTTGAACACATAGTGATCCATGCCCAGGCGTCTGGCGGCACTCCTGGCATCCTCCGCCGCCTCCAGGGAGCAGCAGGTTCCCTCCAGCGGTTCGCCTATGTCCTCGTTGTCGTATAGCCGCAGGGTGCAGCCCACGCTCTCCCAGCCGGCCCGCAGCAGCAGCAGGGCGGCGGCGGCGCTGTCCACGCCGCCGCTCATGCCCACCAGAACTTTTCTGTTCTCCATGGCTCCGCCTCCGCTGTCAATCCAGATACTTTTGGGTGAACGCCTGTCTGGGCAGCGCGTCCGCCAGACCCAGCAGGGTCCTGTTGAATCCCCCGTTCCAATTCATGATGGGCAAAGAGGTCCGCAGCCGCACAGGCGCTCTCCGGTTGGGCAGGGAGGCCGTCACAGTGGTGCCCCGCCCCTCCTGAGACGACAGAACCAGAGCCCCTCCGTGCTCCCGGACAATCCGCTGGCACACCGGCAGGCCCAGCCCCAGTCCATGGGGCGGCGGGTCCATCCGCCGGAGCTCCTGCCAGCGGTCAAAGGCCGTGTCCAGCTGCCCGGCGGGAATGCCCCGCCCCGTGTCAGAGAGGGTCAGATATACATAGTCCGGCTCCGTGCGGACCTCCAGGGTCACCAGTTTTTCCCCCGCCCCAATAAACTTGAAGGCGTTGGACAGCAGATTCAGCAGCAGCCGCTCAATGCGCTCGCTGTCCATGGCGATGATCTGCCCGGGCTTGTTGCTGCGGAAGGCCAGCCGGATGCCCAGCAGCTCGGCGGGGACCTCGGCCCGCTCCATCACCCCCCGGCAGACCTCCACCACGTCGTCGTTGGTCAGGCCCGCGCCCTCCGGCCTCTCTGGCTCGGACACATCGGACAGGTTATGGGCCAGGCGCAGGATTCGGTAGTAGCTCTGGCACAGCACGGCGGCATCGCGGTCTATGCCCTCATGATCCTCCCGCGCCTCGGGAGGCGCAAGCCGGACAAGGGCGCTGTGAATGTTCCCCAGCGAGAGGCGCAGCTGACTGGACACCTGCTGGAGCACTTCGCTCATCTGTTCATTCTGGTGGAAAAGCTCTTCTGACATAGATGTCCTCCCTCCGAGGCGCCGGTGATACGGCTAGTGTGTGCGTCTGGATGAAAAATTCCTTGGTAATTTCCTCCAAACGGCCGGACGCCAAGGGCGGACCCGGCAAACTCCCAAGAATTGCAGATGTATCATATCAAAAATTTGTCGAAATTACAAGAAATTTTTGACAGGGTCCGGAAAACCGCAAAAAAACCTTTTCTTTTGAAAATGTCCGGTGTATAATGCTTTCAGAACGCGATAAGATACGTTTATTGGAAATTCCAACAAAAAATATTTGAGAGGAGTTTTTCTTATGAGCATCAAAGTTGGCATCAATGGTTTCGGCCGCATCGGCCGCATGGTCTTCCGGGCCAGCGTCAACCATCCCGAAATCGAGGTCGTGGGCATCAACGATCTGTGCCCCGCCGATTACCTGGCCTACATGCTGAAGTATGACACCATGCACGGTCAGTTCCAGGGCGAGGTCTCCTCCACTGAGAACGCCATCATTGTCAACGGCAAGCAGATCCCCATCTATGCCGAGCGCAATCCCGCCGACATCCCCTGGGGCAAGCTGGGCGCTGAGTATGTTGTGGAGTCCACCGGCCTGTTCCTGACCAAGGAGAAGGCCCAGGCTCACATCGACGCCGGTGCAAAGAAGGTCATTATGTCCGCTCCCTCCAAGGACGACACCCCCATGTTCGTCTGCGGCGTGAACCTCGACAAGTACACTCCCGACATGACCTTTGTCTCCAATGCCTCCTGCACCACCAATTGTCTGGCCCCCATCGCCAAGGTCCTCAACGATAACTGGGGCATCACCGATGGTCTGATGACCACCGTTCACTCCACTACCGCCACCCAGAAGACCGTTGACGGTCCCTCCCTGAAGGATTGGCGCGGCGGCCGTGC
>CAJTYO010000086.1 GCA_910584045.1 uncultured Oscillospiraceae bacterium | reverse complement strand
GTGGCTTGGGTACGGGCCGAGGCGGCAGCTTCGGCGGCGGTTCCCGTGGCGGTGGTTCCGGCGATTCCCGCACAAGCGGTGGTGGCTTGGGTACGGGCCGAGGCGGCAGCTTCGGCGGCGGTTCCCGTGGCGGTGGCTTCGGTGATTCCCGCACAAGCGGTGGCGGTTTTGGTACAAGTCGAGGCGGCAGCTTCGGACGTGGATCACAAGGACGTGATGGCGCTGACGGCACGACCGAATATAAAAATACCAAACTCAGCCAGTCCAGCGCGGCAGGAACAGGTCAGCCTTCCCACCCTGTCAGTGGTGCGCCGGTAAGCGGCACTCCTGGTACTGGAGCTGTGGAGAAAACCGCCGCTAAGGGCGGCAGTCCGAAAACCGTCAAACCCGGTATGGCAGGAACGGGACATACCGCCGTTTCTGACGGGGAAACCGTTAAAAACAAGGGTACTTCCAGCAGAATATCCGGAATGCCAGCCAGCACAGCAGATACAGGCATACCCCCGACTTCCGCTCGTTCCACTCGCTACCAGACGGGCGAGAAAGCCGCCCGGCAGCATATAGCGGACGCGGCTAAGACAGCGGCTGCTCCCGGCAAGGGAACATCTGCCGGTCAAAGTACGCGGCCAGCGGAAACCCGTTCTACCCACCGTGAGAAGGTACATTCGGAGCGCACCACGGCTGACAATACCATCGGACAGACCGGCGCGGCAGGAACGCCGCCTATCGGTTCGGCACGCCAGCCAGGCAAAGCTGTTCCTCCGGCGGCAGGCATATCCCCGCCAAAGCGTCAGGATTCCAGTCCGGCCCAGCAGGAAGCCCGGCAGACTTCTGTTCCCGGCAGACCCCGTGGAACCGCTGCCGTCCCTCCCGGCGCGGCAGGAACATCTCCAGCTCCTACAGTTTCGGCAAAACGACAGCAGTCCGGCCCGGCCCGGCAGGAACGCGGCAAATCTCCTGCGGCTCCCACGCTCCCGGCGACTGCCGCCGATCCTGATAAACGCTCCGGTCTGGCAGGAACCGCGCCGGATCGCTCCCGTGTGTCTGAGAAAGGCCGGACGGCCAGAAATCAGGCGAGACGGGCGAAAGGGCAGGAGGGCATGACGCCTCCCGTCAAACGTCCGGGCATTGGTTCCGCGCCGCCCGCGTCAAAACAGCAGTCTGGTGCAAAGCCGCCAGACCGCAGCGGACACGGCGGAGGTGGAAGCCATGGAGGATAAGCGCGGCCCTGCTATAATAACAGCTGGCTTGGCGGCATTACTGTTGATCCCTATGATGATCTTCACTGCATTGCCTAATATGTTTTTTGGCTTTGAAAATTCTGAGTCGGATGAGATCATCCATATGACGGAACAGGCCAAGGTGATCGGCAGCGTGTATGTGAGCCTGGATAATTTTGAGAAGTCTCAAATTGATTCCCTTATCACAGGCATTGCCGCTGAGTATGAAGCCGATAGCAATACCGTTGACCGGATAGAGGTCAACAGCGATTTTGAGGAAGATGACCTTCTCTGGCTCATCGCCATCAACTCGGTGCTGCATCAACAGAATCTGGACAGCATGAGCGCGGCGGATATTCGTCAATTTTGTACCGCCCGGATGACCTTCAAACCTGAGATTTTGAGCGGGTCCGCAAATGTATTGACGGTAGAAGTCCAGAAAATCGCCCCGGAGACACTGATGGATCAACTTGGATTTGATGACAAAGCTAAAATCTGGGCAGGAGCGTTATACGAGGTGCTTTCCAGGAGCGATGCCCTGGAAAAGTACAAGGATCATTTCGATGTACCGCCGCCCAGCTACGAGGGCGACACTTCCGGCGGAGGCAGCATCACCCCTGGCGGGGCTGGCGGAAGTGGAGACAACGCCATAGATATTTCCGCTTTCGTCAGTCCCGGTACGAAAAACAATCTGGACCTGGCAGCTTACGCCGTCCAGGCATGGGAAAATGGCTGGGGGTATGTCTGGGGAACCTACGGCAATGTCCTGACCCGATCTCTGTTTGACTACAAGCTCCAGCAGTATCCGGACGGTGTTGGCAAATATGCGGATTTCATCCGGAATAACTGGCTGAACCGCCGGACGGCGGACTGCGTTGGGCTTATCAAAGGGTACGGTTGGCTGGATGAGCAGAGTCTGGAGATCAAGTACGGAACCAACGGTATGCCGGACTATGGCGCGAATCAGATGTACCAGTCTGCCATAGAGTCCGGAACCATGGACACTATGCCGGAGATCATAGGGCTGGCCGTCTGGAAGCAGGGGCACATTGGCGTCTACATCGGTAACGGCTATGTGATTGAGGCTATGGGAACCAAGTATGGAGTAGTCAGGACAGAGCTGTCCAAGCGCAACTGGTCCGGCTGGTGCAAGATACCTTATATTGACTATCTGGAGTAGTGGAGCAGTTATGCACAAGATAACGAATTTGCGCTGCCTGCGCTACCGGTATCATATTTCCCTCGGCGAAATAGAAGCTGTTTCCGGTTTTTCCAATCAGTATATCAGCTGCGCGGAGTTAGGGAAGACACGTGCTACGGTACAGCTGACAGGGAAAATGGATACCGCCATAGAATTACTGATCGCCAATCGAAAACAGGAACTGCTGCTCCTGGAGGCGGACTTCCTGAAATACAGGGGCCGCCTTCTGGAAGCAGCGGAGGAATGTAAAAATGAATGAAACATACTACATACCGACTAACTTTACAGATGCCGGGCGCGTGATGGGCCTGTTTGAGATCCGGAACATGGTGGAGTCGATCCTGCTGGCCGGGCCCGCATTGTACCTTTGCCTTACCCTCCTGCCCCTGGCGCTGACGCCGAAGCTCATCGTCACTATGATGGTCGCTGTGCCGTTGGGCGGTTTCGGCCTGCTGGGCATCAACGATGACAGCCTGACCCGCTGGGTGGGCTGCTGGTGGCGCTGGAGGAAGGGACGCAGGCTCATCTGCTACAGGGGGGAGGTGGGAAAATGAAGGTTGGCCTTGTTGCTGTGGACGGACATAACAACTTTCCCAATCTGGCCCTTATGCGCCTGTCCGCATGGCACAGATCTCAGGGGGATCAGGTGGAATGGTGGAGCGGCTTTGAACACTATGACCGGGTGTACCAATCCAAGGTGTTTACCTTTACTCCGGACTTTAACAGCGTTGTCAATTCGGATGAGATCATCACCGGCGGGACTGGCTACAGAAACTATGGTACACTCCCGCCGGAGGTGGAGGCCACGCCGCCGGACTACGGCATTTATCCACAATGCAAGAAAGCCATAGGCTTTCTGACGCGGGGATGTATCCGCCGCTGTGAATACTGCGTAGTACCTCGTAAAGAGGGAGACATCCGTCCTGCGGCGACCTGGGAGGAGATCCGGAGGCCGGACAGTCGGGAGATCCTATTTCTGGACAACAATGTTCTGGCTTCAGATTTTGGACTGGAGCAGATCGACCGGATGGGCGGCGAACCGTTCTGGGTAGATTTTAATCAGGGCCTGGATGCCCGGCTAATTACTCTGGATACTGCCCGGATGCTGGCCCGGCTCCATTGGATACGGTTTATCCGGATGTCCTGCGATACCAGCGATATGCTCCCGGTCGTGGAGCGGGCTGCGGCCTATCTCCGCGAAGCCGGGGCGGCTCCCTCCCGCTTCTGGGCATACGTCCTGGTGCGGGATGTGGGGGACGCCCACCAGAGGGTCATAGCCCTGCGGGAAATGGGAGTGGAACCTTTTGCCCAGCCTTACCGGGACTTTGACGGCGGCGAACCATCTTTAGAGCAGAGGGCCTTCGCCCGGTGGGTCAACAACAGGGCCGCCTTCCACTCCTGCTCATGGGAGGACTATCAGTATCCAGGAAAAGGAGGATCGATTTTGTGAATATTAAAGAACTGATTTTCGGCGGCGGCGTCAAGACCGCCAGCGGCGGCGGGGCCTACCGGGACAGCATCCAGGCGTGGCTCCCCGTCAAAAACATCATAGGCGGCGTGGTCATTACCCGCGATAACCGTTTCATCAAGATATTGGAAGTCCTGCCGGTCAACATCTACTTGAAATCGCCCAATGACCGGCAGAACATCATTTCCGGATTTGCCGCCTATCTGAAGATCGCGCCGGATGACCTTATGCTCCAGGCCCGGACGCTCCCGGCGGATACGGCGGAGTACGTGGAGCGGATGAAGCAGTACGCGGAGCGGGAGGAAAACGAGTCCTGCCGTGAGATGATCGAGGATAATATCAGGGAGATCGGTCAGGGCGTGGCAAGCGACGCCATCCGGCACCGGTTTTTCCTGATCTTCCAGTACGAGCCCCGCATGAAGTCCAAGGGCAACTCCGTTGCCGCCATCATCCAGCGGCTCAACGAGGAGTCGGACACAGCCCGGCGATACCTGGATGTGTGTGAGTTGGAGGTGCTGGAGCCCCGCTATTCCGATGATTTCGTCCTGAAGCTGCTCTATGAGATCATCAACAAACGCACCGGCCTCCGGGTCAAGCTGCCGGAGGGAGTGTTCGATATGACCACTGCCGTACATGGGATTTTTGAATAGGAGGATGCCATGCAGAAGAAAAAAGCCACCAAACCCTCCGCCAAGGCGCGGCCCAGGAAGAAAGCTCCGCCTGCGGAGAAAAAGCAGTCCAGTCTCAAATGCCTGCTGTTCGGCGAGGAAAAGCCGGATCTTACTGAACTGGAATCCGGCTCTACCACCATCCTGGACATCCTCTCCCCCACTGCCATTGATACCAAGAGCCGGGACTACATCATCGTGGACGGCGTGTACCACGCCTACCTCTACATAGCCGGGTACGGCTACTCCACTACGGTCGGTTCCTGTTGGCTCACCCCGCTGGTGGAGGCCGGTGAGGGTTTCAATCTCAGTTTCATCGCCAGGCGGCAGCCCAAGGACAAGATACTCTCCAAAATCGCTCAGACCACCATGGTCAACCGTTCCCGGATGAGGGATGTGGGCGATACCCGTCAGGATTACGAGGAGCTGGACAGCGCCATCAGCTCCGGCCTGTATCTGAAGGATGCTATGAACCGGCAGGGCGAGGACTTCTATTACATGCACACGCTGGTAGAGGTAGTGGCGGATGACGCGGAGACACTGGAGCAGCGTGTCACCGCCGTAGAGAAGCTGTGCGTCTCTATTGATATGATCGCCCGGCGCTGTGACTACAAAAATGAACAGGCATTCCTCTCTGCGCTGCCACTGCTCACCCTGGATGCGGATGTGGAGCGAAAGTCCCGGCGCAACGCCCTTACCAGCGGCGTGGCCGCAGCGTTCCCTTTTGCATCCTACGAACTCAGCGACCGCAACGGAGTGTTCCTGGGGCTGAACCTCTACAACCGCTCTCCAGTGTTCCTCGATCCGTATGACGACTACAAATATACTAATGGCAACTGCTGGATCGGCGGCTCCTCCGGCGCGGGCAAGACATTTACGCTGCAATGCCTGGGCGGTCGGCTACGGCAGCAGGGGCGGCGGGTCATCTTTATCGTGCCGAAGAAGGGCCACGAGTTTCGTCCTCTGTGCGAACTTCTGGGCGGGCTGTATTTGAAAATGTCCCCATCCTCCAGGGATTGCCCCAACATCATGGCTATCCGGCGAAAATCGCTGGACGCCTACTCCGGCCTGCGGGATCTGGCGGTGCGGGACGATTCCGTCCTTGCCGACAAGATCTCCAGACTCATCATCTGGTACTCCCTGCAAAAGCGTGATCTCAGTGATGAAGATAAGAACCACCTGGATTCCTCTCTGGTGGAGTGCTACCGGCGGTATGGGATCACCTTCGATAATGATTCGGTGCTGGAGGAGGACGGCGCTTTCCGGAAGATGCCCATTATCGCGGATTGGTACAATGTTCTCCAGGAGAACGCGGAGACAAAGCATCTCGCGGTGGTGCTGGCCCGGTATGTCACCGGCTCGGCCTCCGCCATGGGCGCGAGGAACGACATAGACCTTGACAACAAGTACATCGTTCTGGATACCTCCGGGATGCCGGACGACCTGCTGCTGCCGGGGATCTTCTGGGCCACGGACATAGCCAATGACCTCATTATGGATGCCGGAAGCGATCTCTCCGCTCTGATCGCGGATGAGCTGTGGAGTCTGGTAGGGGCCAACTCCAATCCCCTGGCCGCCGGGTTCGTACAGGAGATGGTCAAGACCATTCGCGGACTGGGCGGCATCGCCGTCACTTCTACCCAGGGGATGCAGGACCTCTTTGGCCTGGACGGCGGAAAGTATGGCAAGGGCATTCTGGACTCCAGCCGGATCAAGCTGGTGATGCAGATGGAGGAGCAGGAGGCCCGGCTCATCCAGGGCGTGTTAAATCTCTCCGAGGATGAAGTCCGGCAGATCACCCGGTTCCGGCGCGGCGAAGGATTGTTGTGCATCGGATATAACCATGTGCCGATCGCATTCCACGCCACGCAGAAGGAGTACGACGCTATCACCACCTCCCCTACCGATCTGCAAAAAAAGAGGATCGGAGGTGCCGGATGAACGGACTGAAGCAGGATGTGTCCCGGATACAGGAATTGACCGCCGGTGCATTTCAACAGACAGGCGGACTGGCAGCGTTGGCTGACAGTGGACAGGCTGACGCCAGGAAATTGCAGCGGCAGCTGGAGCAAACCATGGAGCGGTTCGAGCAAGCTGCCCTGGAATTGCGGCGGCTTTGTGAAAAGCATTCTCCCGGCATTGGAAGCTACGGGAATCGGCCTGCTGCTCCCAGGATGGAAACTGCCGGATACGTGGAGCGGTTCGGTTACGGCTGGCTACACATTCAGCTGAACACGCTCCTGCCCCACTGCCGCTACCAAACCCCGGAGTGGTTAAGTGATACGATCCGGCGGCTGCTGGATGAGTACGAGAGCGGCGGGAGTACGCTGCCCCACTTCAAGTCGGCAATGCTGGTGATCGATGAACATTGCGGTATCGATGGACGGCATATCTTCGACCAGGATAATAAAGGCTGGAAAGCAGTCTCCAATGCTATCAAAGGCAGGCTGATCCCAGACGATGACCAGTACACTTTAAGTCTGGTGCTGCTGTCACAGAAGAGCGAGCTGAACGTCTGCCATATCACGCTGCTGGATCAGGCGGATGCGGCGGATTTCTTTGCTATGCACTCCGGGGATTATATCAGAAGCGATTTCTACAGCGGGACTTGGAGCTGTTGACACCCAACAGATAACCGTCAAATTTCAAGGGTTCTCCCCATTGGAAAGAAATCAAGCAGCCTGTTGGGTACCTTCGCCTGAAAATCGCTGCGGGACAGGGCTTTCAGAAGAAGGAAGAGCGGTGCTTCAGGAATAAGACCTGCCCTCTATGCGGGGGCAACCGATTGTTCCCGCATAGAGGGCGGCAGAGACGCCGAAATCGTTCTTGCGCCGGGAGCGGCGCAAGAGCGGTTTCGGCGTCCGCAGGAATGGCGGAAGGAGGAGATGGCGATTGATTTTCAGTGAGCGGGATGTAGACGTGCTGCGTTTGCTCTGCTGGTGCCAATACATCCAGCCGGAGGACTTGAATACGATCTCTTCCCAGGCAGAGCGAGAAAATCTGATGCAGCTGGGGCTGATCCGCCGCCATCGAGGAAGCGGCGCGCTTACTCTTTCCAATAGCGGCCGTCAGCTTTTGCGGGATACTCTTATACCAGAATTGCCGGAGCTTGCGCAGTCGTATCATAGCGATGCCATTCAGCGCCGCATCAGACTGAGCCGTATGGCCTTGACCGCTTACCATGGGGGGATCAACATTTTCACAACGGCAACAGAATGTATAGTGGCCCCGCCCGCGCTGTTCCTATCCGCCATTGCCCGCAGCCGGGGCGTCAATCCCTGGGGAAGTACCCGTGTCGCGGCTATTGCCAACCTGGGCGGCATCCTCTGCGCTGTCCATTATGTCTGCCCGGGAATCGGCAAAATAGCTCTCACGGATGAGCTGACCGCTTTCTCTAATCAGACCGCCCGCTTCCGAAATGCCCAACGGGCATTTATTTTTGCGGGAGAGAACTATACGGATATTCTCTCCGAACTGGGTCAGGCCAGCAAGACGGAAACAAAGCTGATTTTCTATGGAGATGCCTATCGCCGCCTGCAGCTCCCTGTGCGGCTGCTCTCCTGCGACGATACAGGCGCGGTGCAGCTGCAAATTATGTCTGTGCCGGATCACCGGCAGCGGCTGACCCTGGCCGCGCTGAAAAACCAGTACCAGCCTCCGCCCAAAGACATTCCCGCATGGGACGCCATTTTCCAAGGGCTGCCCTTTGTCATGGCGGCGGATATGGATCTCCGGCGCGTTGACGCCGCCATTCGCGCTGCCCAAGATCAGGGAATGAAACAGATCGCCATTGCCGCCCTGAGAGGGCAGGCGGAAGCTGTTTTCTTTCCACGTTACCGTGACGCCGGCCTTGCCCGGGTGTTTGTCCTCACAAACGAGGCCATTTCAGAAGTGACCGGCAGTCCGCCGGTTCCCTATATCCCTCCGCGCACACAATTTATTTCGCCGAAAGGAGATGTTGTCGATGCTCCGCCCTTCCAAACTTGTGGAAAAACTGGAAGATCTCGTTGAGAAAAAGTGCGGCCCATGGTACGAGCGCCACAAGGCAAAATTTCCGCTTTATATTCCGATGGGGCTGGTGGCATGGTACTTCTATGGAATGCTCCTCAACTCCCTGAAGCTGGGCCGGCAGGCCACCTTCCACCTCCCCGGGCAGGAAGTCCCAAGAATCTGGGTAGTCAACCCCTTCAAGAATTGGTTCGTGGTGTTCACCCCCTTCGGACTGGGCGTCACCGCCGTCGTTGTGCTGCTGGTCTGTCTCATCACGAAAAAAGGATACATCTGGTTCTCCGGCTACAAGTATACCCATGACCCGCGGGGCTTCGACATCCTCCCGGATGCCACCCATGGCTCCTCTGGATTCCTGACAAAAAAGGAAATGGGGGAGTTTCTGGAGCTGGGCGATGTCACAGAAGTCCAGGGAATGATGCTGGGGAAGCACAAAGCCCATGAGAACGATTTGGATAAATACGCGATCTATGCCGCTCACCGGATGATCCCCGGTGACAACAACAATCTACTGTGCATTGGCGCGCCCGGCAGCGGGAAATCCAGAGGGTTCATCATTCCCTTCCTCATGGGCTGCGCCCAGCGGGGAGAGTCCGTATTTGTCACAGATCCCAAGGGCGAGCTTTTTGAAAAGCTTTCGCCTTACTTCCGAGAAAAAGGCCACTACGTCAAGGC
>CAJTYO010000085.1 GCA_910584045.1 uncultured Oscillospiraceae bacterium | reverse complement strand
CGTTTTTAAAGTTCGTCACCAGGCTGGAACCAGGCAGCGCGGAGAAGCCCAGCTGAAGCTGTGCGTGGGAACGGGTGGCATTGATAATCAGGATGTAGAAGAAGAACAGGCACAGGAACGCCAAGATAATCAAAACGACATGGGCGAGAATTTCACGCCCGTGAGATCTCTTTTCCTGCATTACGCGTTGCCCCCTTTCTTGGCGCGCTTGGCGGCGGACTTGGAGCCGTCGGGGTCGGGATCGGTGTTCATCTTAAAGACGAACCAGCAGAGGATGGCGCTGATGATGAAGAGGAACACGGACAGCGCACCGGCGATGCCGTAGTTCTTGGCCTGGAGGTGCTTGTTGAGGTACATAATCAGGGTCATGGTGGTCCGGTCGGGCGCGCCCTTGCCGCCGGTGAGGATCTGGGGCACGTCGAACATCTGGAGACCGCCGATGAGGGAGGTAATCAGTGTGTAGGTCAGCAGGGGCTTGATTTGGGGAAGGGTAATCTTGAAGAACTTCTGGAGGTGGGTGCAGCCGTCCAGCTCCGCCGCCTCAAAGATGGAGGGGTTGATGCCCATGATGGCCGCCATCAGCATAATGGTGGTGTTGCCGAACCACATGAGGAAGTTCATCAGCCCTACCAGGGTGCGGGCCCCCAGGGTGGACTCCATAAACCGGATGGCCTCTCCCACCACACCCATGCGCAGCAGGATGCTGTTGACAGGTCCGGCGTTGGAGAACAGGGCGAAGAACAGCATGGCGAAGGCGGAGGCCATAATCAGGTTGGGCAGGTAGATGACCACCTTGAAGAACTGCTTGCCCCGGATTTTCAGCCGGGCGTCAGTAAACCAGGAGGCCAGCACCAGCGCCACGATAATCTGGGGCACAAAGCCCAGAATCCACATGACAAAGGTGTTCCAGGCGTACTTGGGCAGGTCGGAGGAGAGCAGGGAGGTGTAGTTGGACAGCCCGGTCCAGTTGGGGCCCACGGTCTTCAGGCCGAAGGCGTAGTACTCATAGAAGCTGTTGCGGATGGTGTCCGCCAGCGGGATGAGCGAGAAGATGGCATAGCTTAAAAAGAAGGGGAGGATAAAAATATATCCCCATTTGGCATAGCTGACGCTTTTGATTCGATTCTCGTTTTTCATCAGAAGTCCTCCTTTCACAGCGGTTTACGGCCAAAGCACGCCGCCGCCCACCAGCCAGGGGTAGCGCTCGGTGATGGCCATCTCAAAGTTGTCCTTGGCCTTGTCCAGGCTGATGACGCCGTTGAAGTAATCGCCAAAGGTGTTTTGGAACTCCTCCACACAGCCCTGGTCATAGGAGGAGATGTTGGACAGGTCCACTGTGGCCGCCACATCGGACAGCACGCCGATGTAGTTCTGTCCGCCCAGCAGGTCGATGCCGAAGTCGGGGGACTGGGCCAGCTCCTCCATCAGGGGCTGGTCGTTGCTCATCTCCCCATTGTTCACCGCAAGGCTCCGGAGGATGTCCCGGTCCGCCGTCATCTTGAGCATAATGTCCTTCACGTGCTCGGGGTTGTCGGAGCCCTGGGCGGCCACCAGCCAGGTGCCGCCCCAGAAGAAGCTCTGGGGGCTGGGGCAGGAGGCCCAGTCCTGGGCGGCGGCAGTGTCCGTCACGTTGGGCTTGATGCACACGTCCAGGCCCCAGGCGGGCAGGAAGAAGCAGAAAACCTTGGAGTCCGGGCCCATGTCCTTGTTCCACTCGTCGATCCACTGGCCCGGCACATTGTGGTTGATCCCGCTCCGGGTATCCTCCAAGGAGCGCTCCACCCACCGCATCATATTGGGATCCACCACCACGGTCTTGTCGTTTTTGACCCAGGGGGAGGAGACGTTGTTGGAGTACACCCGGTAGGTGTCGGCCCGGCCGGAGTACATGTAGTAGCCGGCGTCCTTCATCCGCTCCGCCGTCTCATAGAATTTATCCCAGTCGGAGACGGCGGCGGCCACGGTCTCCGGGTCGTCGGTGCCCAGAACGGCCTTAGCGATGGAGCGGCGGTAGACCAGCATCCCGGGGGTCGCCTGGTAGCTGAGGCCCCGGATCTCGCCGTCAGCCGTCCGCATGGCGTCCAAGGTGTAGCGGTACTGGTTGGCGATGTCCGCGTCCGTGATGCCAAGCTGGGAGATGGGCATGGCCACATTGGCCTCCGGGTCGATGTATTTCAGCGCGTAGTCGGCCTCCACCAGGTACATGTCCACCCGCTCATCGGCGGAGACACGGTCCTGCTTGAGCAGCGCCTCGTCCAGCTTCTGCTGGTAGACGCCGTCCTGAGTGGGGTTGATGACCCAGTGGATCTCCGTGCCGTCCTTCAGGAAGGTGACGGACTTGTCGTTGGACAGATGGTCGATCTCAGGATAGTTGGCGTTGAACTTCCCCTGGAACTCATCGTTCCACACGTAGATGTTGAGGATCTTGCCCTCCACGCCCGGCACAACATCCGAACCGCCGGGACTGGAGCCGCACCCGCTCAGAAGGCCAAGAATCATCGCGGCCATCAGAGCGGCATACCAAATTCTTCTCTTCACGATCGTTTCCTCCTATTTCCAATTTGATACAGCCGTCTGCTGTGATGCTCCCCTCATTATAAAGTGCCGCCGAAAAAGCGTATACAAAATTAAAGAAAGATATATCAAATTCATGCCGGACTTTAGGTATTTTACATATAATTTCCAGTTAGCCTGCGGAAAAATCTCCCGTCTTTCCTCTTGCCGAAATATCAAATCTATGATATATTCTAGCCCTGAAAGATATTGAAGGAGGTGTGCATATGAATGGAGCAAAGGCGTGGAAGCCTCTGGAGGCCGACGGGGAGCGGGAGGTCACCAGCCATCGGGAGCCCGGGGAGGAGTTTCTGTTTTACCGCTCCGTGGCGGAGGGAATGATCGACGCGGTACAGGAGAACTGCAGCCGGGGCGCCTTTGAGAACATGGAGGGCGTGGGGCAGCTCTCCGAGGACCCGGTGACCAATCTGCGCTATCACTTCATAGTGACGGCAGCCATGCTGACCCGTTTCTGCATGGAGGGCGGCATGGCCATGGAGGAGGCCTTCGGGCTCAGTGACGAGTACATCCGCCGGATGGACTGCTGCACCAATATGGCGGAAATCGTCTACGTCCACGACCAGATGGCCCTGGACTATGTCTGCCGCATGCGGAACCTGAAAAAGCGCATCGCCTCTTCCAAGCAGGTGGCGGAGGCCATCGACTACATTTACGTCCACATCATGGACCGTATTACGATCCAGGAGCTGGCCTCCGCCATCTCCATCTCCCCGGCCCACCTGTCCCGCATTTTCAAGCAAGAGACCGGCATTTCCGTCAGCGAGTACATCCGCCAGAGGAAGATCGACATGGCGAAGAATCTCCTCCGCTTCAGCGACTACGACTTCGCGGACATCGCCGCCATGCTGTCCTACTCCTCCCAGAGCCATTTCATCCAGCATTTCCGCACCCAGATGGGCATGACGCCCAAGGCCTACCGGGACAGGAACTACATGAACAACTGGAACGTGAACCGGGAGTCGTTCACATCGTCAGGACAATCTCCGTCCGCGCCGTGAGGCAGGCCTCCGGCACGTAGTTTCCCTCCATGGGCATTCCATTCACCGTCAGGGACTCGCAGCCGGACTCTCTGCCGTTTGGATTTTCCACCAGAATGTGAAGCCTTTTCCCCCGGAAATCCTTCTCGATCTCCAGCGCCTTCCATTCCCTCGGGATGGAGGGCGCGATTTTCAGCCCTTCCAGGTCCGGCCGCATCCCCAGGATGCCCTCCACACAGCCCACCATAACGGTGGAAGCCGTGCCCGTGAGCCAGTGGACGTGGGACCGCCCGGCGTTTGGGCTGGCCGGCCCTTCGGTAAACTGGCCGTAGCAGTAGGGTTCGATCTTCCGGATCTCCGCCCGGTCGTTCTGCATGGAGGGGGCGTTTTCCTTGAAATACTCAAAGGCCCGGTCCCCGTGGCCCAGGAGGGCCTCCGCCAGGATCAGCCATCCCTGAGACTGGGAGAAGACCCCGGCGTTCTCCTTGACCCCGGCGTTGTAGATGACGGCCAGCGCCCCGTCGAAGGCGTGGGCGTGGTAGGGCGGGTCCATGAGGATGGCGCCGTAGTCGGTATTCAGCCGGTTATAGACGCTGTTCATGGCCAGCTGGGCCTGTTTCCCGTCCGCCAGGCCGCTGATGACCGCCCAGCTCTGGGGATTGAGCCACAGGTTGGCCTCCGGGGCGCTGTGGTTTCCGATGACCTCGCCGGCCTCGGTAAAGCCCCGGATGTAGCGGTCCCCATCCCAGCACAGGTCGTTGAGCAGGGTCCGGAGCTTTTTCTGTTCCCTCTCCAGCCAGTCCAGATACCTGCCGTCCTCCCGGCAGGCGGCAAACTCCCGCAGGACGGTAAAGGCGTAGTAGAACTGGAAGGCCACAAAGGAGGACTCCCCCTCCGCCCCCAGCCGCAGGCAGTCGTTCCAGTCGGCGTGAAGGCCGGCGGGCATCCCGTGGGGGCCTAAATGCTGGAGGGAAAAGTTCAGCGCCCGCTTTAAATGTTCGTATACGGTGCCCTCATCCCGATTGGCAAAGGGGATGACCTCATCCAAAAAACCAACGTTCCCGGTCTCGGCGATGTATTTGTAGACCGTGGGGAACAGCCACAGCGCGTCGTCGGCCCGGTAGGCGGGGTGGCCGGTCTCCTGAACGTAGGAGGCGTCCTCCGGGGTGTCCTCATGCCCCGGGTCGTGGGTGAATTTCACCAGGGGCAGTCCACCGCCGTGGTCCACCTGGGCCGAGAGCATGAAGCGGATTTTCTCCGCCGCTGCCTCCGGCTCCAGATGGATGACGCCCTGGATATCCTGCACCGTGTCCCGGTAGCCGTAGCCGTTGCGCAAACCGCAGTAAATGAACGACGCCGCCCGGGACCAGGTGAAGGTGATGAAGCTGTTGTAGGCGTTCCAGGTGTTGATCATGGTGTCGAACGCCGGACAGGGGGTCTTGACCTGGAAATGGGAGAGCTTGCCGTGCCAGAACTGTTTCAGGGCCTCCAGTTCCCGTTCACAGACCGCCTCCGGGTCTTGATACGCCTTCATAAGAGCGGCGCTTTCCCGCTCGTGTTTCTCCCCCAGCAGGAAGGCCACTGTCACAGTCTCTCCCGGCTTCAGGGTCACAGCCGCCGAGAGCGCGCCGCAGCTGTTGCCGTTGTAGCCCAGGCGGTTCCAGAGGTTCCCACGCTCCACGCCTACGGGACTGCCGTATCCCCGGTAGGGTCCCAGGAATTCCGCCCTGTCGCCGCAGTAGGAGGAAACCTCCGCCCCGGCCAGTCCGAAGAATCGCTCGATGACGGACTTGGCGTCCACCTCGTTCTCCGCCGCGTCCAGATTGCCGTGAATCTGCTGGCGGACCCGGTTTTCGTTGAACAAGGTTCTGGTGACAAACTGGGAGTATTGCAGGTTCACCTGGTCCTGCTCATAATTGCCGTGGCTGGTAAACTCCGCGTAGCCCGTGAGGGTCAACGTCCGGGGGCGGTCCGAGTCGTTGCGCACCGTCAGCCGCCAGACCTCGTGGGTCCCGCCCAAGGGCACATAATAAGCCGCCTCGCTGTGGATGCCGCCATAATCCGCCGTCATGACCGTGTAGCCCATTCCGTGGCGGCACTCGCTTTTGTACGTATCCAGGTCCTTTCCCACCGGCTGCCAGGAGGCGGACCAGAAGTCCCCCGTCTCGTTGTCCCGAAGATAGAGATACCGCCCCGGCTGGTCGAACTGGTTGAACACATACCGAAGAATCCGTCCGTTGGCCCCGGATTTGACAAAGCTGTAGCCTCCGGCGTTGTTGGAGATCAGCGCCCCGTACTCCGGGGAGCCCAGGTAGTTGGCCCAAGGGGCCGGGGTGTCGGGCCGGGTGATCACGTACTCATGGGCCTGATCGTCAAAAAATCCATACTGCATCGCGCGTCATCTCCTTACATCAATTCCACTGTGATCTGATTTTCCGTCACAGGCAGCCGGTCCAGAAGCGCCCGGTCCAGCAGGACCCGTCCTTCCGCCACCGGCAGCCGCCGCATTTGAGGGCCGTCCGCCGTGGTCAGGTACGCCTTTTCCAGCCGGTATTCGCCGTAGTCCTTCCGGCTCAGGTTGACGGCGATCACCTGGAACCGCTTACCGGCGAAGGGAAGGGCCAGGGAGGCGGTCCCTGCTTCGCCGAACTGCTCCCGCACCAGCTTCGGGGCGATCGCCAGGCTGCCGTTCTCCCCCCGGACGCCGAACGCCTCCGTGATTACCGTCAGCATGTACCAGCTGGCCGCGCCGGTGAGGTAGTGGTACATTCCCCGGCCCTCGGCGTTGAAATACTCCGGGATGCCGGGATAGATTTTGCTGCTCTCAAAATCCAGAGCGGCGTCCGCCAGGGTCTGAAGCGCCTTATAGCCCTCCTGGACGAAGCCCCGGCGGTAGAGGGCGTTGGCGTACATCACCGTCATGTGGGAGAACACCGCCCCGTTCTCCTTCTCACCGTAGGCAAAGCCGAACATCCGGCCCATGTCGAATTTCAGCTCGTGGAAGTCCGTGTTCAGCCGGTAGCCCCCGGCCTCTTGCTTGTAAAGGTATTTGTCGGCGCTGCGGGTAATGGCCTTCACCCGTTCCTCCGTGGCGGTCCCGCTCATGATGGCGAACACCTGTCCGGTAAGCATCATGCGTGCGCCGGTCTCCGCAATGCCCTCCAGGGGCTGCCCGTGGTTGTCATAGTAACTGTTGAACCAGCCGTCCCTCCCGTCCGCGATCCACTCCTGACGGCGGATGTGCTCCATCAGCCAGTCCGCTTTGCCCTCCAGGTTCTCCGCCAGCTCCATCGGGAGGACCCGGATGGTCCCGCCGCTGACATTGTGGGCGCAGCGCCGGGTGTATCGCTCCAAGACCGCCTTTTTCTCCGACAGATCGTCGCAGGCCATGGGCGGCGTCCGGAGCAGCTCCTCCAACTCCTCCGCCAGCTCCACGTTCTTCCAGGTTTCGGCCAGCCGCCGGAGAAGCCCCGCCAGGTCCTTGAGATTGCCTGCGTAGGCGCAGGTGAAGGCCACGCTCTCCCCCCGCTCCGGGGCCATGTCCAGGGCGTCGTTCCAGTCGGCCCCCCGGAGGCGGAAGATGTTGTGCTCCCCCACCTCATAAAAGGCGGTGAGGTGCTGAATCAGCAGGTGCTCCAAAATACTGCCGGTGTAGACCTCGCCGGAAGCCGTCCGCTGCCTGTTTCCGTACGCCGGGTCCCACTGTCCGTCGATCTCTGTACCCCGCATAGCCTGGGGGTCCTTGAAGTAGGAGACCTTCGCGCGCAGGATATCCAGGTCCCCCGTCTGGTCGATGTAGAGCTTGGTGGTCATCAAGGGCCAGAGGGCGTGGTCCATCCAGACTCGGGCGATGCCGTTGCGGTCCGCGATAAAGTTCCCCAGGCCCTCTCCGATGATGGTGGCGTTGGTTCCGTCCATCCGCACGCCGCCGAAGCTGGCCTGGATCATCTCCCCCACGCCGCCGGGGTCCATCAGCAGCAGAGACAGGCAGTCCTGCCAGAGGTCCCGCCAGCCCCGGCCTCCCCGGCCATAGTCGTGGTGGGGCAGGAAGGAACAGCCGTAGATCCGCCGCAGAAGGGGCTGGAGGCTCACCCAGCGCATCAGGCGGTCGAAGTCCGCCGAGCCGGTCTGGTAGCGGACGTTTACCTTGTCCTGCCAATAAGCTTTTGTGCGCTCCAGGGCGGCATGGACCCGTTCCTCTGTGCCGTAGGCCGTTAAAATCCGGTCCATGTCCCCGGCATCCTCCGTGATTCCCAGGAAGATGAGGTACACCGACGTTTCTCCAGGTCCCAGGGTGACCTCGGGGAAGCGGATGCCGCCCATGGCCTCCCTGCCGTCGATCTCCATTCCGGCGGGCCGGGCCTCCCGGTCCTCGCAGACGGCCCGGGGATGGAGAAATGTGCCGCCCTCGCCCACAAACTCCTGCACCGTCGGGTAGAATCCGGCGGGGGCGCCACCGTTCCCGGTTGTTCCGCAGACATAGTAAATCCGGCGGTTTTCCCGATGGCCCTTTTCATCAAAGGACATGGTGGGCTTGACCTGGACGCCGTATTTTGTGGTCCGAATCCGGTGGAGCATGGAGGTCACATTCCGGTGGTCCCGGAGGTTGTCCGCGCTCCGGCCGTAGATGGGAACCGCCGCGACGCCGGTGACGCGCTGGGGCGCAGCGTCCCGGTTTGTCACCCGCACCTCCAGAATCTCCACATTCTCATCCGGCGGCACAAAGGCCGTCAGCTCCGCCTGAAGGCCATAGCGCCTCGAGGTCCGGCGCACCGTCTGCCACAAGAATCCCGCCGTCAGGACGCTCTCGTCCTGGTCCGGCGTAAAGCGGGCGGCCTCCTGTTCGGCGCTGACGCCGGAGGCGGACCAGCAGCCCTTTTCCGTCACGCACCAGAAATTCCGGGTGCCGCGGCTGTTCCGCAGGTCCTCGATGCTTACCGGCTCCAGAAGAAAAGACTCCTGGTCCAGCTTGCTGTCTCCGGCCAGATCGGGGGCAATGGCGCTTTTTAGTCCGGTCTCGCTGGCCAGGGGAAAATAGAGGCCGCTGACCGCCTCGGGATTTCTCAGTTCAAAGGTTCCGTTTTCATCCAAAAAGCGGATTTTCTCCATCATAGCTCCTCCATTGATTGACGTGTTTTCCGGTATACCCGCACGTAGTCCACCTCAAAAGCGGCGCGGGCAAAGTCTGTTGCTTCATCCGGCGGGCCGGGCCAAACGCCGCCCACCGCCAGATTCAAAATCACATACATGTTATGGTCAAAGGGCGCTGGGAAGGGCTTGCGGAGGCCATCCGTCCCGGCGGAAAACCACTGTTCCACCTGGTGGAACAGCCTGCCGTCCACATACCAGCGGAGGCACCCGGGGAGCCACTCCAGCGAAAAGGTGTGAAACTCCGCCGCGAAGTCCCCCTCCGGCAGTGTGTACGCCCCTTGATTCTGCTCATGGGGCAAGCCGTAGTGCAGGGTTCCGTAGTTTGTGCGGGGCTCGTGGCCCAGGACCTCACAGATGTCGATCTCGCCGCAGACGGGCCACTGTCCCCAGCGATTCTCGTCCCCCGTCATCAGCCAGAAGGCCGGGAGAAATCCCTTCCCCCGGGGGACCCTCAGCCGGGCCTCAAATATCCCGTATGTGAACTCGTGCTTTCCCTGGGTGGAGATCCGCCCGGAGCGGTAAAAAACGCTTCCATCCCACAGCGTCAGCCTGGTGGGGCGGATATGCAGGAAGCCGTCCCGCAGGGACAGGACATCTTCCGCGTCTACGTAGGCTTGAAGCTCCTCATTGACCCAGCCCGGCTCGTGCAGTTCTACATTCCATTTGGTTCTATCCAGAGTTTCCCCGTTAAAATCGTCCTCGAAAACCA
>CAJTYO010000084.1 GCA_910584045.1 uncultured Oscillospiraceae bacterium | reverse complement strand
GTTCAGATAAGACGGAGAGATCAGAGTCTATATAGCAATACTACTTTTACTACTCTTATTGACCGTTTCACAAGTCTGCGCACAAGGCACATTTCGGTTATGAAGTAACCAACTTATAAAATTTGAGCTTTTAACTCAATCAATAAGGCAACGCAAGGCTGCCAATCGGCAGTGGACCCGGCTGTCCGTATGGCCTTAACTCCCAAAGGAGTGGTCCGAGTAATTGCTTTGAAAAGACTCTGAAAAGGACCTTTTCAACTGGTAACATGCTATCACAGGATGAGCGCTTTGTC
Source organism: uncultured Oscillospiraceae bacterium (assembly GCA_910584045.1). GTDB lineage: Bacteria > Bacillota > Clostridia > Oscillospirales > Oscillospiraceae > Pelethomonas. The sequence continues at coordinate 9,373 of CAJTYO010000084.1, read as the reverse complement.
AAGGTTCAAAGGCAGGCTTAATTTGCAAATTCTGTGTCCGGTTCGGATGGCTTGAGGCCGTTGGGACTGGCAGACCAGAGAGTCTATATGTCCGTCCCAGCAAGCCAGCCAGAAGCAGATATAAGACCGGCTCCTGTTGTACTTCCGACTGGCACCGCTAACGCCGTATTTCTCCGCGTACTTCTTTAGGGATTGCCTGTATGCCATGTCCTGTGTTATACTCTTTCTCATGAAGGATGTGGCCTCCTCTCGGTTCTGTTAAGTCTGACAACTCAACTTTAACCGATGTGGCCTCATCCTTCTACCCTTTTCTTCTTTTACTGCCCAATATGTATTGTACTCCTACAAATTTCGGGATAGGCTCTAAATTTCCCCCTTGACAGCAGCGAACTAAAGTGCTATAGTACCTCCATAAACCGTTGAGAGAGTGTAAGTAAACTTGGTATGTACCCTTCAGAGAACTGCGGAATGGTGAGACCGCGGTGGGGAGGACCAGGTTGAATGGGCTCTAGAGGGCAAACCGAAAGGAACCAAGTAGGTGCGCCGGAATGGGTCGCCGTTATACGATCCGGCGCGTGTTAGCGCGCATTGAGTGGACGCGGTTTCGCGTCAAGCCGGGTGGCACCGCAGAAGTCATGTATCGCTTCTGTCCCAGCAGCAAAAGCTAGGGACAGAGGCGTTTTTCTTTTGTCCCGTCATATGAAGAAAAGGAGAAAAACCATGAGCGAGAAAAAAATTCCCTACAAAATTTACCTTTCCGAGGATGAGATGCCCCGGACTTGGTACAACCTCCGGGCTGATATGAAAAATAAGCCCGCCCCCCTGCTGGACCCCGGCACCGGTAAGCCTATGACCGCGGAACAACTGGAGGCCGTGTTCTGCAAGGAGCTGGTAGCTCAGGAGCTGGACAACGACACCGCCCATTTTGAGATTCCCCAGGAGATCCGGGACTTCTATAAAATGTACCGGCCCTCCCCCCTGGTGCGGGCCTACTGCCTGGAGGAAAAGCTCCAGACCCCCGCCAAAATCTACTACAAATTTGAGGGAAACAATACCTCCGGCTCCCATAAGCTCAATTCTGCTATCGCCCAGGCCTACTACGCCAAGTGCCAGGGTCTCAAGGGCGTGACCACCGAGACTGGGGCGGGCCAGTGGGGCACAGCCCTGTCCATGGCCTGCGGCTACCTCGGACTGGACTGCAGGGTATTCATGGTCAAGTGCTCCTATGAGCAGAAGCCCTTCCGGCGAGAGGTTATGAAGGTCTACGGTTCCTCCGTCACCCCCTCGCCCTCCGAGACCACCAACGTAGGCAGAAAAATTCTCGCCGAGTTCCCCGGCACCACCGGGAGCCTGGGCTGCGCTATCAGCGAGGCCGTGGAGACCGCCGTATCCACCCCCGGCTACCGCTATGTGCTGGGCAGCGTCCTCAATCAGGTGATGCTCCACCAGTCCATCATTGGCATGGAGTCCAAAATCGCCATGGACAAGTACGGTGTGAAGCCGGATGTGATCATCGGCTGTGCCGGCGGTGGCAGTAACCTGGGCGGTTTGATCGCCCCCTTTATGGGCGAGAAGCTGCGGGGTGAGGCGGACTACCGTTTTATTGCTGTTGAGCCCGCCTCCTGCCCCAGCTTTACCAGGGGTAAGTTTGCCTATGATTTCTGCGACACAGGCATGGTCTGCCCCCTGGCGAAAATGTACACTCTGGGCAGCGGCTTTATGCCCAGCGCCGACCATGCCGGCGGTCTGCGATTCCACGGCATGAGTTCCACCCTCAGCCAGCTGTACGCCGACGGCTATATGGAGGCCGTGTCCGTCAATCAGACGGACGTCTTTGCCGCCGCTGAAGACTTCGCGCGGGTGGAGGGCATTCTCCCTGCGCCTGAGTCCGCCCATGCGATTTTGGCCGCCGTCAACGAGGCCAAACGGTGCAGGGAGACCGGCGAGGAGAAGACGATTCTCTTTGGACTGACTGGCACGGGCTACTTCGATCTGGTGGCCTATGAGAAGTACCACAATGGCGAAATGAAGAGCGTGATCCCCTCTGACGAGGACATCGCCAGAAGCCTGGCGCAGCTGCCTCAGGTGAAGTGAATAAAACTGGACGGGGGCCGGGAGATACATTCCGGCCCCCGCTGTATGTTGTTATGACACAGCGCCTCCCGCACGTTGACAATTTGCGCTGAATATGTTCTTGACCTGTCAATATGTTTTCACTTTTTATCAAATATATTATAATTTTATTTTTATAATGTATAGATATAAAAAATGTCATATATTGGCCAATGTCATTAAGTTAAGCAAATACGTTCAAACTTCTCGTCAAAAATGTTGCATTTTCCACTTGCTTTGGTTGTTATTCCGAACTTTTGAAGCGAGATTTTTTGACCAAATCTCTTAACTTAATGACATTGATATATTGGCAGGTGATTTTTTTGAACATAGTATTCACGTATGCGGAGGAAAACATTTCACTCCAATCCGTGTCTCTTGAAATCTGTATTGGCAAAAAAGAGATAGAAACCTTTTCTATGTCCCCGGAAGGTCAGATATGGCAATATGAACTCACCGTTCCACCTGGAAAACATTTATACATTAAGCACTTTAATTGGTATTAGATAAAAAGGCCCGCCGCAGAGAAGACTGCGGCGGGCCGGCTCTATTGAAATCAAAAGCTTAGAACCTGTATGGCATAACCGGGGAATACTGGGTGGACGAGGATTTTTCTGGCCATACTGCGTTTAACGGTTATGACTTACAGGTTTTTACTTTTCCACTGCGGAGGCCAGATCGAAGGTCAGGCCCCGATCATACCACTCATCCTTTTTAACGCTGTGGGCGGCGAAGGGCAGCTGGGTATCCAGCGCCTCCACGGGGACAGTATAGGTGTACTTGCCCTCCGCGTCCTCCACGAATTCATAGAACCCCTCGGAGGCCTTTTCCGCCGCTGCCTTGGTCCCGGCAAAGAGCTTATCATAACCCACGCCGCTCAGGGTCACCACGGCGGTCATTTTACCATCCTTCACCGTCAACTCACAAGCCACCACGCGGAACATCTTCGAATCACTGGACACGGAGATAGAGTAAGTCCCGTCGCGCAGGGTCTTGGGCTTGACGTTCTTGGGATTGGGCTCCACCTCAATACCGGTGCTGCCCAGCTCCTTGGCGTCCTTGGCGTGGTCCGCCAGCAGCTGCTGGATGCCCTCCAGCTCGCCCAGACCGTTGATCACGCAGATGACCTCATAGCCGTTGGCCTCAAAGACGGACTTCCAGGAATCCTCCTCATCCCCCGCCATGTCATTGTTGGCATGGTCGCCGGCTACGATCATCATGGGGCGCAGCACCACCTTCTCATAGCCGCCCGCCTTGACCATCTTCAGGATGGTCTCCACACTGGGCTCGGCCTCCACGGTGCCGACAAAGTAGTTGGTATGCCCCCCGTCGGTGAGAATCTTCTGCATCCGGTCATACACGCCGTTGGACGCAGCCTCGGTTCCATGGCCCATGTAGCAGATGGCGGTTTTTCCGTCGTCGTAGGCAGCGGTGGCGGCCACCATAGCCTCGGCCACCCTCGTGTAGTCCTCGTCGCTGCTCAGCAGGGGCGCGCCGATTCTCACGCTCTCAAAGTCGCCGCCCCGCTCCTCCAGCTCCTGGACCAGATCGCCGTACTCGTACCCGTTCATCAGGTGGGTAGGCTGAACCAGCAGCTCCTTCACACCGTTGGCTTTGGCGCGGTCCAGGGCCTGGGTCACATCGTCGATGGCCTCGCCGTCCCGGCGGAAGATATGCTCAATGATGGTGTTGGAGGTAAAGCCCCGCCGCACGGCATAGCCGGGGAAGGCCTTCTCCAGCGCATTCTCCACCGCACCGATGGTGGCCGTTCGGCTGTCGTTGAAGCTTGTGCCGAAACTGACTACCAGCAGCTCCTTCTCCCCGATTCCGTCCTGGTTGCGGGGATTGTCCTTGGACGCATCGCCGGTGGACGCATCGTCCATATACCGGCAGAGGATGGCCGCTGTCTGGGCCCGAGTTGCGGTGCCATCAGGGTCCAACTTATTGCCGGCGCCGCCGGTAATGAATCCGCTGGCCGCCGCCCAGTCCATGCTGGGCTTTGCCCACTCCGCCACGCTGCCAGCATCGGCGTAGGAAGTCAGTTCATCCACGCGGTTCGTCAGCTCCTTCTTTCCCGCCGCAGAGGCGGCGTAGATATTCAGAATCTTTGCGATCTCCTGGCGCTTCACGTCGCCGTCGGGTTCAAACACGGCCTCACCTTTGGCGTTCTTCCGACCGGAGACGATGCCCTTGCCGTGAGCCCAGAGGACTGCGTCCCGGCAGGCCGCGCCGTCGTCCACATCAGTGAAAGGGATTTCCGCGTCTTTAACGGCAGGAGAACCGGCCAGACGGTACAGAGCAGTTACCAGCTCCGCCCGGGTCATGTTCTCATCGGGGGCGAACGCACTCTCGGACCGGCCCTCCATCAGCTTCTGGTCCAGCATCCGATTGATATATGTCTCCGCCCAGTGGCCGGAGACATCCTCATAGGTGCTTTTCTCCTCGGCCAGGGCCGCCGTGTGCAGTCCCAGAACCATCACCAGCGTCAGCAGCAGGGTTGCTGGCCTCTTCCATTTTTTCATGCTTAAAACTCCTCCTAACATATTTCCACACAAAGCGGCGTTTTCCGGACAAAGCCCGAAGGAGGTATGGGGCCCTCTCCGCCGTCTTGTATAGGACCATGTCACACGGAACGGCTGGCCTACCGCTCCGCCGCCGCACGCAGGGCGGCCTCGTACAGATCGTTGCGGCCCAAGCCTGTGTCGGCGGCCACCTGCCGCACGGCGTCCTTCATTCGTTCCCCTTTTTCTCTCCTGGCCAGAACCATCGCAGTGCCCTCCTCCAGAGTGACGGCATTCTCCGCTGGCCGCTCCGCTCCGGCCACCACCAGAACGTACTCCCCCCGGGGCTCGTTTTCCCGGTACCATGCCGCCGCTTGGGACAGGGTGGTGCGCATCACGTCCTCGTGGAGCTTGGTCAGCTCCCGACACAGAGCAATTTGTCTATCGCCGAAGGCGGCCTCCAGGTCGTCCAGCGCAGATCGCAGCCGGTGGGGAGCCTCATAGAACAACAGTGTTCGTTCCTCGCCCAGCAGCTCCCCCAGCAGCTCCCGCCTCTCCGCCCGGTTCACCGGCAGGAACCCCTCAAAGACGAAGCGCCTCGTGGGCAGTCCACTGACCGCCAAGGCGGAGATCAGGGCGCAGCAGCCTGGGACAGCCTGCACCGTTACGCCGTTTTCTCCACACAGGCGCACCAGGTCCTCTCCCGGGTCGCTGATGGCAGGGGTTCCCGCATCGGTGGCCAGGGCGCAGCTCTCCCCGGCCAGCAGCCGCTTTAGGATGGCCGGCCCGGCGGTTGACTTGTTGTGCTCATGGTAGCTCACCAGAGGCTTTTTTATGCTCAGATGGCTGAGGAGCTTCATTGTCACACGAGTGTCCTCAGCAGCAATGAAGTCCGCCTCCTCCAAGGTGGCGGCGGCCCTGGAGCTCAAGTCGCCCAGGTTGCCGATGGGTGTGGCAACGAGGTATAATATTCCGCTCATAGGGGTCTCCTTTTCCCTTGTATATATCAATCAAGAAGCTCTTGTGGATAGCTCGGGCGTTCTGCTTTTCGCTCACATGGCATGCAGGCAACAGCGCACCGAATCCATCCCGCTGCGTGGCAAAATTTAAACAGGCGGAGCCAAATCACCCCTGAACCCGCTGCATATTCATTCCTCTGTACAGCCTCTCCAGCAGCCTGCGAAGCGGCACAAACAATACCAGTGCCAGTCCGAAGTTACCCCCGCAGTGGAGCAGGTCGTAGGGAATGCCGCTGATCCACCAAGATACGGCAAAGGCCGGCCCTCCAGTAAAGGCATATACTGGCGCACATAGCAGACCGAACAGCAGCCCGAATGTCCCGGACAACAGCGCCCACCCTACCGGGCTGGACATCTCCCGCAACATCCACGTTGCCCCCGCCAGAAGCACCCATATATACAAGTAGTTGACCGCCCACAGGTTCACCCCGAACAGCGCCATCTCCAGCAGCACATAGGCATAGATGGGGTACAGCGCCTTCCGCCCGAAGACGGCGGCATACAGCATCACCAGCAGGGACACCGGCTCGATATTGGGCAACCCTGCCATCACCAGCTTCGCCAGAAAGGTCATTCCGCCCAGCACCCCGAACAGCGCCATCTCCGCCAGGGTCAGTCCCCGCCTATCCAACGGTATATACCAGCGAAAAGGCGTCTCCGTCGTTAATGGGAGTCTGATCCGCACTAGTGACGGCGTACTCCTCCCCCTGAAACAGGGCCCAATACGCACCGTCCTCCTCATAGAGCGCCCGCTCTTCGTCTGCCTCCAGGATATACAGTCCATAGGGTCCGTCCTCGCCTTCAACCAGTCCCGCCTCCAGGATCACCTCGCCCAGATAGTCTGCATCCGTGTGGTAGGTGAAGACCTTCTCGGTCCCGTCCTTGTGAACGACCTCCACACTAATGGTCTTGCTGCCCTCGCCGGCGGCGGGACGTGTAAAATACCAGACGCCCGTAAATAACAGGGCAACAGCAATCACCGCGGCGGCAACGCCAATCAGTTTTCCATTCTTTTTCATCGCAAAGCAGTCTCCTTCATTTTATTGAAATGCGGCGGGCAAAATAAAAAGCCATACCCAGAAGGGTACAGCAAATAAGCCGCAGTCCGGCCAGCCATGCACCCTCCCGTGCGCGCGGAGGTTCTCGTGTGCGTTATGTGCAGGCAGGTATTCTGGCTCGAGCGTCAGACGCACTCTCCCGCCTTCCCGGGACAGCGGTCCCAGTGACATAATAGGAGATGCTTCGCTCTCACAGCAACGGCATTGCGCGGGATTTACACCCGCTTCCCTATGCCCCGAGGGGCGCAACCTGCACACCACCTTTATCCACTTGTGTGCGCCTCTTTATTATAGGGCATATGTCGGACGAATGTCAAGAAGGAATTCAGAAAATCCGCCTTTTTCCGAAAAAAATAGTTGACATTCCTTGGGAGCGCTGATATACTTAATAGGCCGCTTTGAATGGGCTTAAGCGCGTCTGCGGACGCCGCCTACGACAGCGAGCCCGTAAAGGAGCGCGGTTAAGTGCTTCATAATGAAGGAAAGTGAGGTGCAAAAGGAATGCACGCAATCATCGTTACCGGTGGTAAGCAGTATAAGGTGACCGAAGGCGACACCCTGTTCATCGAGAAGTTGCCCGCAGAGGCCGACAGTCAGGTGATCTTCGACCAGGTGCTGGCCATTCTGGACGGCGACAACGCCACCATCGGCACCCCCACTGTGGCTGGCGCCAAAGTGGAGGCCACAGTTCTGAAGAACGGCAAGGGCAAGAAGATCCGTATCTTCAAGTATAACCCCAAGAAGGGCTACCGCAAGCGTCAGGGTCACCGTCAGCCCTATACCAAGATTGAGATCAAGAAGATCAGCGCCTGAGGATGACCACGGTCACATTTTATACGGAGGGCAGCCGGATCACCGGCTTTGACGCGTCCGGCCACAGCGGCTATGCCGCCCAGGGCGAGGACATCGTCTGTGCCGCCGTCACTAGTACGGTGCGCCTCGTCGAGTGCGTGCTCAACGATGTGATGGGTCTGTGCGCGTCGGTGAAGGTCAGCGAAAAGTCTGCCCACATCTCCCTTCATATGCCCGGTTCCCTGGGACAGACTGCTGAGAGCACCTGCCAGACCCTTTTGACGGGTATGATGGTCTATCTCTCGGAGCTCCACAGCGAGTATCCCCAATATATCGAGGTTTTGGAGGCCGAATAAGGCTCTTTCCGTATCTTACAGAAAGGATGGCATAACGAATTATGATGAACATTGGTCTGCAGTTCTTCGCCCATAAAAAGGGCGTCGGTTCCACCAAGAATGGTCGCGATTCCAAGAGCAAGCGCCTTGGGCCCAAGCGCGCCGACGGCCAGCATGTTCTGGCCGGCAACATTCTCGTCCGCCAGCGCGGGACCCACATTCACCCTGGTGTGAACGTTGGCCGCGGCAGTGACGACACCTTGTTTGCCACCGCCAGCGGCACAGTCCGTTTCGAGCGGCTGGGTAAGGATCGCAAGCAGGTTTCTGTTTACGAGGCTTGATGATGAAGAGGTCCCGAGGAATCGGGGCCTCTTTTGTTTTTCAGGAAAGCGCTCTTGCAGCAACGGGGGAGTGTCCAAACTAAGGCTATTATGATATACCAGCAACCCTTGATAATGGTAAACACACCATTGTCAAGCGATGTTTACTTTGATGGTTTTAAAACAGACTCTAGGGGCTTGAGATAGGTTTTCGCGATTTGAAGTATACGCTGGGTTTGGTTAACCTCCATGGACAATCAGACGCGTTTACGGAACAGGAGATACACGCCGATCTGACTGCCTTTAATTTTGCAAGCCGGGTCTGTCAGGAGGGCGTAGTCCGACAGCCAACGGAGGGCGTTTACGCCTACTCTGTCAGGAGGGCGTAGTCCGACAGCCAACGGAGGGCGTTTACGCCTACAAAGTAAATTTTAAAATGGCGGTGGCTCTGTGCCGTGAGTTCATCCGAACGCCTAAAGCGGATGCTGATAAACTACTCCACGACATCGCGCGATACACCGTCCCCATCAGGCCAGGGCGGCAAGACGAGCGCAATCTCCAGGTGAAGGGGTTCCCCGAGTTCGTCTACCGGGGTGCCGCTTGAAAAAAGAGGGGGCGGGGAAGCGAGGGCGACCTCGGAAAGATGATCGAAACATGCTCAATGGGATGTTTTGGATCGTCCGCAGCGGAGCACAGTGGCGGGAATTGCCGGAGACGTATGGCCACTGGCAGTCTGTGTATGCCCGATTTGCTAAATGTCGGGACGATGGTACATTGGAAGCCATATTTCGCGCATTGTCTGCAGATGCGGATATGGAAAACCTGAGTTTGGACTTTACCTGCATCAAGGTTCACGAAAGTGCTAACGGAGGGGGAAAAAACGGCAGATGAGGCAGTTGGACGAACCAGAGGTTGGTTAAACACAAAGCTACACGCTATTGTGGATGGACTAGGAAACCCGGTTGAATTCGAGCTGTCTGCGGGGAATGACCATGATTCAGTCCACGCTGTTGAAATGCTGGAAAGGGTAGAAATCAGCGGAAGCAATGTATTAGCAGATCGAGCTTATGGAGCAAAGACGATCCGAGCCTACCATCTCGGAACAGAGAGCCAGCTATGTGATCCTGCCACAGAGCAATGTTTCTGATCCGTGGCCTGTAGACTGGTGCTTACATAAAGAGCGCCATTTGGTTGAATGCTTCTTCCAAAAGCTTAAATGGTTTCGTAGGATCGCCA
>CAJTYO010000083.1:7670-9769 GCA_910584045.1 uncultured Oscillospiraceae bacterium | reverse complement strand
ACCCAGAAGGTCAGCACCTGCTCCACCGCTACCGTGTCCGGGTCGCTGGAGGTGACGGTGTAGTCGATCCCGCTGGGGCCGATGATCAGGCCGCTTCGCTCTCCTACCTCCAGGGTACTGCCCTTGTAGCTGCTCACCCGGATGGGTTCGTTGGGCGCTTCCGCTGCCGCGGCGGGGACGGTGAGCCCAATGGTGAGGGTGGCTGCCATCAATGCGGCGGCAATGCGCTTTTTCATGCTGGTCATACTTTTTTCCTCCTGTATTCCGTATTTTTTGGTGCTTTTGCAAGCAATACAATATCGGAACAGAGGTCAAAAGTCGAGAAGAAAATGCAATCTAAAATGGAGAAACGAGCGGGCGAAAACGAAGCATATTAGCTAATTTCCACACCCTGGACGCACCACCGCTGGTCCCGCTGGTCACGGACACAGGTATAAAGCGTGATCATGTTGGTGGTGGAGGCGGCGAGGGCGCTGCGGTCTGTCTCACTCACCTTGGAGACACTGGTCACCTCATAGGTTCGGGTCCCCAGCCGTGTGGTCAGGGAGATGGTATCGCCCACCTCCAGCGTATGGATCTCCCCGAAGTGGTTGTTCACGCCCCGATTGTGGGCAGCCAGCGCCACATTTCCATCCCAGATGGAGGTGTCCTCAAAATGACCCGCGCCCTTCTTCAGCGCGGCGCTGTCCGTACCCTGGTAGATCTTGACGCTCAGACCGATGGCGGGGATCTTCAGCGTGCCCAAGTGTCCTCCGGAATAATAGAGATCGTCCGTTACCGCCGTGTAGCCGCCGGAGGCACTGCCGGGGTTGGTCACTGTCACCGAGGACGAGCCGGGGACATAGACGGAGCCGCTGCCGGAATCCGTTCCCATACTGCCGCCCATGGCGGGAGGCTGGATGACACCGGCGCTGCCGTTGATGATGGCTCCGGAGGTGGGCTGATAGCCGGGAGCCAGATTGGGAGTGAGGGGCGTGCCGGTGTGCAGGGTGTCGGCGCTGTAGCTGCCGAAGGCGGGCGGGGCGAGAGCGGCGTTCTTACTCACGTCCTCGTTTTTCATGGCCCCGCCGCCAGGGGTATGCACCACCTCGATGGACGTGGCCTTGCCGTACTCCGGGTCGCCAGTGCCGTCAATCGTGTACTCCAGAGGTTCCGCGGCATAGGCGGTCGCCATCGTGGAGGCCATCATGCACAGAGCCAGGAGGAGCATGGTCAGTTTCTTCTTCATCACATTCACCAGTCCTTTCTGATTACGGGTTTGGAATTACGCATCCTCATCGCCGCCCTCGGCCAGCTCACTGCGCCGTTTGAGGAACAGGGCGATCCCGATGCCGCCGCCAGCCGCGGCGATGAGGCCCAGAGGCGCCAGCAGGAGCGGCCAGTTGAAGCTGGCGGCGGGGGCCGGATCGGTTGCCTCCAGACCGTCGTCCACAGGCTCCGCAGGCTGGAGGGGCGTCCCCTCGAAAATTGCCACATACCGGGTCTTGTTCAGGGCGATTCTGCTGACTGTCCCAGTGTAGTCGGCGGTGACGGTATAGCCTTTGACGTAGCTGCTGGTGGCGCTGCCGGTGTAGGTGGCCACGGCGGTGTAGCGGTCGCCCAGGGCGTAGCCGTCCAGACTTCCCGTGTTGTCCGTCTGCCAGCTGACGTCCTGGAGGGTCAGAGTGCGCCCTCCGTCCTGGATGGTCTTGGGGATGTACTGGGTGTCCTGTCCCGCCAGATTGGGATAGGTCCGGGTGGCGGAGACCTGCTTGGTGGAGCTGCCGTAGCCGGCCACCTCCACCTGCACCGTATCCAGCCGCAGGGTCAGCGTCCCGGCGAGGCCGTCGTCGGTGATGAACGCCTTCTCCTGGGGCAGCAGGGCCAGCACAGAGGCCATATCCTTGTTTTTACTGTCCAGCGTCACCGTCTCGGTGTGCTGGCGGCTCTCATGCTCCGGAAGTTCCTGCTTGAGCAGATCCACCAGGGTGTAGTGGTATCCGTCCTGCTCGAAGTCCGAGCGGGGGATGCCGGTGGGATCGTCCTCCGGGGACAGATCGTAGAACTTGCGGATCTCAGTTCCGTCCTCACTCTGGGTGACGGAGCTGGGGTAGCAGACC
>CAJTYO010000083.1:5274-7570 GCA_910584045.1 uncultured Oscillospiraceae bacterium | reverse complement strand
GCCCACTCCGCCGCGTAAGCGGCGGGAGCGAGGGCCATAGTCAGCGCCAATGCCAGGGCGCAGACTGCGGTCAGTTTCTTCATCGTCGTTTCCTCCTCTACATTTTCATTTCCGGGGCGGGCGGAGCATCCTGGCTCTGGCCCTCCTGCTGGCGCTGTGGGATCTGAGCCAGAGTCTGCTGATAGGCGTCCAGCACTGCCTGATGGAACTGCTGGCGGAACTCCTTCGTACAGGGAAAGCAGATGTCCTTATAGCCGTCCCTGCCCTTGTAGCTGGGCATGGAGACGAAGGGGCCGTTGCTGCCCTCCACCACCTTGACGCCCCGGATAGCGAAGCACCCGTTCAGGTTGACGGAAGCGTCCGCCAGGACGGGACCGCTGGCGTGGAGGGAGTGGATTTTCACATCCACCTGCATGGGGAGGGTCTCCCGCTGAGATGTGAGGGTCGGGTCAGGGGCCTGTTTCATTGTCGGTTCCTCCTAAAAAATTTTTGGTAAAATGGAATTACTCCATGGTCATGCCGCCCATGGCGGGCCCAGTGTCCTGTTCCTGCTGGGGAGTGCGAAGCTCCTCCAGCTTCTCCCGCGCCCAGTCCGGCAGATACTGCTCATCCAGAACGCCAGCGAAGTCGGAGCGGTTCCAGCGGGTCTTTTCGCCGTCGCCCAGGCAGGTGGCGTAGACCGCCTGACCTCTGGCGTGGGGAGAACAGCCAAAGCCGCCTTCCGCCAGCCAGAGCATATTGCGGGGGTCCCAGCAGCTCTCCCGGAGCGTGTCGGGACGCATCACCAGCACTTTGCCCTTGTAGTCCTGCTCCAGCGGGTTACCGGCACAGTGTTCCAGGCCGAACAGCCCCAGCGCCTGGTATGCGTCCCTGGCCTGTCCGATGAACGACTCCAGCAGTGCCGCGGCGGTATCCACCGCATAGTAGCGGTTATACTTGCCGTCCGGGGGAACGAAGGTTTTCCTGCCCCACTGGTAGGTCTCATCGCTGACCAGATACTTGCAGGCCGACTCGCGGAACTCTTGCAGGGAGTTGGCGAGGACAAAGTTCACCCGCTTGAAGCCGAACTGTTCCAGCACAGACTGGGCGCAGCCCTCGGCCAGCGACTCGTCCGCCGCGTTGAAATGATCCCGGACAGCCTGCTCGATGGCTCTGGCGCAGTCCACATTCACCCGAAAGCTGTCCTCGTGCATCTGCGTCTGCCTCAGACGGCGGGCGTCGGCGCGGGAGTAGGGGTACAGATAGGGAAAATCAGCCGCCATAGACGGTATCCTCCGCGATCAGATGCTCCTCCAGCCTGCCCAGGCAGGCGCCCACCACCATGAAGGTCTCCAGCAGATCCGCCGGAAGGTCCCGCAGGTCATAGCGGTGTTCCGCCGCCAGAACCGTGATGGTGTGGGCCTCCTCGTCCACCTCGGCGCACAGCTTGGCCCCATCGGGGATGCCGGCGGCCTCCCGCAGATACTCGTTCACCTGAACGGCTTCCTCCTCGAAGTCGTTGTAGGGGCAGCTGTCCTTATCACAGTCCTCACAGGGGCCGCAGACCTCCGACAGGTGGTGGAGCAGCTGGGCCGACGTGCTCGTGAGCTGTTGGACAACGGCCAGCAGCTCCGGGGCGGTCATCCGCCCCTTCAGCACCAGCATGGCCCCATCCAGGGTGTGGTACTCCACCTTGTCGCCGGCGTTGAACCCGGCCAGCCGTGCGGCGGTCACTGGAAGCAGGAGGCCCTTGGGTGTGATCTCTTTGATGAATTTCATGTGATATTCCTCCGTTTTCTGATTAAATTTCCTGCCCGAAATCAAACAGGTTCAGCTGTGTGGCGGCACGCTGCCGCTCGGTCATGTCGTAGTTGGCGATGAACACCTCGGCAAACTGGCAGTTGGGGTCGTACCGCTGCTTGATGTTGTTCAGCCGGGTGACCGCCTCGATCTGGATGCCGGGGGCATCGTACAGCTCCCGGACAAAGGCGTCGTCGTTGTAGGAGAGCAGGAACTTCCCCTCAATGGACAGAAGGGCGTCCCGCAGGCGGATGTGGTCCTTCTCTGTGAATCCGTCCTCCCCGATGTTCTGGTAGTACCCCTCTGTGGCGTGGTAGGGGGGATCACAGTAAAAGAGGCTCACCGGGCGGTCGTACTGCCGGATGAGCTTCTCAAAGTCCTTGTTCTCCACCACCACATCCTTCAGACGCCGGTGGGCCTGCTCAATAAGGGGGAAGTTGGCCCGCATATCGTGGGGCTGGCTGCCGTAGCTGGTGAGAGCGGAGGCGTAGCTGTAGCGGATGATTTGATAGAACCA
>CAJTYO010000083.1:3709-5174 GCA_910584045.1 uncultured Oscillospiraceae bacterium | reverse complement strand
ATGGTCATGCCCTGCTCAGGCGGGGACATGGCCTCATTCCTGTGGACGTACAGTCCGGTGCTGCCGGATGTGTAGATGCTCTCGAACTCGTGGGTCAGGGCGGCGTAGGCGGTGAAGTCGACGCAGAGGTCGATCACCTTTTTGTCCAGGCCCTTCTCCAGCAGTTCTTTCTCTGCCTTCTCCCGGAAGCTGCCGATCTCTACGAACTCATAGCTGTCCAGGCGGCCGGCGATCTCCACCGCCTCCTCCAGACTGGCACAGTCCTCCGATTCCATCGCCGCCTGGAGCTGCCGGAGGCCGCATTCGCCGCGCCCGGCCAGAGCCTCCGCAATGGCGGCTCTGGCTGCGGCAGCATCCTCCGGGGCGGCCTGGCTGGACATCTTCTCCAGCATAGGGACGGCTTTCAGCACATCCTGCTGGGCCGGGGCAGTAAAATCACGGACAAATTCCTTGCCGTTGCGCGTCAGATAGCCGGTTTCACTGCCGGTCTCCATGTATCCGGACCTCTCCAGCAGATCTTCCGCATAGGCGTCCAGATCAATATTGCCGGACTGGATCAGTTCTTCCGGCACGCCACAGGAGCGCAAGTTGTTTGCGGCAAATTCCTTTACACCGTCACGGGGTACCCACTCGTAGCAGTGGAGGTTCTGCGCGATGTCCAGGGCAAATTTCAGAGTACGGCAGTCTTCATACTCCAAAGCGGCGGCAAACTTGTCCAGCCAGTGCGCTTTGCCCTGACCCTGCTCAGCCAGAACATAGCCGAGATTATCCCCATCCCGAACCAGATCGGTAATGCTGGAATACTGCTTCGTAAGGTCTCCGGCCTCGGGGAGAATACACCGGGCTTCCAGCAGAGTGCAGTCCTCCAGAGACTTGACCCGCAGCTCGTCCAGTGCCAGCACGACCTCGTCCGCGTCCTCCACCATTTTGCCGTCATATCCCGGCAGCCGGAGCCACACGCCCTCGGGGACCGCAGGGGAGGCCAGCTTCAGCTTGACGCTCCAATCGCTGTCCTCCGGCAAAAACGCGTTCTTTCCGGAGTAAGCTGGTTCTGCTGCCCTTTTCGGATATTCCACATAATAGCCTCCGATGAACAGTCCGGGGTGCTCATCCTCAAACTTCTGCCCGATGTGACCAAAATCCACATAGGGCAGGACGTCCTCCGGCAGGTTGGCCGCTCCTTTCTGGCTGTACTTGCCCAAATCCTCATAGCTCCCAGCCGGATGGAGCGTGCAGTCGGGCAGGCTCAAAATACTCTTGATGGCGTCAGCCGCCTTTTCGGGTGGATACCCCATCGAGACGGCGGCGAGGGCGTAGCTCTCCCGGACGCTTAACGTCTCCAGCTGCTCCTTCAACCACTCCTGTTCCTGGGGCGTACCGGGCAGTTCCAGGAATTCTTTGAAATCATCCATCATCACATCATCTCCATTCCGCCCTGCTGAGGGCTTTCTTCCATACCCTGGAC
>CAJTYO010000083.1:0-3609 GCA_910584045.1 uncultured Oscillospiraceae bacterium | reverse complement strand
TAGGGAGTCAGAACGCCGCCGCACTTTTCGATCAGCGCCTGTCCGTACTGGTATAGATTCAGGTGTGGGGCGAGTGTCGCCGCGTCCGGCTCACAGAGGATAAGAGAAAGCTCCCCCTTCGCCACTTCGATGGGGGAGCTGTACTGGGGGGAGAAGACATAGTTGTCCAGCGAGTCCATGAGCGCCCCGGCGCTCAGGATGTCCTTGCAATCTGTGGCTTCCAGCAGGGCCTTGTAAGCGGTCAGGGCCTTCGGCTCCAGCCCTGCCAGTCTGCGGGCCAGCAGGTCCACAGTTTCCATTCCACTGGTCAGACCGATGAGTGACGGCGCGGTGCAGTCCACACAGCGCACCGGCTCCGTCCCCATGGGAGCGTTGGCCGGGTATGGGAACTCCACCCGGTTTCCGTCATATGTCTCAGCCAGGATGGTGTACGCGGGCTTTTTCGGCGTAAGATCCAGGGTTTTGTAAACCTGACGCGGTTCGCTGTGCCGCTCCACATAGCCGAAGCCGGTAAATGTACTGCCCTCCGCCTCCCGATGGTTCTTCCCAATCTGCGCGTAGTCCAGCAGTTCAAGCGTGGCGTCCGGAATGGCGTCTGTTTCCGGGATAAACCCGTTCTCCACAAGGAACCTGCCCAGTTCCTCATCGGTCACGGCATCCTCCAACACATGGCAGCATTCCCCGCTGTAGGCGTAGTCGATCAGGCTGCCAATGGGGATCGTTTCCACGCCTTTCTGAATATCCATGCAGACCAGCCCCTCGAAGACGGCCATACCTCGCGTGTCCAGCTCTGCCAGCCGCTTGGCCAGGGCATTGAGCGGGAAGATGTCTGTCTCCTGAATGCGCTCGTTCAAGTAGTCGTATTCCTCGACAGCATGGAACTCCAGATATGGGTGCTTTCCGTCCTCCAGCCGGAGCTGTTCCATCGCGTCGAGAAGTTCGTAATCCGTGGCTGGCAGATCCAGCTCCACTTCCTGACAGGCTCCGTTGGGGCTGCTGAATGTGCGGATATGGAATACCTTATCCAAGAGTCATCCCTCCCATCGGCGCTCCAGCCTCCATATCAGTGGGGGACTGGAGGGTCTGCTCATAGGTCCTGGGATCAGCGGCAGGGCAGTCCCAGCCATGCATAGACCCGGCCTCCATTGCCAGCCGCTGGGCACCGGTGACGCCGAGACGCTGGTTGTTGTAGTCCGCCAGCTCCCGGTTCTGGGCGGGGACGCCGGTATCCCAGTCCGAGGGGTAATAGCCGCTCTCGCCCCGTTTGATACAGATGAGCGCCCCAGTGCTGGGCAGGACGGAAAAGCACAGTTCCGGCAGTCCCTCCGCCAACTTCTGTTCAGAAGCCGCTTTTTTCATCAGCGCCTGTTCCTGGATGTAGTGCCTGGGATCAGCAGCGGGGGAGTCCCAGCCACGCAGGCAGCCGCCCAGCATGGCCTGCTCTTGAGCCTTGCTGATTCCGCGGCATTGATTGCGGTAGTCCGCTATGTGCCGGTTCAGACCGGGTTTCTCACTGCTGTTCTCCGACACCTGATAGCCGGCGCCTCTGGTAATGCAGATCAGGGAGTCATCCTCCGGCAGGACAGAGAAGCACATATCCGGGAGCCGCTCAGAGAAGTGGGGATCGAAGCGGTCCTGCTCCGGCATGATGCTCCAGTTCTTGCTCTGCCACAGGTGGACATACAGCTCACAGCCATCTCCGATGCCAATATCACGCTGCTCAAAGCCCTCGCCCCAGCCATCAGACATCTGCCCGCTCAGATAATCAGTCAAAGTGTCCAGTTCCACAGGGGTCAGCGCTTCTGCTGCCTTGCACTCCACTACCGCCCAGAGCCGGCCTTCCCGTTCCTCTGTAGTGAAGAGAGCAGAGCGGACCTTGCGATCCACGGCATCATCTTTGCCGTACCAGTGCATAATGCCGCGCTCCGCTTCTTCCGGCATCCGTTCCCGGATCAGGGCGGCCAGGATGCTGTCCGCGTAGTGGCGAAGATCCCGCCCGTCCAAAGGAGTACCATCCTCATCCATTCCGCCGTATTCATCGGGTTCAAAGAGTTCCGCGGTCATGGGGGCGTACAGCTTCAGCGTCTGGAGGGGCGGGGGCAGGACAGAGAAGCTGTCCGCCCCCAGCACCAGGTTCAGGCTGCGGCCACTGTCCCAGTTCACCAGAAAGTGGCCGGCGTCGTCGATGCCCTTCAGCGTCCCCATGCTCCCCGGCTCCACCGGGTGGGGGTCGTCTTTCATCTCGCGGAGCTTGATCCGGCTGCCCACTGGAAACTGTTCCCGCAGAAAATCCAGCCATTCTTTTGGTATCCGGTCCATTTACATTCCCTCCATTTTTATATCAGTTTGCGGCCCGTTCCTCTGCGGGGGCCCGCCCTCACGGGCCTTTTGAATGTCCGGACAGTCGGAGAACCAAATTGTGTGATGAGACTTCAGATGGAACTCGACAGCGCACGGTTCCAAATACTTCTCACACAGGCGGGGAAGATACTCCTCAACCTCATCCCATTCGTAGGGGTAGTCGACGCCTTCTCCATAGGTAATACCTTTTTTTAACTCCGCTACCAGTGCTTTGTATGCGTCCGGGTCCGTGTTTTCATAGGCGTCCTTGCCGGTCAAATGCTTCATCGTTTCGTTTCCAGTGTAGAGTAATTCCTCAAACTGGCAGCCTCCATAGGCTTCCACATCTGCCAGAGAGTCCGGATCAGCCAACGCCGCCATGTAGACCTCCTCGCCCTGGGCGATGAGCCATGCCCGGAAGTCGATGAAGCCGTCGTCTGAGCAGCCGTTTTCACACATCAGCGAGGCGGCGGTCCACAGTCCGTATTGATACGATAGATTCAGGTATCCGTTCAGAATGTCGTGGAAGTCCTGTGTCTGCTGGGGGCCGCGGGCAATGAGCTGCCCGGCCAGCCACTGGCTGGATGCGTCCATATTCTGACCGCATTCTTTCTTTGCTCCGGCGATCAGCTCCCAGAAATCGGACTTGCTCATTTCCATCCCCGGCTGCGCCGGATACCACTGTTTCTTCAGGCCTCCCGCAAGGCTGTCGCATTCCGCTGCCCACTGTTCCAGCTCCTCATCGTTGGCCCGCATCTCCTGGGCGTAGAGTTCCAAGCCGCTGAGGATATTCTGTCTGGTCTGTTCACTCAGCTCAGGCGCGCCGCCGGAGTCTCTGGCGGCGGATACCGCCTGATCGAATGTACTGCCGATTTGCTCCACCATCTCCCGGTATCCCTTGGGTGTGTCATCCTCAGCCAATCCCCAGAACTCAGCCATATCTGTGAGCAGTCTGCGGAATGTGGGCAGCTGTTCTTCCTGACCCTGTGCGGCAAGCCGGGCGGCGTGTTCCGTCAGGCCAGCGATGCACTGGCGCATCGTGTTTTTATATGCCTGATACTGCGGCTCCATCTGAGCGAGAAGTTCATCGACGGTATAGCCGCGGGTGTTTTCGCCCTGGGCCGGCGATGTCTGTTCTCTGTTATCCAAGCTGCATTCCTCCCATTTCAATACGTTCCGCCATATCCTCAGCCAGGATAGGCGGCGCCTCATAGAGCGTCTTTTTTCCGTAGGTAATTCTGGTGATGTCCTCCGCACAGTAATTGGCGC
>CAJTYO010000082.1 GCA_910584045.1 uncultured Oscillospiraceae bacterium | reverse complement strand
CACGCCGCCGGAGAGCTCCTTGGCGGTGGCCTCCCGGCCCATGCCGCCCTCGATGCACCCGGAGATGTCTCCGATGGTCTCCACGGCGGTCACCAGGAACATGATGAGGATGGATAGTATGGCGTGGAGGTCGAACACCGGCTTTACCGGCAGGATGTGGGGCACGGAGAACCAGCTGGCCTCGGCGATCTTTGCCCAGTTCACATACCAGGAGGCGGTGTAGACCGCGCCCTCTGCGTCCGCCAGCTCATGAGGCATGACCATGCCCATGATGCTTGCCGCAATATAGCCCACGATGATGCCGCAGAGGATGCAGGAGGTGGAGGTGATGCCCTTAGTGAAGTGCTTTAGCACCACGATTACTGCCAGCACCAAAAGACCCAGCAGCAGATTGGGTACGGACCCGAAGTCCTTGGCTCCGCTGCCTCCGGCGAAGGAGTTAACGCCTACGCTGATAAGGCTCAGGCCGATGGCAAGCACCACGCTGCCGGTGACCACCGGCGGGAAGAATTTCCGCAGAGGCTTGATGAAAAAGCCCAGCGCAGCCTCGCACAGGCCGCCGATCATCCCCGCGCCGATGATGGCGCCGTAGGCCACCAGGCCGCCTCCCAGAGCGGCATTGGCGGCCACGCCCTTCATGACCCCCAGAAAGCCAGAGCTGGTGCCCATAATGACCGGCACCTGCCCGCCGATGGGGCCAATGGACCACAGCTGGATGAGGGTAATGATCCCAGCCGCCAGCATGGCGTTTTGTAGAAGCGTTACATAGATGTCCGGGTGTTCGCTGGTGATGCCGCAGATGCCGCAGATGATCATCAGCGGCGTCAGGTTGCCCACGAACATGGCCAGTACGTGCTGGAGCCCCAGGGGGATCGCCTGCTGCAGGGGAATCCGGCCGCGGAACTCATAGGGGCTGGTGTATGCTGCGCTCTGAGAACTTTTTGTAGTTTTATTCATTTGACCTACCTCCTAAATCTGTGTGCGGCCGCAGTTTCTCCGACCGCCGGGGGGCATCGCACACCATTATATCAGGCCTGTCCGGGATAGGCCATGCACATTCTCCATAAATTTTCCTGGTAAATCTATGTACTTTGCCCAACTTACATCGTCATATCCGTCCACTGTACATTGTTCTCGCGGCGTATAGGAGGGAAAATCTTGACAGAATATGCACTATATACACATACACCTCATCATCCTCTGCCTCAAACATGGGCACGTGCAGCGGAAATATAGCAATTATTTCCGGTAAATTGCACAAGTAAAACGGCCTGAACCTGGAAAGATTCATGTAAACTCTGCATTGCATAAAAAGTCATAGAGATGTAATATATATGCACATCAATCCAATTCTGTATAACCAAATCGGGAGGATATATATAATGAGCAAAAAGGAAGTCAAGAAGATCGTGCTGGCCTATTCCGGCGGACTGGATACCTCCGTCATCATTCCCTGGCTGAAAGAGAACTACAACAACCCCGAGGTTATCGCTGTGGCCGCCGACGTGGGGCAGGGCGACGAGCTGGACGGTCTGGAGGAGAAGGCAATCAAGACCGGCGCTTCGAAGCTGTATATCGAGGACCTGGTGGATGAGATGGTAGATGAGGTGGTGATCCCTTCCATGATGATGGGGGCCAAGTATGAGGACTATCTGCTGGGCACGGCCTTTGCCCGCCCTATCATTGCTAAGCGCCTTGTGGATATCGCCAAGAAGGAGGGGGCGGACGCCATCGCCCACGGCTGTACCGGCAAGGGCAACGACCAGGTCCGCTTTGAGCTGGCCATCAAGCGCTTCGCACCGGAGATGATCATCATTGCTCCTTGGCGGGAGTGGGAGCTGAAGGGCCGCGAGGAGGAGATCGCCTACGCGGAGGCACACAACGTACCCCTGAAGATCAGCCGTGAGACCAACTATTCCAAGGACAAGAACCTCTGGCACCTCAGCCATGAGGGCTTAGATCTTGAGGACCCGGCCAACGAGCCCCAGTACGATAAACCCGGCTTCCTGGAGATGAGCGTGTCTCCGGCTAAGGCTCCTGATGCGCCCACGTATGTGACCCTGGACTTTGAAAAGGGCGTGCCCGTGGCGGTGGATGGGGAGAAGATGAAGGCCAGCGACATCATCCGCAGGCTCAATAAACTGGGCGGGGACAACGGCATCGGCCTGCTGGACATTGTGGAGAACCGTCTGGTGGGGATGAAGGACAGGGGCCTGTACGAGACTCCCGGCGGCACGATCCTGTACCGGGCCCACGAGGTGCTGGAAATGATCACGCTGGACAAGGATACGAAGCACATGAAGACCAAGCTGGCGGTGGATTTTGCGGACCTGCTGTATAACGGCAAGTGGTTCACCACCCTGCGGGAGTGCCTCCAGGCCTTTGCGGTCAAGACCCAGGAGCATGTTACCGGCCAGGTGAAGCTGAAGCTCTACAAGGGGAATATTATCACATCCGCTGTCACGTCTCCGGAAAGTTTGTACTCAGAAAAGCTTGTAACTTTTGAGGAAAGCGATTATAATCAGGATGACGCCACGGGCTTCATCAACCTCTGGGGCCTGCCTGATACCGTTCAGGCTTATCGGGAGCAGGGTAAGCTTTAATTACGACACCGGGGGCTTTGCCCCCGGTTCCCCCTTTTTATTTTGTGTTGCCGCAGGGCGTTTGCCCCTGTCGGGGTAAAATTGTCTTTTTGCAAGGAAAGAGCAGACAAAAGCAGCTGCGGGGTCCGGGGGCGCGGAGCCACGGACTATCCACTGGAAGCCACTCAGAAGCGGCCCGATGGGCTGAGAAGAAGAAACGAGGAAAAAACAATGAAGCTATGGGGCGGACGGTTCCGCAAGGAGACCGACAGTCTGGTCAATGATTTCAACTCCTCCATTCAATTTGACTGCCGTCTGTATCGGGAAGATATAGAGGGCAGTATTGCCCATGCGTCCATGCTGGCGGACTGCGGCATCATTTCCATGGAGGACAAGGCGCAGATTATCTCCGGCTTAAGCGAAATATTGGCGGAGATCGAGGCTGGAAAAATTGAATTTACCGCCGATCATGAGGACATCCACATGAACGTGGAGGCACTGCTGACGGAAAAAATCGGCGAGGCGGGAAAGCGTCTCCACACCGCCCGCAGCCGCAATGACCAGGTGGCTGTGGACCTGCGTCTCTACCTCCGACGGGAGATCGATGAGATCATGGAGCAGATTCTGGACCTCCAGCAGGCCCTTCTGGACCAGGCCGGACAGCACGGACAGACCGTCATGCCCGGTTATACCCACCTCCAGCGGGCCCAGCCCATCTCCTTCGCCCAGCACCTTCTGGCATATGCCGAGCAGCTGAAGCGGGACGTGACCCGGCTTCAGGACTGCAGGAAGCGGATGAATGTCTGTCCCTTGGGCAGCGGCGCCTTGGCGGGCACCACCTACCCCATTGACCGCCGGCAGACCGCCGGTCTGCTGGGGTTCGACGCGCCCTGCTCTAACAGCCTGGACGGGGTCAGCGACCGGGACTATGCCGTGGAGCTGCTGAGCGATCTGTCCATTCTGATGATGCACCTCAGCCGCTTTGCCGAGGAGGTCATCCTGTGGTGCAGCTGGGAGTTTAAGTTCATCGAGTTGGACGACGCCTACTCCACCGGCAGCTCCATTATGCCTCAGAAGAAGAACCCCGACGTGGCCGAGCTGGTCCGGGGCAAGACGGGGCGGATCTACGGCCATCTGATGGGCCTGCTGACCACCATGAAGGGCCTGCCTCTGGCGTACAACAAGGACATGCAGGAGGATAAGGAGCCGGTGTTCGACGCGGTGGACACGGTGAAAATGTGCCTGCCTGTGTTCGCGGGGATGATTGCCACCATGCGGGTGCTGCCGGAAAATATGCGCCGGGCTGCCGGAGGCGGGTTCATCAACGCCACCGATTGCGCCGACTATCTGACTAAGAAGGGGATGCCCTTCCGGGACGCATATACGACGGTGGGCAATCTGGTCTACTACTGCACCGAGAACGGCAAGCTTCTGGAGGAGCTGACCCTGCCGGAGCTGCAAAGCATCTCACCCCTGTTCAGAGAGGATGTGTACGAGGCCCTCAGTCTGGAGGCGTGTATGGGCCAGCGAAGGAGCTTCGGCGGCCCGGCTCCGGAGGAGACCGGCCGGCAAATCGAGAAATTACGACAGTTCATTGAGGAGCATCGCCATGGATAAACCTGTAATTTATATCGACGGCAAGGAGGGTACTACCGGCCTGCAGATTTACGACCGTCTGTCCGGCCGGGAGGACTTGAAGCTCCTGCTCATCGACGAGGAGAAGCGCAAGGATGCCGCTGAGCGAAAAAAGCTGATGAACGAGGCGGACCTGGTGTTCCTCTGTCTGCCGGATGCCGCCGCCGTGGAGGCGGTGGAGCTGGTGGATAATCCCGGCACCCGGATTATTGATGCCTCCACCGCACACCGGACGGCGGATGGATGGACCTACGGCTTCCCGGAGCTGGGTGTGGAGCAGCGGGATGCGATCCGAACGGCGAAGCGGGTGGCCAACCCGGGGTGCTATGCCACGGGGTTCATCTCCCTGGTCGCGCCGCTGGTCCGCCGGGGACTGCTGCCGCCGGACGCGCCGGTAACCTGCCACGCCGTCTCCGGTTACACCGGCGGCGGCAAAAAGGCCATCGCCCAGTATGAGAGCACGGACCGGGAGGCGGAGCTGGCCGGTCCCCGGCACTACGCCGTGACGCTGGAGCACAAGCACATTCCGGAAATGATGCGGGCCTGCGGTCTAAAGCGCAAACCTGTCTTTATGCCCATGATCTGCGACTTCCCTCAGGGCATGGTGGTGACCGTGCCTCTGTATCTGGATATGCTGGCGGGCGGACAGAGCGTGGACAGCCTGCGGCGGATGTACCGGGATTTCTACGCCGGAGCGCGGTTTGTAACCGTCCGGCCGGACGACGCGCCTGCGTGCGGATATATCGGCTCCAACAATTTGGCAGGGACCAACGATTTGCAGATTTTTGTCTGCGGGAGTAAGGAACAGGTGATGCTGGCCGCCCGGCTGGACAACTTGGGCAAGGGCGCCAGCGGCGCGGCGGTACAGAATATGAATATCATGCTGGGTCTCCCAGAGGAGACCGGGCTGGTGAAATAGGAGAAAAAGTCATGTGCAAGGAAACCGATTTCAACACCATCAGCGGCGGCGTGTGCGCCGCCCAGGGCTTCCGGGCGGCAGGGCTCCATGTGGGGGTGAAGACCCACGCCGTCTGGAAAAAGGACGTGGCGCTGATCGTCTCCGACGCGCCCTGCACGGCGGCGGCTATGTTTACTAAAAACGTGGTGCAGGCGGCCCCCATCCATGTGACGAAGGACCATCTGGCCCACGGCAGGGTCCGGGCTGTCGTCGCCAACAGCGGCAACGCCAACGCCTGCGCCCCCCGGGGGGAGGAGAACGCGGAGAAGATGTGCGCGGCGGCGGCAAAGGCTATTGGCTGTGCGCCGGAGGAGGTGCTGGTGGCCTCCACCGGGGTCATCGGGCAGACGCTGAAGGTGGATGTCATCGAGAAAGGTATGCCGGAGCTGTACGGTCTGCTGGAGCACAGTGCGGAGGGCAGCGACGGGGCGGCCCATGCCATCATGACTACAGACACGGTGAAGAAGGAATTTGCCGGGAAGGTCATTATCGGCGGTAAGGAGGTCCATATCGGCGGCATTGCCAAAGGCAGCGGCATGATCCACCCCAATATGGGTACGATGCTGTGCTTCCTGACCACTGACTGCGCCATTTCTCAGGAAATGCTCCAGGCGGCCCTGGAGGAGGTGGTGCGGACCACCTTCAACCGCATCAGCGTGGACGGGGACACCTCTACCAACGACACCTGCTGTATTTTGGCCAACGGTCTGGCAGGAAACAAGGAGATCACCGAGGAGAACGACCACTATGTGGACTTTGTCATGAAGCTCCACGAAATCTGCTATATGCTGGCCCGGTCCATGGCGAAGGACGGGGAGGGGGCCAAGCACCTCATCACCTGCACCGTCCGGGGCGCGGCGAGCGAGGAGCAGGCGGAGATCATCTCAAAATCCGTCGTCTCCTCCACCCTGACAAAGGCCGCCATTTTTGGCTGTGACGCCAACTGGGGGCGGGTTCTGTGCGCCATGGGCTACTCGGGGGAGAGGTTCGACCCGGAGAAGGTGGACGTATCCTTTGCCTCCGAGGCTGGGGAGATTTTGGTCTGTCGGAACGGCAGGGGCCTGGATTTTGACGAGGACCTGGCGAAGAGAATTCTCAGCGAGGACGAGGTGGACATCGACATCGCTATGGCCGAGGGTGACGAGAGCTGTACCTGCTGGGGCTGCGACATCACCTATGACTATATCAAGATCAACGGAGATTACCGCACATAAGGAGTATGCCATGAATCTCAATCACAGCGACAGGGCTCAGGTACTGGTGGAGGCGCTGCCCTACATCCAGCGGTACTACGGGAAGACGGTCGTCATCAAATACGGCGGCAACGCCATGGTTTCTGAGGAGCTTCGCCGGGCGGTCATCAGCGATATTATCCTGCTGCGGCTGGTGGGTATCCATGTAGTGGTGGTCCACGGCGGCGGACCGGAGATCAACGAGCTGCTGAAGAAGACGGGCAAGGATAGCCGGTTTGTAAACGGCCTGCGCTACACAGACGAGGAAACCATGGAGGCCGTGCAGATGGTGCTGTGCGGCAAGGTGAACAAGAACCTGGTGGCCACGCTCAATCGGGCGGGCGGGCAGGCGGTTGGTCTGTGCGGCCTGGACGGCGGAATGCTCAGGGCGGTGCGGCGGCAGGAGGACGGTGTGGACTACGGACTGGTGGGAGACATCACCGAGGTCAATCCCAAGGTGATTCAAGACGCGATTCATAACGATTTCATTCCGGTGATCTCCACAGTGGCCCAGGGGACCGACGAGGAGACCAGCTACAACGTCAACGCGGACACGGCGGCGGCAAAGATAGCCATAGCGGTGGGAGCGGAAAAGCTGATATTGCTGACGGACATCCGAGGGTTGCTGCGGGACAGGAATGACGAGGATACGCTGATTTCCCAGGTGCGGCTGCCGGATGTGCCGGGTCTTGTCTCCCAGGGAATCATCTCCGGGGGAATGATTCCCAAGGTGGACTGCTGCGTGGACGCCGTCGAAAACGGCGTCCGGCGAACCCATATTCTGGACGGGCGGATTCCCCACTCCATTCTGATTGAAGTGTTGTCCCACGCGGGAATTGGGACGATGATCTGGTGAGGATGCGCTCCTGAAAATGGCAAAAGGTCTTTTCGCATCCTTTTATACTCTGTTTTTGAAGGGAATGAGCTTTTATGAATTTTAACGAAATCAAGGCCCTTGATGAGGGATATGTCCTTCAGACCTACGGAAGAAATCAAATCGCCATCGACCACGGCAAGGGCGCCACCCTCTGGGACGCCGGGGGCAAGGAGTACATTGACTTTACCTCCGGCATAGGCGTCTGCTCACTGGGCTACGCCAATGAGACGTGGGCAAGGGCCGTCTATGACCAGGCTATGAAGGTGGGCCACATCTCCAACCTCTTTTATACAGAGCCTTATGCAAGGCTGGCGTCCAAGCTGGTCCCTGCGGCGGGCATGTCCGCCGTCTTTTTCGGCAACTCCGGCGCGGAGGCTAACGAGGGCATGATCAAGCTGGCCCGCAAATACTCCTACGAGAAGTACGGAGAAGGGCGGGCGGCCATTATCACCCTGAAAAATTCCTTCCATGGGCGGACTATCACTACTTTGAAAGCCACGGGACAGGACCATTTCCACGAGTTCTTCTTTCCCTTCACCGAGGGGTTTCGCTATGCGGAGGCAAATAATATGGACAGCCTCTTAGCCGCCGCCGGTGACGATGTGTGCGGTGTGATGATGGAGCTCATCCAGGGGGAGGGCGGCGTGAATCCGCTGGAGGCGGACTATGTCCGGGCTGTGGCTGAGCTGTGCGCCGAAAAGGATTGGCTGCTGCTCATTGACGAAGTCCAGACCGGCGTGGGACGGACGGGTACGCTGTTTGCCTATCAGCAGTTTGGCGTTCAGCCGGATGTGGCGACTTTCGCCAAGGGTATTGCCGGGGGACTGCCCTTCGGCGGGTTTATGGTCAATGAGAAGTGCCGCAACGTCCTGCGGGCCGGGGACCACGGCAGCACCTTCGGCGGCAATCCTGTGGCCGCCGCCGCCGCTAATGTGGTGCTGGATACGCTGAGCCCTGATTTTCTGGAGAATGTAAAGGAGAAGGGGCAATATCTCCGCAATGGCATTGCCGCCCTAAAGAGTTCCTATGTATCCGGCATCCGGGGCATGGGGCTGATGATCGGCGTGGGGGTGCAGGGGATGTCCCACAGGGAGCTGAAGGATCGGCTTATGGACGAAGGGCTGCTTTGCCTCACCGCAGGAGCGGACACCTTGCGGCTGCTGCCCCCTCTGGTGATCTCCAAGGAGGAGATCGAAAGAGGACTGGAGATCATGGCCCGTGTAATGAAATGATACCGGTTTTGTTTCAGGATAAATCCCTGGCGGTTTGTCTCAAACCGCCGGGGATTTTGAGCCAGGACGGCCCCGGCAGCAGTATGCCGGCGCTGCTGCGGGAGCAGCTGGGCTGTGGCATCTTTCCTGTCCACCGTCTGGACCGGGATGCGGGCGGCGTGATGGTCTATGCCAAGACCGGACAGGCTGCAGGGGTGCTGTCTGCTGCCCTGTCTCGTGGGGAGTTCCGCAAGGAGTATCTCTGCGTGATCCGGGGCTGCCCTGAGGAGAGAGAGGGAGGCTTCAGGGATCTGCTGCTCCATGACAGGACGAGGAACAAGAGCTTTGTTGTGTATCGGGTGCGGGGCGGCGTAAAGGAGGCAAGCCTGGCATACCGGGTGGCGGCGGAGCGGGAGGGGTTGAGCTTGGTGCGGGTGCGTCTGCACACAGGGCGCACGCACCAGATCCGCGTACAGTTCGCCAGCCGGGGCCTCCCTCTGCTGGGGGACGGCAAATACGGCGGGGGAGGGGGAGAGCTGGCGCTGTGGAGCGCCCTGCTCGCCTTTCCCATGGCGGGCGGGAATATGCGCGTTTTTTCCGCCCCGCCCATGGGTGACTGCTGGACCGCATTCGGGGAGGAGGCCGCTGCGGAGCTCCGGAAGGAGTGGCCGTCTGGCTGTTATGCACAAAAATGAGCTGGAAAATTTCACGTTTTGCGCAGAGATTTCACAAGAAATCTGGTTGTTTTTTCAGCCAAAAGATGGTAGTATGGCAGTAGATGGAGTGGAGGCGGGGCGCTATCCTGCCCGCTCTGCAAATTTGAGGAGGAAAAACCCTATGAATGCCTACGTCGCAAGTGTGATCGAGAACGTCAAGAAGAAACACGGCAATGAACCTGAGTTTGTGCAGACCGTGGAGGAGGTCCTGACCTCCATCGCCCCGATGGTGGACAAGCATCCCGAGTATGAGAAGGCCGACCTGCTCAATCGCATGGTAGAGCCCGAGCGCATGTTCACCTTCCGTGTGGTGTGGATGGACGACAACGGCAATTATCATACCAATATTGGCTACCGCTGCCAGTTTAATGGGGCCATCGGTCCCTACAAGGGCGGCATCCGCTTCCAGCCCAATGTGTACCCCGGTATCATCAAGTTTTTGGGGTTTGAGCAGATTTTCAAGAACAGTCTCACCGGTCTGCCCATCGGAGGCGGAAAGGGCGGCAGCGACTTTGATCCTGCCGGCAAGTCTGATGCGGAGATCATGCGCTTCTGCCAGAGCTTCATGACGGCTCTCTACCGCTACATCGGGCCCGACGTTGACGTGCCCGCCGGCGATATGGGCGTGGGCGGTCGGGAGATCGGCTACCTCTTCGGCCAGTACCGCCGCCTCAAGGGCGTGTGGGAGAACG
>CAJTYO010000081.1 GCA_910584045.1 uncultured Oscillospiraceae bacterium | reverse complement strand
ACAAAATCCTGCTTGTTTTCCATGGTAAAATTCCTCCTGAAAAATATTTGAATTTGACAAAGTCAAATTTCATCCTTCTGCAACACCAGCTTGATGGCCCAGGGGGGCACATCGGGGTTGTTGTACTCGTCCTCCACAAAGACGAAGGCGGCGGCGTAGTCCGGCTTTTTCTCCGGGAAGTCGCCGTACCCGTCGGTGAAGTAGATCAGGCCCTTGAGGTTCTGGAACTCCTTCCCCCGCCGCAGCTCGTCCACATAGGCGAACACCGGCCGGAAGTCGGTGCCCCCCAGGCCCTTGATGGTCATGGTTTTTATGTATGTGTCAAATTCCTCCTGGCTGGTGATCTTCACATCCTCCTGAATGTCCGCGTCGCACTGGAGGATGTGGAGATTGATTTTGCTGAAAAAGCTCTCGGTGGATTTCAGCACATTATAGGTCTTCTGGACAAATTTCTGCACCAGCTCCCCGGAGGTGGAGCCGGAGGTGTCGATGGCGATCACAAATTCCCGGATGCGCTTGACCTCCCGGTATTCCAGGGGCTCGATGAGGGGCATATTCCGGTAGAGCTTCAGCCCGTAGGTGTAGTAGACATAGTCGAACTCGTCCGGGTCCAGCCGCATGACCTCTCCACGGACGGCAAATTTTTTCAAAAAGGCGGTGTAGTCGTACTTCTCCCGGTTGACGGCCTGCAGGTTCTGGGTCAGCGACCCGGCCCGGTCGCCCTGGAGCTTGGAGAAGGTCTCCAGATCCATCTGCATCCGGGCGGAGATGTCCTTCCAGGTCTGCTCCATAGCGGCGGAGAGACCGCTGTTTCCCTCGCCGGGAGGGCCGTTTTCGTCGCTGTTTCCCTCGCTGGGAGGGCCGTTTTCATCGCTGTTTCCGCCAACCGCAGCTGTGACCTTTGGGGGCAGATACCAGGGGGTGTGGTCATCTCCCCAGAACAGCCTCCGCAGCTTCTCCGGGTCCCAGGGCGGGTGGCTCTGGAAGTGGCGGTAGAGCTTTTCGGCGGTGAGGGGTTTGACCGTCTGGCGGAGCCGGGCCAGCTCGGCCTGCTGCGGTTCCTGGCGCTTGGCGGCGGTGCTGGGGAGCAGCAGGCCGTTGATGACCTCCTCCACCGCGATGTCGCAGGACAGGTCCCACAGCGCCTGGTCAACCAGGGTGTGGACGTACATATGCCGGAAAACGCAGTGGAACACCAGATGGAGATAGTTTCGGATGCTGGCTTCCTTTTCTTCCTTGTAGCACAGCAGGACGTGCCGGGGGTCGTAGTACAGGTTCTGCCCGTCGGTGGCGAAGGGCAGGGGCGAGGGGGTGAGGACGAATTGGCTCAGGGCGGCGTCCAGAAACCGCAGGTTGACCAAAAGGGTGTTCCGGGACAGCAAAAGTATCTCCCGGGCCAAAGTCTCCGCTTGCGTCATCGTCGGTCTCCTCCTGTTGTGAACAAATTCTAAATATAGTGTACCATCTTGCAAAAAATTGTCAACTATGCTGGTTGCATATGGTTTTTGCGTCTCGGATGTGCTATGATAAAAAAATTACTTTTGGGATGGCGTTTCCCGGCTAAATACAACCTATAAAGGAGACTGCGGTATGAGCGGCAATCAGGATTTTGTCATTGGGAACGGAGTTTGGGACAACGGCGTTTTGCAGAAATACAAAGGGCCCGGCGGGGATGTGACCATCCCGGAGGGCGTCACGGAAATCGGGTGGAGGGCCTTTGAGGGCTGCACAAGCCTGACCAGCGTGACCATTCCGGAGGGCGTCACGGAAATCGGATATAGTGCCTTCAAGCACTGCGCGAACCTGACCAGCGTGACCATCCCGGAGGGCGTCACGAAAATCGGGGAGAGGGCCTTCTCAGGCTGCGTGAACCTGACCAGCGTGACCTTCCCAGAGGGCGTCAAGATAATTGGAGAATATGCTTTCTTCGACTGCAAAAAGCTGGAGCCGCCCCGGGAGCTGCTCCGAGGAGAAAAAAAGCTTCCGGCCGGCCTGGCGGAAACCATACGGGAGCGTTGGAGGGGGGAGCTTCAGCCGAAGGATTGGGCAGGGCTGTATCTGTTCCAGGAGGCAAAAGCCTGGACGGAGCTGTTCCAGAAGTATATGCCCAACAGTCAGACGGAGGAGATCGCCCAGGCTATGGCGGAGCTGCTGGCCGGGAGCAAGAAGGCCAAATGCTTTGCCAAGGCGACGGAATACGCGCAGAAACACCCGGGCAGAGTCAGGCCTGAGGTCCTCCGGTTCTTTATGGACGGCGCGAAGCCCACAAAGGCCGCAGAGACCGCAAAAGCAGAGAAAGCACGGAAAACCGCAGAGACAGCGCAGAAAGCTGCGGAGAAAGAGGCCGGGCCTTTTGAAAACACGCCCATCGCCGACCTCTGGAAGCTGTACCGCGAATCCGACCTGATGGCCAGCTACCGGAAGAAGGGCGGCAAGGAGTCGCCGCTGAAAAAGGTTCTCCTGAACCCCTCTCTCAAGCTGGACAAGCCCAAAAAGACGGCCCCGCCGTTCGTGGTGCTGTGCGCCGTGGTGCCGTACATGGACCAGTATTCCTATCACCAGGCCATCAGCGGCTACAAGCGCGGGGACTATTCCAACTACCAGACCATAGAGGCGGCGGACAAGGCCGCGGCGGCGCTGGATCCGGCCTCCTTTCAGGAATTTCTCACCAAAAATCTCCCGGTCTCCGTTTATGGCGGCCCCCACGCCTCCTGGATGCTCCCCTGCTGCCGCTTCGGGGACGGCAAGACTGTGCAGGCGATGATCTCCAAGCAGAGGGACTGGGCCTCCTGGGACCGCGCCGGTGCGTCTGGCCGTGACAAGATCATCACCCTCCGGGGCGCGCTGTTCCTCAGCGACACCCGGGAGGCCATGCTGGAACTGGACAAAACCAAAAACCCCTGGAGCCGGGAAGGCGAAACACTCCTGACCAGGTACGCCCAACTGCGGGGCACCGATGCGGAGACCCTCCGGGACACGGTCCTGGCGGACTTCGGCCTGGACGAGAAGGGGGAGAAGGTCTACGACCTGGGGAGCAACACCGTCACCGTTACCCTGGCCCAGGACCTGACCCTGAGCATTTTTGACGGAAATGCCGGAAAAGCGGTCAAGTCTATCCCGAAGAAGGGAGCCGCCCCCCAAAAGTATGAAGCTGCCAAAGCCGATTTCGCCGAGATGAAGAAGAATGCCAAAAAGGTGGCCAAAGCCCGGTGCGACCGGTTGTTCCAGGACTTTCTGAGCGGCGCCAAATATCCGGCCGAGAAATGGCAGGCGTCCTACTTGGGAGAAAACCCGCTCCTGCGGCAGGTGGCCAGTCTGCTGGTCTGGAGCCAGGACGGCCAGACCTTTACCCTCCGGGACGGCGCGGCCATCGACAGCGGGGAGCAGCCCTATGCCGTGGGCAGCAAGCCAATCCAGGTCGCCCACCCCATGGAGATGAAGCCGGGGGACGTGCTGGCATGGCAGAAGTATTTTAACAACTACGGCATCAAGCAGCCCTTTGCCCAGGTCTGGGAGCCGGTGGTCCGCGAGAGCGCCATCCGGCCTAATATGTACCAGAATATTGAGCTTCCCCTCTACCGGTTCAAAGGCAAGGAGAAGCACGGGGTCTCGTTCAGCTACGATTATTCTCTCTGCATATTATCAATCTCTTTTGCCGGCTGTGAGTTGGAATTGGATTGCAGCGCTCTTGATCTGTACCACAATAGTCTTGACCTGGACGGCCTTGTCAAGCTGGGCGGGTTCACGTTCAAAAAATACACCCGTCAGGTGAACCACATCGTGGCTCTGCTGGACCAGTGGACCATCATCGGGTGGATCATGCGGGACGACGCCTCCATCGTGGCCCATCTGGACGGCGCCACCCTGGCCCAGGTGATGGAGTACCTGAATCTGGCTATCGACAACGGTAAGACCAACGTCACCGCGGAGCTGCTCAACTACAAGAACGAGCACTTCCCCGACTTCGACCCCCTGGCGGAGTTTACCTTGGACGATCTGTAACGTTTTGCCAGCTTGCATAGGGTTTGAAGATACAGGGCAAGGTCCGCCAACTATGGCAGACCTTGCCCTGTTAAGTAAAGCTATTCAATGATTTTGTCAATATCAGTTGACACAAAAAACTCAAAGAAATGGCCAGCTGCTCTCTCAAAAAAGCGCTATACGCCGCGCAGATCGAAATCGGGTGTGTACTCCGCCCGGGCGGAGCTGGAATCCTGGCAGTAGCCGTCCGTGATACCCACGTTCTCCATATACGCCAGGGCGGCCCGGTACTCCCCGCCGGCGACCCGGCGGGCCAGCAGGCCCTCCGCCCCGGGCTGGGGGGTGTACTGGGACATGAGGGAGAACAGCACCTGCCCCGGCCGGAAGGAGGCCGCCACCCAGTCCATCACCGCCTTGGCGTTGTCCAGCCCGCCCGGCAGCAGCAGATGCCGGATCAGCACCCCCCGCCGCAGCAGGCCGTCCTCCAGCACATAATCCCCGCTCTGCCGGTACATCTCCAGAATGGCTGCGGAGGCCGCCGCGAAGTAGTCCGGCGCGCCGCTGTAGGCCCCCGCCAGGGGTCCCTCCCCGTATTTCAGGTCCGGCATCCACACCTGGACCCGGCCCTCCAGGGCCCGCAGCGTCTCCACGCGCTCATAGCCCCCCGTGTTCCACACCACCGGCACGCTCATGGGCGCTTCCAGGGCCTCCAGAATCGCGGGGACGTAGGGTGTGGGGCTGACCAGATCGATGTTGTGGGCCCCTTGGTCGATCAGCTCCTCAAAAATCTCCCGGAGGCGGACAGGCGCGACGGCCTTTCCGAAGCGGCCCCGGCTGATGGGCCCGTTCTGGCAGTACACGCAGCGAAGCACGCAGCCGGAGAAGAACACCGCCCCGCTGCCCCGCGTCCCGCTGATGCAGGGCTCCTCCCAGCGGTGGAGCATGGCCCGGGCCACCACCGGCGCCGTTCCCATGCCGCAGAAGCCCTCCCCGGCCTCCTCCGTCCGCACCGCGCCGCAGCGGCGGGGACACAGCGTACAGATCATCCTCTCTCCTCCTCCAGGGCCCGGCGGGCCTCCTCCAGAAACCGGGCAAAGGCCGAGGGCACCGCCAAAGCCTCCAGCTCCCGCCGGTCCGCCCAGACCAGTTCCTCTCCCCCGCCCTCGACCCGCAGCACGTAGCCCGTCATCCGCCACTCCACGTGGGTGAAGATATGCCGCGCCTCCAGCTTCTTTCTCCACTCCAGGGGCCGGAGGCTCCACGCCGCCAGGGGACAGCCGGCCTCCTCCTCCCCCAGGGCCCCGGGGACGCCGGGGAACTCCCACAGCCCCGCCAGCAGCCCTCTCTCCTCCCGGCGGCGCAGGGCCGTGCGGCCCTCCCGCAGCAGGATGTAGACCGTCCGCTCCTCCACCCGGCGCGCCGCTTTTTTTCGCCGCACCGGCAGCGCCGCCTGCTGTCCCAGGCGCTTCGCCTCGCACACCGCCGCCAGGGGGCAGCGGGCGCAGTCTGGCGAGGCCCCCGGCAGACAGACCATGGCCCCCAGGTCCATGAGGGCCTGGTTGAAGCCGCCGGGGTCCTCCGCCGGAGTGACAGCCTCCATCCAGCCCCGGAACCGGCGGCGGACGGCGGGGTCCAGTATGTCCTCCGCCGCGCCGGTGATCCGGGCGGCCACCCGCAGCACGTTGCCGTCCACGGCAGGGACCCGGCGGCCGAAGGCGATGGAGGCCACCGCCCCGGCGGTGTAGTCCCCCACCCCTGGGAGCTCCAGCAGGGCCTCGCGGCTGTCGGGGAAGCGTCCGAGCGCCACGATCCTCTCCGCCGCCCGCTTCAGGTTCCGGGCGCGGCTGTAGTAGCCCAGCCCCTGCCACAGCTTCATCAGCCGCTCCTCGCTCACCGCCGCCAGGGCCTCCGTGTCGGGCAGCTCCTCCATCCACCGCGCGTAGTAGGGCAGCACCGCCGCCACCCGGGTCTGCTGGAGCATGATCTCCGACACCAGCACCTTGTAGGGGTCCTTTGTCCCCCGCCAGGGGAGGTCCCGCCTGTTCTTCTCGTACCAATCCATCAGCGGTTCCACGATGGGCCGCAGCTTGTCCTCCACAGTATACCCTCCCTCTCATCCAAACCGCGCGGCAAAGCCGCAGCGCCTGCACAGCTCCTCGGCGGGCTTTCCCTCCGAGAAGCCACGGACAATATGCCTGGCCCGTGGGCTCGACAGAATCTCCTCCAGGCTCCGCTCCAGCAGGTTCCCCAGGGGCACGTCCCCCTCGTGGTCCAGACAGCAGGGCACCGCCGTGCCGTCGCACAGCACCGCCGCCTGCTCCCGCAGCCCCAGGCAGAACCGGGTCTCCCGCTCCGGGGCGCCGAGGTCCGGCCAGTCGAATTTCTCCGCCTGCTCCAGGTACAACCTCTCCCCCAGCCGCCAGCTGCCCCGCCGGGGCTGGGGCATATCCAGGGGGCAGGCCCCCAGCTCCCGCGCCAGAAAGGAGAGAATCTCCCCGTTCCGCGCCTCCGCGCCACCCAGGTTCCACAGCCGGAGGGAACAGATGATCCCGCGCTCCGAGGCCCGCCGGACGAAGTCCCAGACGGCGCGGAGATAGGCGGACATGTCCCCCATGCCGTTTCCCTCGGCGCTGTGGAGGGAGACGCTGACCTTGTGGAGGGCCGGGGAGGAGAGCAGAACGCCCCCCCGCTCCTCCAGCAGCGTCCCGTTGGTGGTCAGGCACACCCGGAAGCCCGCCCCGGCCGCGATCTCCAGCAGCTCCCCCAGCTGCGGATGCAGCAGCGGCTCCCCCATGACGTGGAAGTACAGATATTTCACCCGGCCCCGCAGCTTCTCCGTCAAAAGCCGGAATTCCTCCGGCGGCATCACCCGGCCCGGCCGCTTCGTGCCGGGACAGAAGGAGCAGCGGAGATTACACAGATTCGTGATCTCGATGTATACCCTCTTCAACATTGGCGCGCCCTCCTTCATTCTCACGGAATATTGTACCACGGGCGGGCGGCTTTGACAACCGCCCGCGCGGGGTGATGTGCATCCGCTTTTCCATATGGGGTGAAAACGGGCCAAAGCCGCCCGCGGACGCGCAGCCCTGTAATACTTTTTTCACTGGCGGGCGGATGCGCAGGGCCGGCGGATTAGCACTCTTTCCGGCTGAGTGCTAATGTTTACAATTTAGTCATACTGCGTTCATAATTACGCGCCATGATAGGCGTGAAAAATTTATGGGGCCGCCGGAGGCGGCTCCTCTTTAACGGGAGGAATACGCGACTATGGCAAAGAAAGAATTTAAGGCCGAATCCAAAAGGCTGCTGGATCTGATGATCAACTCCATTTACACCCACAAGGAGATCTTCCTGCGGGAGATCATCTCCAACGCCAGCGACGCCATCGACAAGCTGTGCTACCGGTCCCTGACCGACGAGAACGTGGGGATGAAGCGGGAGGACTTCCGCATCACCATCCATGCCGACCCGGACAGCCGCCTGCTCACCGTCAGCGACAACGGCATCGGCATGAGCGAGGAGGAGCTGGAGAACAATCTGGGCGTCATCGCCTCCAGCGGCACCTACCAGTTCCGGCAGGAGGTGGGCAAGGACAACGAGGACGTGGACATCATTGGCCAGTTCGGCGTGGGCTTCTACTCCGCCTTCATGGCCGCCGATCACATCGCCGTGGTCACCAAAAAGTACGGCGAGGATCAGGCCTACCGCTGGGAGAGCGACGGCGCCGACGGCTACACCGTCACCCCCTGCGAGAAGGACGGTGTGGGCACCGACATCATCATGCACATCAAGCCCGACGGCGAGGAGGAGAAGTACGGCGAGTTCCTCCAGGAGTACACCCTGCGGGAGCTGGTGCGGAAGTACTCCGACTACATCCGCTGGCCTATCCGCATGGAGGTCACCAAGTCCCGGAAAAAGGAGGACTCCCCCGAGGACAAGCCCGAATACGAGAGCTATAAGGAGGAGGAGACCCTCAACAGCATGGTCCCCCTGTGGCAGCGGAAGAAGAGCGAGGTCACCCGGGAGGAGTACGACAAGTTCTATCAGGAGAAATTCAGCGACTACACCGCCCCCCAGTCGGTCATCACCGTCTCCGCCGAGGGCCAGGTGTCCTATAAGGCGCTGCTGTACATCCCCGCCCGGCCCCCCTTCGACTACTACAGCGCCGACTATGAGCGGGGGCTCCAGCTCTACTCCGCCGGGGTGATGATCATGGACAAGTGCCAGGACCTCATCGGCGACCACTTCGGCTTCGTCAAGGGCGTGGTGGACTCCCCGGACCTGAGCCTGAACATCTCCCGGGAGCTGCTTCAGCACGACCGGCAGCTGCGCCTCATCGCCGGCAACATCGAGAAGAAGGTCAAGGGCGAGCTGGAGCGGATGCTGAAAGAGGACCGGGAGGGCTATGAGAAGTTCTTCCAGAGCTTCGGCCGCCAGCTGAAGGTGGGCTGCCTGAACAACTACGGGGCCAAGCGGGAGCTGCTTCAGGACCTGCTGCTGTTCTACTCCTCCACGGAGAAGAAGCTGGTGACCCTGGCCGAGTACGTGGACCGGATGCCGGAGAGCCAGAAGTGTATCTACTACGCCAGCGGCGAGAGCGCCGCCGCCATGGACAACCTGCCCCAGACCGAGCTGCTGCGGGAGAGGAACATGGAGATCCTCTACCTCACCGACCATGCCGACCAGCTGCTGATGGAAATTTTGCGGGAGTACAGGGACAAGCCCCTGCGCTCCGCCGTGGACGGCGATCTGGATCTGGAGGATATGCCCGAGGAGAAAAAGGCCGACGACTACAAGGAGGCCCTGGACTTCCTGAAGGAGGCCCTGGGAGAGAGTGCGGACGAGGTCCGCGTGTCCCGGAAACTGAAGACCCACCCGGTCTGCCTCACCAGCGGCGAGGGGGTCAGCTTCGAGATGGAGCGCTATTTCGCCGCCGCCCAGCCGGAGATGGGCATGAAGGCCAAGCGCATCCTGGAGGTAAACGTGGACCACCCCGCCTTCGCCGCCCTGGAGGAGGCCCGGACTACCGACCCGGAGCGGGCGAAAAAATACGCCCAGGTGCTGCTCAACCAGGCCAAGCTCATCGCCGGCCTGCCCATCGACGACCCGTCGGGGTACACAGATCTGCTGTGCAGCCTGTGGTGATACCCTTGAACGGAGAAAGCGCAGGACGTAAAAAATAAAATTTCCCCTCCGACAGGATTTTCTCCCATTTGCATCGGACAAGCCGTAAAATGGAGAAAAATCTGCGGAGGGGAATCCTTATGTATATGGCGAAAAATCAGCTCTACCAATCCGGCCGCATCCACATCCTGCCTATCGAGCGCATCAGCCCCAACCCCCGCCAGCCCCGGCGGCACTTCCCCGAGCAGCCTCTGCGGGAGTTGGCGGAGTCCATCCGGCAGCACGGCGTGCTCCAGCCTCTGAGCGTGGAGAAGACGGCGGGGGGCTACGTTCTGGTGGCCGGGGAGCGGCGGCTGCGGGCCGCGGGACTGGCAGGGCTGACCCACGTGCCGTGCATCCTGGTGCGGGTCTCGCCCCAGGACAGCGCCCTGCTGGCCCTGGTGGAAAATCTTCAGCGCAGCGACCTGCACTATCTGGAGGAGGCCGAGGCCATCTCCCGGCTGATCACCACCTACGGCATGAGCCAGGAGGAGGCCGCCCGCCGCCTGGGCCGCTCCCAGCCGGCTGTGGCCAACAAGCTGCGGCTTCTGCGGCTGAGCCCCGCATGCGGGGAGCTGCTGAGGAAATACGAGCTGACCGAGCGCCACGCTCGGGCGCTGCTGCGCCTGGAGGGCGAGCAGGCGCAGACGGCGGCGCTGCGGCACATCGGGGAGAAAAAGCTGACCGTGGCGGCGGCGGAGGAGTACATAGAGGGCCAGCTGCAAAAAAAACAGCGAGAGGACAAGGCCGGCAGGAAGCCGCTGTACATCATCAAGGACGTGCGCCTGTTCCTCAACAGCGTAGACCGGGGAATGGAGACCATCCGCCGGGCGGGAGTGGACGCCCGCTTCGACCGGCGGGACAGCGAGGAGGAGATCACCATCACCATCCA
>CAJTYO010000080.1 GCA_910584045.1 uncultured Oscillospiraceae bacterium | reverse complement strand
TTTGACCGGCCGGACTTTCAGCGCATGATCGCCGATATTGAGGCCAAGAAGGTCAACATGGTCATCACCAAAGACCTGAGCCGTCTAGGCCGCGATTATATCCTAACCGGCCACTACATGGAGCGTTACTTCCCGGAGCACCGGGTCCGTTACATCTCACTGCTGGACGGTATCGACACTGGGGTGGACTCCACCGCCAACGACATCACCCCCTTCCGCGCTATCATGAATGACATGTACGCCAAGGACATCTCCAAGAAAATCTCCAGCGTCAAGCACGACAAGCAGCGCAAGGGTCTGTTCATCGGCGGCAAGCCGGTCTACGGCTACAAGATGCACCCCGCAGAGAAGAACAGGATTGTCATAGACGAGGACGCGGCCCCCATGGTGCGGCGTATCTTCGCTATGGCCCTGGAGGGGGTGAGCTGCCGCCAGATCGCTGCCCAGCTGAACGCCGAGGGCGTCCCCACCCCTGCCACCTACGCCGGTTTGCCAGTAGCGCACCCCGGCCCCTACACCGGCCTATGGAGCAGTGAGCGTATCTCGGATATGCTGCAAAACGAAACCTATATCGGTAGTATGGTTCAGGGACGCACTCGAAAAATTAACTACAAGTCTAAAAAATGTATCAAGCAGGACCGCCAGGACTGGGTGGTGGTAGAGGACACCCACGAGCCGATCATTGACCGGGAAACCTTCGACAAGGTGCGGGCACTGGTCAACAGCCGCAGGCACACCCGCAGCCGGACTTACGACTTCCTGCTCAAGGGGCTAATTTTCTGCCACGAATGCGGATATCCGCTGGCGGTGCTCAACCGCAAGAACGCAGCGGGGGAGGATAAGCTATATTTTGTCTGCCGAACCTACCAGCGGTTTACGAAAGCGGGTGTCTGCACCAGCCACACAATCAAAGAGCAGACAGTGACCCAGGCGGTGATTGAAAAGGTGCAAGAGGTCTGCCAGGACTATTTACGTGCTGACCAGCTGCTGCCCACAGCTAAGCGGGAGGTGGCAAAGGCTCTAGCGGAGGCTAGCAACGAAAAGGAGATCGCCTCGC
This sequence comes from uncultured Oscillospiraceae bacterium, assembly GCA_910584045.1. Lineage (GTDB taxonomy): Bacteria > Bacillota > Clostridia > Oscillospirales > Oscillospiraceae > Pelethomonas. The sequence continues at coordinate 9,519 of CAJTYO010000080.1, read as the reverse complement.
TGAGAGCCAAAATCGACAGCCTGACCGCCCATCTGGACAAAGTCTATATGGATAAACTCAGCGGCGTTCTGGACGAAGCTGACTTCCAACGCATCTACTCCAAAGTCAAGGCTGATCGCGCCGCCCTGGAACAGCGCCTCAGCCAGCTGAACCGCCCGGACTATTCCCCCGCCGAACAGGCCGATCTGGCAAAAAAATTGGTGGAGCGGTTCCTGGAAACCGCCTCCGCCAACCGAGAGCTGCTGGTCAGCCTCATCGAACGGGTGGAGCTGACCAGCGACAAGCAAATTATCATCAAATTTCGCTTCAAACAGCTGGAAAACTCATAAATCCGGCACAAATTCACGAACTGCATCGTTTACAATACCCGGGGCGCTATGTATCCCGTATCGAAAAGCGTGCCCTGGGCAAGCTGGAGGAGGCATTAGGGGACAACGTGTAGATTCGCCCGCAGGAAACCTCTTGCCATCCTCCCCAAAATCCGATATACTATGAGGAGAACATCCAACTACATTCTACGGGGAGGACTGGACATATGGCGCAAAATAGCTTTGATGTGGTTGCCTTGGGAGAACTGCTGATAGACTTCACAGAGAGCGGCTTCAGTCCGCAGGGAAACATTCTCTTCGAGGCTAATCCCGGCGGCGCACCATGCAATGTGCTGGCCATGCTGCGTAAGCTGGACCGCTCCTGTGCCTTTGTTGGCAAGGTGGGCGACGATATGTTTGGCCGGCAGCTGCGGGCAGCGGCGGAAGAGGCCGGTATCTGCATGAACTACCTGGCTCAGGACCGAGAGACCCATACGACCCTGGCTTTCGTAAAAAAGCTGGCAAACGGGGATCGTGATTTTTCTTTTTACCGCAACCCAGGCGCGGATATGATGTTGACGGCGGCGGAGCTTCCGGAGGAGGTGCTTGCTAATGCCCGGATATTCCATTTTGGTACGCTGTCCATGACCCACGAGGGGGTGCGGCAGGCCACCTGCCGGGCGCTCGACTGTGCTAAGGCGGGGGGCGCGCTGTTGTCCTTTGACCCCAATCTCCGCCCTCCGCTATGGGAGAGCCTGGAGGAGGCGAGAAAACAGATCGCATATGGCCTGTCCCGGTGCGACGTCCTGAAGATTGCAGACAATGAACTGGAAACAATGACAGGGGAGACCGATCTCGACAGGGGCGCCGCTATTCTGCGGGAGGAATACCCTAACATTCGTCTGCTGAACGTGACGGCTGGTCCGGACGGCAGCTGCGCCTATTACGAAAATCATCGTGTGTTTCAGCCGGCTTTGAAGATGGGCGGCACCATTGAGACAACGGGCGCCGGCGATACCTTCTGTGCATGTGTGCTGCATTTTGTGCTGGAGCATGGCCTGGATGGACTGACGGCGGATGGGCTGGGGAAAATGCTGCAATTTGCCAACGCGGCCGCCTATCTGGTCACCACAAAAAGAGGCGCTATCCGCTCTATGCCGGATAGGGCGCAGATTGAAGCTCTCCTGTAATACTGTTTCCGGATAAAATTTTTACAAAGTTTTTATCCGGAGATAACCTCAGGCGCCGCCTGATTTTCTCTGCCCCCATAGGTAATTTCACTCCGGTTTGCAAAGAAGTTATTTCTTTGCAAACCGGAGTGATTTATAAAAATTTGAAATACAGCCAGCTCCCCACCGCGATTTGCGCCGCCAGAATCAGGGGCAATCCCAGTGCAAAGTACCAGTGCTTCGTCTTGTGCCGGAAGCCCCACATCCCCAGGCAGGCCCCCAGCCCGCCGCCCAGCAGGGCGGAGAGGAAGAGGGTTCGCTCCCGAATGCGCCTCGCCCCCCGTTTTCTGGCCCGGCCCTTGTCGAACCCCATAAGAAAGAAAGCCCACAGGTTTACCAGGATTAAATATCCGGTAATCAGCGGCAGAGGCGATCCCGTCATGCTCCATACGGTATCCGTCACCGACAGTGGCAGTATCGGAGCCCTCACAGGGAATCTCCTCCGAAGAGGGCCGCCATCTCCGTCTGCCGCCCGCAGCTCATATTCCCCTCCGGACATTGGCCGGTGAGATAGCAGCTGGGGCCAAAGTACCGGAAGAGGGCGGGGTAGTGTTCCCGCAGCAGATGGAGCATCCCGGTGGCGATATGGCGAATTTCCCACTGCGCCCGGATGCAGGTCCGCAGCCGGGTGATCAGCATCAACTCCCGGGCGTTGAGTGTGGTCATCACATCCAGCACATTGCCGCTGACCGCAAAATAGCAGCTGTAGGGCCGCAGGACGGGATTCTCACACAGAGCCCGTCCAAGACGGTTGGCCTCAGTCAGAGCGGTCTGGTAGATTGCCAGGGCGGCGGAATTGTTTCGAATGGTCTCCGGCAGGATGAACCGGCTGTGATCCACGGACTGGATAGGCGGAATGATCACCGACTGCATCCGATGACGGACAAGGTGGGTGATTCCCGCCAGGCTCAGGTCGGAGAGGACAAAGGTGTAGCTCAGCTGTTCCAGCTCCCTGGGGCGGAGGGCTCCCGTCAGCGACTCCGGGGAGAGGGGATTATCCGTCCCGGGATGGGCAAGCCTGTAAGCCCGCTCCAGCAGTCTGCCGGGGGCCGCCGGGCCCGCCAGCAGCTCCGCAGCCCCCGCCTCGTCCTCCGTCACCCACACGGGCTTCTCCCGATACAGGGGAGCGAAGGACGGAGGGGCAGCCTGCCCGGGCTCCGTCAGCTCCTCCGTCAGGGCCGGGAACAGCTCCGTCAGCTGCTCCGCCAGCTGACGGGCAATGTCCAGCAGCTCCGGGACGCTTTCGCTGCGGCCGCTGCGTATGGACTGAATGAGACGGACCAGCTCCCGGGCGTTGAGCGTGCAATAAAAGTTGCTGCAAAAGGCGTATGGCAGCAGAAAACGGGCGTCCTCCTTGGGGATGTCCAACTCCAGCAGCTCCTGATAGGCGCTGAAGAGCCCGTCCATATATCCGCCGTAGTCCGCTAACGCCGGCCCCTCCAGCGCAGGCGGAATATAGTATCCGAAACCGCTGAAATCCACATACCGCCGGGACTTCACGGTAAAGGAGGCCAGGCGGCACTCAATAAAATACTGTTCCACATATACCGACACATTTTGCAGGGCGATGGAGAACACCGCGTGCTCAATGACGGACCGGTGGCCGGAGCGGAGGACCTTTCCGATGAGGTCCTGATTCTTGGGGTTGCCTTGGGCTTTTTCGAACAGCTCCAGCGCGTCTCCCTGAGTGGTGGAGATTCGGGCCGCGCTGGCGCAGACCTCCTCACCGGCGATGCTCCAGCTGACGATCTTTGCTTGGAATTTTGAATTCATGGCGGGTCTACCTCCATCGTTGGTTTTTTCATCCTTCTTATTTTAACGAAAACAGCGGCTGGTTGCAAGGGGGGATGCGGACGGAATCATCGGGCGGGAGCGCTTCCCGAGCTCCAGCGCCGGACCGCATTTCCCAGCCCCTCCAGATCCAGCACGCCGCAGGCGAACCCCTTCTTCACCAGCGCCTCTGGCAGAAACTCGTCGTACTTGTCGAAGAGAGGCAGCTCCTTGGGGTATATCAGCTCCATAGGATCGATGGGCTTTTCGATCTCCTCCGCCGTCACCTTAAAAAAGGTCTGCGCATCCGCCTTCATGGTGAACTGCATGTAGTAGGGCCGGGCGGATTCAAAATTTTTCAGTCCCAGCCGCTGGGCGCATTTGACCTTCAAAAACCGCTCCATGGCGAGGAACGTATAGGTCCCCACCCAGGGGAGCAGGCACCACATGCTGCCGCCCATGTTGAGCAGAGGCGTATCCCCCGCGCCGGAGCGGCTGGCTGTAAAGCGGGCGTTTTCCAGCCGGGCCACCGCGTTCCGCATCAGATACGGGTACTGCCGGTCCTCCCGAAGAACCTGCCGCATTCTCTCCAGAATTTTGGTGTGCAGGTCGCCGGGGCACAGGCCGAAGTAGGCCGGAATGCTGCCCTTGACCTGCTCGCAGTAGACCAGGTGCCGCTTGTGGTCCACGTCCAGCACCAGCCACACGTGTCCGGCGATGGCCAGCTTCTCCCCCACCGGGGGCGGCAGAACCACAGTGCCCAGCTCCTGGGCCTCGCTGCGGACGGTGTATTCCTCGTTCTCCTGGAATACGCCGTAGAACTTATAGGAGTTGACCACCCGCTCCCCGGCCAGTCCCACCATTAGCCCGCCCTGCTCCGTCTGCTGGATGTGGTCTGTGGAGATAAGGTGGCGCAGGAGAATCCTGTAGTCATCCTGAGAGATGCGGCGGAAGTAGTGCAGCCGCAGCACCCGGTCCGCCAGGGCCTTGGGCGACAGCTCGCCGCTGGAGGCCAGGGTGGACATAGTCTGGTGGTACAGCAGGCTGTAGGGCAGCCTGTCCAGCCGGGGCGGCTCCACCCACCGCTCCTCCAGATACAGCTGCACCAGGGCGATCCCCTGCAAAAGCTTCCAGGGGATGGTGGTGGGCAATAGGGCCCGGGCTTCCGGCTCGTCCTCCCGCATGACGAACCACATCTCCGGCGGCAGCTCCCGCCGCCCGGTGCGGCCCATGCGCTGCAAAAAGGAGGATACTGTCCAGGGGGCGTCGATCTGGAACGCCCGCTCCAGCCGGCCGATGTCGATGCCCAGCTCCAGTGTGGCGGTGGTGACGGTGGTCATGTACTGGGTCTCGTCCTTCATCGCCTCCTCCGCCGTCTCCCGGTAGGAGGCGGACAGATTGCCGTGGTGAATGAGGAAGCGGTCCGGCTCGCGGGCGCGTTCGCAGTATTGCCGCAGGGTGGTGGTGACCGTCTCGCACTCCTCGCGGGAGTTGACGAAAACCAGACATTTCTTGCCCCGGGTGTGCTCAAAGATATAGCCAAGGCCCGGGTCCGCGCTGGCGGGCGCCTGGTCCGTCTTCTCCTCCAGCACGGGCAGCGCCTCAATGTCCGTCCTGTCCCCGGCGGCCTGCAGGTCCTTCACATAGAAGTGTTCCATGCTCAGCCGCCACGTCATTCCCTTGGCCTCAATCTTGGGGATGACGGTCTCCCGGCCGGTGCCCATGGCCAGAAGCTCCCCCGTCCGCTCCGGGTCGCCGATGGTGGCCGACAGGCCGATCCGCCGGGGATTCACCCCCGCCAGACGGCTCAGACGCTCGATGAGGCACAGCGTCTGCCCTCCCCGGTCGCCCCGCAGCAGGGAGTGCACCTCGTCGATGACCACGAAGCGCAGATCGCAAAACAGCTTTGCCACCGCCCCGTGCTTGTGCAGCAGGATGGCCTCCAGGGACTCCGGGGTGATCTGGAGGATGCCGGAGGGATGCTGCATGAGCTTGCTCTTGTGGCTCTGGGCTACGTCGCCGTGCCAGTGCCACACGTTGATGCCCGCCTCGGCGCAGAGATCGTTGAGACGGGTAAACTGGTCGTTAATGAGGGCCTTCAGGGGGCCGATGTAGATGCAGCCCACGGAGGAGGGCGGGTCCTCGGAAAAGAGGGTGATGATGGGGAAAAATGCCGCCTCTGTCTTGCCGGAGGCGGTGGACGCCGTCAGCAGCACGTGGCCGTCGCTGCGGAAGATAGCCTCCGCAGCGGCCACCTGGATAGCCCGCAGATTCTCCCAGCGGTTGCGGTAGATGTACTCCTGGACGAAGGGGGCGTAGCGGTCAAAAATGTTCATAGGGCGCTCCTTATAGGGTCGTTCGATAAACTGGAATTTATAAAGCCCGCTGAGCTACAACGACCGTATAGTGATCCGTGTCATACGTAATCCCTGTTTCCTTAAAATTGTTTTTATGCCAAAAATGCTCTGACTGGGAATTGCCTTTAACCCAACCAAGCCGCACGCTTGAAAGCCTGATTTCAGTCAGATAGCGGCATAAATCGTCAATTATGCTGCTTCCAATGCCAGTATTCTGAATCGATGCCGCTGTCATAAAAAAGCCGATAAAAGCAGTCTTTTCATCTGGGTATGCCATAATAAAATCCATTATGGCAGTTAATTCTTCCCCTTTGTAGTACCCTATATAATACTTGTCGCACATTTCTTTATTTGGCGGCAAGGCTTTCATATCGTCCATAATACTCTGTTCGGTCACAAAGGGAGGACAGTATTGGTAATACAAGCTATTTTTACTGCACAGTAAATAGATATCTGCCACGTCCGTTTTTTCCAGGCGGCGTACAGTATAATCATTGGAGAAAAGGGATATATCCATTTGTATTACCTCTATCAATTTTCGTTTATCGCTCCCCACGCAAGCGGTTACAGCTCAAACTCCGCGAAGTCCTGCCCGGCGGCTTCCTCCAACACGGCGTTCTGGGCGTAGGTAAAGCTATCGCCGCCCAGCAGCTCCCGGACCTTCACCTCCGGATTCTGATACACGATGTCCAGCACCTCGATGAAATCCCGGATGACCTCCCGGGGCGTGATATGCTCGTCCGCGCCGATGCGGCCGAACTCAATCTCGATGAAATCCGCCATGTCCTGCCCGGTGACGATCTGGGCGTACTCGTACAGTCCTGCGTGGATGTCCGCCAGCTTCTCCACCAGAATCAGCATCTCCTCCGGCGTCAGGGGCTGGAGCCGGATCACCGGCGAGAGCAGGTCCCTGTGCTCTCCGGCGAAGCGCCCCTCCGCCAGCCGGGAGCGCAGGGCCTCGTAGCTGTAGACCCCGCGGCGGGGGTCCTCCATGCACTGGGGCGTGCCGCAGAGGATGATGCCCAGGTGCTGGGCCTTGCCCTGCATGGTGTCGTTGTACATGGTCAGAATTTTCTCATAGTTGTACTGCCGGGTGATGGCGTTGGGGATCTTGTAGATGTTCACCAGCTCGTCAATGAGGACCAGCATCCCGGCGTAGCCCGCCTGCTGGAGGAAGCAGGCAAAGAGCTTCAGATACTCGTACCAGTCGTCGTCGGTGATGACGATGTTGACCCCCAGCTCCTGCCGGGCCTCGGTTTTGGTGGCGTACTCCCCCCGGAACCATTTGAGGACCTTGCCCTTGACCTCATCGTCCCCGGAGAGGGAGGCGCGGTAGTAGAGGGTCAGCAGCTGGGCAAAGTCAAAGCCGTGGACCATCTCGTTCAGGGAGCAGATCACGGCGGCGATCCGCTTTTCCGCCAGGGGGGCCAGAGCCGGGTCGGTGACGCTCAGCCCGGAGGAAGCGGCGGTCTCCTGCTGCACGCCGCTGATCCACCGGTCCAGGATCAGGGACAGCGCGCCGCCCTCCGGCTTGGTCTTGGTGGACATATTGCGGATAAGCTCCTTATAGGTGGCCAGACCCTGGCCCCTGGTACCCTGGAGCCGGCGCTCCGGGGAGAGGTCCGCGTCCACCACCACGAAGTTTTTGGCCATCACGTAGTTGCGGATGGTTTGCAGCAAAAAGCTCTTGCCGCTGCCATAGCGGCCCATGATGAAGCGGAAGGACGCGCCGCCGTCGGCTATAACGTCCACATCCCGCAGGAGGGCGTCGATCTCGGCCCTCCGTCCCACGGTGATATAGGGGAGACCCACCCGGGGCACGACGCCCCCCTTCAGTGAGTTGAGCAGGGTCTGGGCAATTCGTCTGGGAATCTTCATGGGCCCACCATCTCCTTCAAATCATCGATATAGTCCTCCAGCACCTGGGGCCCGTCGCTGAGGACGGAGTCCAGGAACAGGTCGTACAGCTTTTCGTTGACCCCGTCCACCAGGACGGACAGCAGCAGCCCCTCCTCCAACACCCAGCCCAGGTCCCCGCCGTACAGCAGACACCGCACCAGGCGGCGCTCCGCCGGGTCCAGGGGGGGCGCTCCGTCCGGTCCGGAGGGCTCCTCTGGCTCGGGGCAGGAAGGGACCGCCTCCCTCGCGGCAGGTTCCGCCTCCTCCTCCACGATCAGCCTCTCCCGGGTGGCGGCGGCGTCCTGGCGAATTTTGCCGAGCCGGCTGTAATCAATGCTGATTTTTGCCGCCTCAGCGGCCCGCTTCTCCGCCAGACGTGCCCGGGTCTCCTCCTCTATAATCTTGAGAATCCACTTGGCCTCCGTTCCGGTCTTGATGGGGTGGGGGTCGCCGTAAATCTGGCGCATGACGGCGTCAATGGTTTTCAGCAGGTCGGTCAGCCGCGCGATGGATTGGCGGGTAATCACCCGGCGCAGAACGCCCCACTGGCCGTTTTCACAGCGGCAGACGCACTGCCCGTCCACCAGATACTCGTAGTCCCGCCGGTTCAGCGGGTCGGCGAAGACGGCGGCGCTGAAAGGCCTCCTCCCGTCCCAGACGCGGCTGCCGCAGTACCGGTCCGCCATGGGACGCTTGTACCGGGCGATATAGTAGTCAGACATACGCCTCAGCACCCGGACGATCACGGCATCCACATCCTCCGTGTACTCTTTGTAAAACCGCGAGCGAACCAGCCAGGCGGTGGAGAGATTTTTCACTGCGGCGATGACCTCGGCCTCGCTGTGCTCATGTATGCGCTCCAACACGGCCGCATTTCGCTCCTGCGCGCTCAGGTGCTCCCCCGCCAGCAGCGCCGGGTCGAGATCGTAGTAATACGCATAGTCCACCTGCCACTGCGCAAGGTAGGGCTTGATGCGGTCGTCAAGCTTGCCATAGACCTCCTGGAATTCCAGCAGCCTGCGGTAGCCGTCCATGGCATCCGCCACGCCGGCCTGGTTGATCAGCTCATAGATGTACAAGAACGCATAGGTCAAACCTGTCTTTCTTACGTCTCCGCGGCGCAGCCTGGTCCGCCAGGTGAAGTAGCCCCGAAGCTCCTCGTCCGTCAGGACCTGGTAGGTAGGGTAGTAGTGATTGGCGACGCTGGGGCAGGCGTAGTCGTCCTCATATTCCGCCAGCAGCTTGGCCTGTCTGAGAAATATTTCCGCCCGGGTTCTCCAGCGGCTGTCGTCGCCGCTCTCCATCGCCCGTGCCTCGCGGAGGGGGGCGGGGAGGAGGGGCGGCGGGCTCCTCCGGGCGGGAGCGGGGCCGGAGGCGGGGGCGCAGGGACGCGGAGGGTATTGGCCGGACCGGATGGGCTCGTCCTTAAAAACGGTGCTGTGCAGCCAGTCCGAGACCGCCTTGATTTTTCTCGGGTCCATGGCCTCTCTCCTCTTTCGTCCAAATGTTCGGGAATATTATACAACACCGGGGGCAGGCCGTCAAGGCCGTTCCGCAGAAACTGCAAAACGGACCTTGCCGGGAAGACCGCGCCGCCCCTCCCGGCAGGGGAGGGACGGCGCGCCGTATGCCGGTCAGTTCAAGAAATCTTTCAGCTTCTTGCTCCTGCTGGGGTGACGAAGCTTGCGCAGAGCCTTGGCCTCGATCTGACGGATTCGCTCGCGGGTGACGTTGAACTCCTTGCCCACCTCCTCCAGGGTGCGGGTGCGGCCGTCCTCGATGCCGAAGCGGAGCTTGAGCACCTTCTCCTCCCGGGGGGTCAGGGTGGACAGCACCTCCACCAGCTGCTCCTTCAGCAGGGTGAAGCACGCGGCCTCGGAGGGCTCGGAGGCGTCCTCGTCGGGGATGAAGTCGCCCAGGTGGCTGTCCTCCTCCTCGCCGATGGGGGTCTCCAGG
>CAJTYO010000079.1 GCA_910584045.1 uncultured Oscillospiraceae bacterium | reverse complement strand
GAGGGCGGCCTCTGCGTGTCCAAAAAGTGGCGCAGCCACTTTTTGGACGTACATGCCGTCGAAAAAGTGATCAAACATTTTTCGCTTTCAGCGAAAACTCCCGTGGGACCGCCGAAGGCGGCATCAGGGCTATGGCGGGCTTCGCCCGTTTAATGTCTGTAGAGGGCCTTTTTGGTATCGGCCAGACGGGGAATGACAAAATCCCCCCTCGGACAGGGATTATACTGTCTTTGTCCGAAAAGGGAGGTATTGGCATGGTAGTCTATGTGGATATGGCATTTCTGCTCAACTGTATAGCCGACGCCGGGGCGCTGTACGTCACGGGTCTGCTCTCGGGGCTTCCGATCCGGTGGCGGCGGGTGCTGGCGGCGGCGGCGCTGGGCGGTACATATGGGGCGCTGTGCGTCCTGCCCGGATGGCGGTGGGCGGCGGGCGCGCTGCCGCAGCTGGCGGCGGCGGCGGCGCTGGTGCGGCTGGCCTTCGGGCGGGGGGAGATGCTCCTGCGGCGGCTGCTGCTGTTCGTGCTTCTCTCCTGCGCCATGGCGGGGGCCCTGGTGGCGGGGGGGCGGCTGCTGCGGGAGGGCGGACCGGGCGCGCTGGCGGCGCTGGACTGGCGGATGTTTTTTCTGGCGGGGGGCGTCTGCTTCGCGGTTCTCTCCGTGGTTTTCCGGGGGGGAGCCCGCCACGGCGCGGCGGGCCAGCTGTGCGGCTGCGTTCTGGAGCGGGGGGGCCGCACGGCCTCTGTCACCGCCCTGCTGGACACGGGGAACACCCTGACCGACGGCCTGTCCGGACAGCCTGTGCTCACCGTCCACTGGGCGGCCCTGGAGCCGCTGTGGACGGAGGAGGAGCGCGGCGTGCTCGCCCGCCTGGAGGCGGAGGGGGCCGCCGGGTGCCTGGAGCGGCTGGGCGGCGGCTTCCGGCTGCTGCCCTATCAGGCGGTGGGGGTCCGCAGCGGGCTGCTGCTGTGCTTCCGGGCGGACCGGGCGGCGCTGGGCGGGCGGGAGCTGGGGCCCATCACCGTGGCTCTCTCGCCCACCCCCGTGTCCGACGGCGGCGGATACGCCGCGCTGTGGGGCGGAGAAACAGGAGAGGAGGGCGTATATGCCGCATAGATGGTGGGCGGCCCTGCGGGGCCTGCTGGAGCGGCTGGGGCTGCTCCGGCCCGGAAAAATCCAGTACATAGGGGGCAGCGACACCCTGCCCCCGCCCCTGTCCCGGGAGGAGGAGGCGGAGGTCCTGGCCCGGCTGGCCGCCGGGGACGAGGAGTCCAGGCAGGTCCTGATCGAGCGCAACCTGCGCCTGGTGGTGTATATTGCCCGCCGTTTTGAGAACACGGGCATCAACATTGAGGATTTAATCTCCATCGGCACGATCGGGCTGATCAAGTCCGTCAACACCTACCGCACTGACAAGAACATCAAGCTGGCCACCTACGCCAGCCGGTGCATCGAAAATGAGATTCTGATGTATCTGCGCAAGAACGCCGCCCAGCGGGGGGAGGTCAGCCTGGACGAACCTCTCAACACCGACTGGGACGGGAACGAGCTGCTGCTCAGCGACGTGCTGGGGACGGAGGCGGACACGGTCATGCGGCCCATCGAGGACGACGTGGACCGGCAGCTCCTCTCCGCCGCCATCGCCAAGCTGGACCAGCGGGAGCGGGAGATCATCACCCTCCGCTTCGGCCTGAACGGCGGGCGGGAGCAGACCCAGAAGGAGGTGGCCGACCGGCTGGGCATCTCCCAGTCCTACATCTCCCGGCTGGAGAAGCGGATCATCGACCGGCTGAAGCGGGAGATACTGAAAATGAGCTGACGGGGGATTTGACGTCCCCGCGCCGGTCCGCCGCCTGCGGAGGGGGATTCGCCCCCGGGCGGCGGACCGCTGTTTTGGGGCGGATCGGGGGCCTCCGGCAGGGGGAATGTTACGGAAGGGGGAAAAAACTTCATTTTCCCCTTGACTTTCCCCCGGCGGGAAGGTGTATAAGGGGGATAGAAAAACACAAAGGAGGGCTTATCCATGCTGACCATTTCCCACTACACCAAAACCTATCCCGGCGGCAAGACCGCCGTCCAGGACCTGAATCTCCACGTCCCCGCCGGAGAGATATGCGGCTTCATCGGCCACAACGGCGCGGGCAAGACCACCACCCTTCGCGCGGTGGCGGGGGTGATGAGCTTCACCCAGGGGACCATCGCCATCGACGGCCACGACGTGCGCAGGGACCCCATCGCCGCCAAGGCGGCCGCCGCCTTTCTCCCCGATAACCCGGACCTGTATGAATTTATGAGCGGCATCGGGTACCTGAACCTGATTGCCGACCTCTACGACATTTCCGCCCGGCAGCGGGAGGAGCGGGTCCGCCTCTACGGGGACGCCTTCGCCCTCACCGGCGATCTGGGCAGCGCCATCGCCAGCTACTCCCACGGCATGAAGCAGAAGCTGGCGATCATCTCCGCCCTCATCCGCAAGCCCAGGCTGCTGATATTGGACGAGCCCTTCGTGGGTCTGGACCCGGCGGCGGCCCATCTGCTCAAGGGGTATCTCCGGGAGCTGTGCCGGGACGGCGGCGCGGTATTCTTCTCCACACACGTGCTGGAGGTGGCGGAAAAGCTGTGCGACACCATTGCCATCATCAAGGACGGCCGGCTGGTCCGCCACGGCCCCACGGAGGAAGTGGTAGGCGACTCCAGTCTGGAGGACGTGTTCCTGGGCATGACGGAGAAGGGAGCGGAGGCATGAGAAAATTTCTGATTCTGGCGCGGGTGCAGCTGTGGGCGCTGCTGGCCTCCTTCCGCATAGGGGGCGGCAGGAGGAAGGCGGTCTCCGGCTGGGCGGCGCTTGCCCTGATGGCGGCGCTGTGCCTGTTCATTTCCGGGTCGTACAGCTTTCCCCTCGGGGAACAGCTGGCGGCGGCCGGCTGTCTGGAGCTGCTTTTGCTGATGATGAGCGCCATGGCGGTTGTCATGGGATTGGTGTTCACCGTCTTCGCCGCTCAGGGCGTGGTGTTCGGAGGCCGGGACGCGGACCTGCTGCTGTCCATGCCGGTGAGCGCCTTCACGGCGCTGCTGGCGAAGCTGACGGCGCTGTATGTGGAGAATCTGGTGTTCTGCGCCTTCCTGCTGCTGCCCGCAGGGGCGGCGTGGCTGTGGTTCGGCGGCGGGGGCGGCGCGCTGTTCGTCCTGCGGCTGGCCGCCGGGACGCTGTTTCTGGCGATGCTGCCCACGCTCCTGAGCCTGGCGGCGGGCTTCGTCCTGAGCTGGCTGGGCGGACGGTTCGCCAACCGGAGGGCGGTCAGCCTGCTGCTGTACGGGCTGATGGCGGCGGCGGTGTTCTTCCTGGCCATGCGGATGAACGCGGCGCTTGCCGTCCTGGCCGCCGGGGCCATGGGGGCGGAGGCCGCCGGCGCGTTTACCGTCTGGGGCGTACCGTTCCTGCTGTTTCAGAGGGGCGTGTGCGGCGATTGGGAGACGCTGGCCATGTTCTGTCTGCTGAGCCTTGCGCCCGTGCTGGCGGCGGCGTGGCTGTTCGCCAGAAACTACCAGCGGGTCCTCACCGGTCTGAGCAGCCACGGCAAGCGTCCGGCCTACCGCCTGGGCCGTCTGAAGGCGGCGGGCCGGCGAAAGGCCCTGCTGCGCAAGGAGGCCGACCGGTATTTCGGCACGCCCATCTATCTGTTCAACACCGGCGTCGGCCTTATCCTGCTGGTTATCGCCGGGATTGCGGCGGCGGTGATGGGCGGGAGCCTGCGGGCGCAGCTGGCGGCGGCGGGGCTGGGCGGCTTCCCGCTGCCGGCCCTGCTGGCGGCGGGGGAGGCGTTCCTGCTGTCCACGGTAGCCGTCGCCGCCTCCTCCGTCAGCCTGGAGGGACAGAACCTGTGGATTCTCAAGGAGGCCCCCGTCTCCGCGGCGGAGGCGCTGGATGTAAAAGTCTGCTTTCAGCTGCTGCTGGCCGGTCCCTGCGGGGCGCTGTGTACGGCGGGGCTGAGCTGGGGACTGGGGCTGAGCCTGGCGGAGGGCGGCGCGCTGCTGCTGTTCACCCTGGCCTTCGCCGGATTCACCGCCCTGATGGGACTTGTAATCAACCTGCTGTTTCCCAAGCTGGACGCGGTGAACGATATGGTGGTGGTCAAGCAGTCGGCCGCCGCCATGCTCTCCACCTTCGGCGGCATGGCCGCGGCCATAGGCTGCGGCGCGCTGACGGTGATGCTGTCCGGCCCGGTGGGCGGGGCGGGGGCGCTGGCGGTGTGCGCGCTGGCGCTGCTGGCGGCCGGCGGCGCGCTGCTGCGCTGGCTTCACACCCGGGGGGCGGAGCGGTTTATGGAGCTGTAGAGGGCGCAGGATGTTTTGGCTTTTCTTCGCCGCTTTGCAGGCCGCCGTCAACGAGGCCTCCGCGGTTCTGGCGCTCCGGTTTCTGCTGTAGAGCGGGGCCCCGTTCCCGCGCATCCCCCACCTGCCGCCGGGTCTGCGGCGAGCATTTCGGCCCTCCGATGGCGGAGGGCCGTATGTGTTTTCCGCCGCCCTGCCTTTTCGCAGAATGCCTCCTTCCCGCCCGCGGCGGCGGCCGGGAACAAACCCGGGGGAAATGGAAATTACCCGTTGACCCCGCCGCCGAAGAATAGTAGAATAGGGGAGAGACATCTGAGGAAAGAGAGACGACACATACATATGACACAGGATTTTGCCGGCCGCTACGCAGCCGCCCGCCGGGCCGTCATCGCCCGGCGCTATCAACACATGAACCCCAGCCAGCGGGAGGCCGTGCTGGCCACCGAGGGCCCCCTGCTGCTGCTGGCCGGGGCGGGCAGCGGGAAGACCACGGTGCTTATCAACCGGGTGGACAACCTGCTGACCTTCGGCCGGGGCAGCGACGCCGACGAGATTCCCCCCTGGGCGGAGGAGAAGGACCTGGCCTTTCTGGAGCATTTCCCGGAAAATCCCGGCCCGGAGGACTGGCGGGAGGCCGTGCGCCTGTGCGCCGTGGAGAGCGCCGCGCCCTGGTCGGTCATCGCCATCACCTTCACCAACAAGGCCGCCGGCGAGCTGAAGGAGCGGCTGGAAAGGATGTGCGGCCCCGCCTCCCGCGACATCTGGGCCGCCACATTCCACTCCGCCTGCATCCGCATTCTGCGCCGGGACGTGGAGCGGCTGGGCGCGGGCTTCGACGGCAGCTTCACCATCTACGATACAGACGACAGCAAGCGGGTCGTCAAGGACATCCTGAAGGATATGAGCCTGGACGAGAAGGAGTTCAACCCCCGCTCGGTGCTGACGGCCATCTCCAACGCCAAGGACAAGGACTGGTCCCCGGACCGGTACGCCCAGGAGAGCCGGACCTCCCGGGACTGGCGCGCGCCCCGGCTGGCGGAGATCTACGCCGGCTATCAGCGCCGCCTGCGGGAGGCCAACGCCATGGACTTTGACGACATCATCCTCCACACCGTCCACCTGCTGCAAAAGGACGAGGAGGTCCGGGCCTACTACCAGCGGAAGTTCCGCTATGTGCTCATCGACGAGTACCAGGACACCAACCACCTGCAGTACCTGCTGGCCCGCCTGCTGGCGGGGGGGTATGAGAACATCTGCGTGGTGGGGGACGACGACCAGTCCATCTACCGCTTCCGCGGGGCCAATATCGAGAACATCCTCAGCTTTGAGGAGCAGTACGACGCCTGCCGCACCATCCGCCTGGAGCAGAACTACCGCTCCACCCAGAACATCCTGGACGCGGCCAACACGGTCATCCGAAACAACACCGGCCGCAAGGGCAAGACCCTGTGGACCGAGGCGGGCCCCGGGGACCGGGTGGTGGTGCGGACGGTTTTGAGCGAGGGCGACGAGGCGGCCTATGTGGCGGGCCGGATCATGGAGAGCTATGGCCGGGGGGAGAGCTGGCGGGACAGCGCCGTGCTCTACCGCATGAACGCCCAGTCCAACGCCCTGGAGATGGCCCTCAAGCGCAACGGCATCCCCTACCGGGTGTACGGGGGCATGAAGTTCTTCGACCGGGCGGAGGTCAAGGATATGCTGGCCTACCTGTGCGTGATCAACAACCCGCTGGACGACCTGCGGCTGCGCCGGATAGTGAACGTCCCGGCCCGGGGCATCGGCGGCGCCACCATGGACCGGGCGGCCCAGCTGGCCGCCGGGGCGGGGAAGAGCCTGTGGGAGGTCATCTCCCATGCCGGGGACTATCCGGAGCTGAAGGCGGGCGCGTCCAAGCTGCGGGCCTTCACGTCCATGATCGGACAGCTGCGCGAGCTGGAGGAGACGCTGGCGCTGCCGGAGCTGTACGACGCGGTGTGTGAGAAGAGCCAGTACGTCAAGGCGCTGGAGGAGAAGAACACCATGGAGAGCCGGGGCCGGATCGAGAACGTGCAGGAGCTGCGCTCAAGCATTATCGGCTTTCTGGAGGCGGACCCGGACATTGCCTCCCTGGCGGGCTTTCTGGACAGCGTGGCGCTTTACACGGATTTGGACGACGCCTCGGAGGGCGACAACTGCGTGTCGCTGATGACGATGCACTCGGCCAAGGGGCTGGAGTTTCCCAACGTATATGTGGTGGGCATGGAGGAGGGCATCTTCCCCGGCAGCCGCGCGTCGGGGGACGAGGAGGAGATGGAGGAGGAGCGGCGGCTGTGCTATGTGGCCATGACCCGGGCCCGGCGGCAGCTGACCCTGGTCTCGGCCCGGCAGAGGATGCTGTACGGCCGGACCAACGCCAATCCCCCCTCCCGCTTCCTGGCCGAGCTGCCCGAGGGCCCCGTCGACCGGCAGAGCGACGCGCCGCCCCGCCCGGTCCCCTCCGGCCGCCCCTCCCCCGCGCCGCAGCGGTATGTCCGTCCCCGCCGGGACCCGGGCTTCACGGCCCCCGGCGGGTCCTCCGGCGAGCTTCTCCAGCTGGAGAAGGGGGAGATGATTTCCCACCGCACCTTTGGAAAGGGAATGGTGCTGTCTGTCCGCCCCATGGGGGGCGACGCCCTGGTGGAGGTCGCCTTCGACGGGGCGGGGACAAAGAAGCTGATGCTCAAAACGGCGGGGAAGCTGATTACCAGGCTCTGACGCCGTCCCCCGCAAAATACCGGCCCGTCCGCCTGACGCCGGCAGAGGGCCTTTTGACAATCCGTGCCGCGCGCAGCGCGGCGGAGAAGGATGGATTACACAATGTCACAGCAGATTCCCTTTTTTGAATTATTTCCCTCTCTCCCCCTCTCCCGGGACCTGCGCGTCCTTCTGAACGGGGCGTTCCTGACCGCCGCCGAGGTGGAGCGGGCAAACAGGACGATGGACCTCGCCCTCACCGTTCCACGGAGCCTGGGGGAGAGAGAGGCGGAGCTGACCGCCGCCGTGGCGGAGGCCTACGCCCTCAGCCGGGTCTCCATCCGCCAGACCGTCGCCGCCCCGGCCGCCCCGGGGCCGGAGAAGAAAAAGGAGGAGGTCCTCATGGGCGGCCCCATCCGGGGCGCCGTCCAGCCCATAGAGGGGTTAAACCCGAAGATGGGGAACGTGGTGGTGGCCGGCCGGGTCTTCTCCGCCGAGCTGCGGGAGACCCGGCGGCCCGGGGTCTTCTGCCTCTCCTTCGCCCTCACCGACTTCAACGCCTCCGTCCAGGTCACCAAGTTCCTGGAGAAGGAGGATATGGCCAGGATGAAAAAGGAGATCAAGCCCGGCATGTGGGTGAAGGTCCAGGGCTATGTCCGCCTCAGCCGGGACGGAAGCGACATCCTCGTCGATCCCCGGAACATCGCCGCCTTCCCCCACGCCATGCGCCAGGATACGGCGGAAATCAAGCGGGTGGAGCTCCACGCCCACACCACCTTCTCCAACATGGACGCGCTGTCCTCCCTCAGTCCCAAGGCCGGACCAGACGGCAACATCGTCAGGCGGGCCGAGGCCTGGGGCCACCCCGCCATCGCCATCACCGACCACGGCGTGGTCCAGGGCTTCCCCGACGCCTGGCACTCCGCCAAGACGATCAAAATCCTATACGGCATGGAGGGCTACTTCGTCAACAACCTGGACGACCGGGTGGCCGTCCACGGCACGGGGGAGGCCGCCTTTTCCGACGAGTTTGTCGCCTTCGACATCGAGACCACCGGCCTGCGGGTCAGTGAGGAGGCCATCACCGAGATCGGCGCGGCGGTCATCCGAAACGGCGAGATCGTCGACCGGTTCCAGACCTTCGTGGACCCGGGGCGGCACCTGTCCAACGAGATCATCGCCCTCACCGGCATCACCGACCGGATGCTCCGGGGCGCGCCCAAGCCCGCCCGGGCCCTGCGGGACTTTCTGGACTTCGTCGGGGGCCGGCCCCTGGCCGCCCACAACGCCGAGTTCGACGTCGGCTTCATCCGCGCGGGCTGCCGGGAGGCGGGGCTGGAGTTCGACCCCACCTATGTGGACACCCTGGTCCTGGCCCAGAACCTGCTGCCGGCGCTGGGGAGGTACAAGCTGGACGTGGTGGCCGAGCATCTGAAGCTCCCCGCCTTCCAGCACCACCGGGCCAGCGACGACGCGGCTACATGCGGCCTCTTCCTCCCCCATTTCTTCCGGATGCTGGAGGAGATGGGGGTGCGGTCCCTCCAGGCCGTCAACGCCGCCATGCCCGCCCTGCGGAAAAGGAGCGGCGTCAAGAGCAAGCCCCGGCACATCATCCTCATCGCCAAAAATAAGACGGGACTTAAAAATCTCTACCAGCTGGTGTCCAAGTCCAACCTGGAGTACCTCAAGCGCTTCCCTCTGGTGCCCAAGGACGAGCTGGCGGCCCACCGGGAGGGGCTGATTGTGGGCTCCGCCTGCGAGGCCGGGGAGCTGTTCCAGGCGGTGGCCGCCTACAGGGACTGGGCGGAGCTTAAGCGCATCGCCTCCTTTTACGACTTCCTGGAGATTCAGCCCCTGTGCAACAACGCCTTCATGCTGCGGGAGGGCCTGGCCCGGGACGAGGAGGAGCTGCGGAACTTCAACCGCACCATCGTCCGCCTGGGCGAGGAGCTGGGCAAGCCCGTGTGCGCCACCGGGGACGTACACTTTCTGGACCCGGAGGACGAGATATTCCGCCACATCCTGCTGGATTCCAAGAAATTTGCCGACTGCGACCAGCCCCTTCCCATCTACTTCAAGACCACCGGCGAGATGCTGGAGGAGTTCGCCTACCTGGGGGAGGAGAAGGCCATGGAGGTGGTGGTCACCAACACCCGGGCCGTCGCGGAGGAGGTGGAGACCTTCGATCTGCTGCCCAAGGGGAAGCTGTTCCCCCCGCGGCTGGAAAACTCCGAGGAGGAGCTCAACCGCCTGGTGTGGGACAAGGTCCGCGAGCTGTACGGCGAGGACCCGCCCCAGCTGATCGTGGACCGGCTGAACGTGGAGCTGGGCGGCATTCTGGGCAAGTACGACGTGGTGTATATGTCCGCCCAGAAGCTGGTCCAGCGCTCCCTGGAGAACGGGTATCTGGTGGGCTCCCGGGGGTCGGTGGGCTCCTCCCTGGCGGCCTATATGTCCGGCATCACCGAGGTCAACGCCCTGCCCCCCCACTACCGCTGCCCCAGGTGCAGGCACAGCGAGTTCATCCAGGACGGCTCCTACGGCTGCGGCGCGGATATGCCGGACAAGGACTGCCCCGTGTGCGGGACAAAATACGTCAAAGACGGCTTTGACATCCCCTTCGAGACCTTCCTGGGCTACGGCGGCGGCAAGGTGCCGGACATCGATCTGAACTTCTCCGGGGAGTACCAGGCCCGGGCCCACCGCCACGCCATCGAGATGTTTGGCGAGAGCCAGGTGTTCCGGGCGGGCACCATCGGCACCGTGGCGGACAAGACCGCCTACGGCTATGTGAAAAAGTACCTGGAGGCCCGGGGCCTGAACCCCGGCCGGGCGGAGGAGAACCGGCTGACCCTGGGCTGCGTGGGGGTGAAGCGCACCACCGGCCAGCACCCCGGCGGCCTGGTGGTGGTGCCCGACGATATGGACGTGGAGGACTTCTGCCCCGTCCAGCACCCGGCGGACGCCGCCGGCAGCGACATCATCACCACCCACTTTGAATACCACTGCATGGAGGACAACCTGCTGAAGCTGGATATGCTGGGCCACGACGACCCGTCCATCGTGCGGATGCTGGAGGACCTGACGGGGGTCAACGCCCGGCAGATACCCCTGGACGACCCGGAGACCATGAGTCTGTTCACCACCAGCCGGGCCCTGGGCTTCGAGGACGACCCCCTGCTGGGCCCCACGGGGGCCGTGGCCATCCCGGAGTTCAACACCAAGTTCACCCGTCAGATGCTGGTGGACACCCAGCCCAGGGACTTCAACACCCTGGTGCGCCTGTCCGGCTTCTCCCACGGCACGGACGTGTGGCTGGGCAACGCCCGGGAGCTGATCGTCAATGGCACCGCCTCCGTCACCCAGACCGTGGGGTGTCGGGACGACATCATGCTCTACCTCATCTCCAAGGGCCTGGACCCCAAGATGAGCTTCAAGATCATGGAGTCCGTGCGGAAGGGGAAGGTGAAGAAGGGCGGCTTTGAGGAGGGCTGGGTGGAGGCCATGAAGGAGCACGACGTGCCGGAGTGGTACATCGACTCCCTGGCCAAGATCGGCTATCTGTTCCCCAAGGCCCACGCGGTGGCCTATGTGATGATGGCCTTCCGCATCGCCTGGTTCAAGGTCCACCGGCCCC
>CAJTYO010000078.1 GCA_910584045.1 uncultured Oscillospiraceae bacterium | reverse complement strand
CCGCCCCTCGGCGACAGCTCGGTTAATATACCACACCCCCTCGCTCTTTGTCAAGTGATTTCTTGAAAAAAATTGAAAATTTTCTAAAATTCCCCTTTTTTTGCTCCAGCGCCCTCGCCCCAGAACACAATACGCATATTTTTTCGCATAATATGGGATTTACAATGTGAATTTTTGCTGTATACTTCATATTAAGCTAAAGGAAAGGGGGGCTCCCATGCGCTTTACCAAAATGAATGGGGCCGGCAATGACTTCATTATTCTCAATAACCTGACCGAGCACTTGGACCATAGCGTATTTCCCGCCCTGGCCCGAACCCTCTGCCACCGTCATCTCTCTATTGGCTCCGACGGCCTTATGGTGGTGGATGCACCCCGCCAGGGCGGCGACTATCGGATGCTGTTCTATAACTCCGACGGCTCCGAGGGAGAGATGTGCGGCAACGGAGCCCGCTGCATTTGCCGTTACGGCTTTGAGAACGGCCTTGCCGGAGAGGAGCAGACAGTGGAGTCCCCCTCCGGCGTTGTGACAGGCCGCCGCATCGACCGACGAAACTACCGTATCCGTCTTACCGACCCCAGCGTCGTCCGTTTAGACTGCCCGGTGGAGGCTGCGGGCAAAATCTGGCCCTGCTCCTATATAGAGTTGGGAACCCCCGGCCTGCCCCACGCCGTCGTCCCCCTCCCTGGCCTGAGCGGCATGTCTATGGCGGACCTGCGTGACCTGGGCCGTGAGCTCCGCTGGAACCCCGCCTTCCCCAAGGGCGCCAACGTAAACTTCTACGAGATCACCGGTCCGGACCGGATCACGGAGCTGACTTACGAGCGGGGCGTGGAGGATTTTACCTATGCCTGCGGCACAGGCACCGGTTCGGTGGTTCTGGCCCTCACCCTGGCGGAGAGGGTCAGCGGTAAGGAGGTGGCGGTCTCCGTCCCCGGCGGCGAGCTTTATGTCTCTGTCGGTCGGGACGGGGAGACCGTGCGGAACCTCTGGCTCACCGGGCCCACCAACATCGTCTGCGAAGGCGAAGTCCGGGACGAGGAGTTATCTATATAACTGTATGTATTTGTGTTAGGAGGAAAAAGAAATGAGCGCTGAACTCAACAGGAATTCTATCGCAAGGAACTATGCTTTTCTGGGCGTCATGCTGGCGTCCATGGTCCTGGGGTGCATCGTGGGCTGGTTCTGGCCCGAGGCCTCGGTCCTCAAACCCTTGGGCACCGTGTTCATCAACATGATGTTCTGCATCGTGGTTCCCTTGGTGTTCGCATCCATCTCCAGCGCCGTGGCCAATATGAAGAGCCGCAGCCGGGCCGGTAAGATTATGGGCGTCACCGTGGCCACCTTCGTGGTCACCGGAGCCATTGCCGCCATCCTTATGTATGTGCTCATGCGACTGTTCCCGCCGGTTCTGTCCCCCTGGGCGGAGATTCCCACAGAGGAGATGGGCGAGTATGCCACCATGAGCGAGCTGCTGGTAAACTTCTTCACCTCCAGCGACTTTGTAGGCCTGCTGAGCCGCCGGGCCATGCTGCCTCTGATCGTCTTCTCCCTGCTCTTCGGCTTCGCTGTGAACCTCAACGGCGGCGAAAGCACGCCTGTAGGCCGCTTTCTGGAGGATCTGACCAACGTAATGCTGAAGTTCGTGAAGATCGTGACCTACTACGCCCCCATCGCTTTTTTCGCCATCTTTGCCGATCTGGTGGCCACCTATGGCTCTGAGGTCATCACCAATTACGGCCGCGCTATGCTGGTCTACTACCCCCTCTGCTTCGTCTACATCTTCACCGCCTGGCCCCTTTTCGCATGGTTCGGCGGCGGCCGGCGGGGCGTCTCCACCATGTTCCGGCACATTGCCAAGCCCGCCATCGTCTCTCTGGGCACCTGCTCCTCCGTAGCCACTATTCCCACCAACATGGAGGAGGCCGCCGACACCGGCATCTCCAAGGATGTCTCCGACATGGTCCTGCCCCTGGGCGCGACGATGCACATGGACGGCTCCTGCTTCTCCTGCGTGCTGAAAATCGCCTTTGTCATGGGCGTGTTCGGCGTACCCTTCGAGGGCGTCGGAATGCTCCTCAAGGTGGTTCTGGTGGCAGTCCTCTCCTCCGTGGGCATGAGCGGCGTGCCTGGCGGCGGCTATATCGGCGAATACATCATCTGCTCCATCTTCTTCCCCAACCAGATGGAGATGGCCTTCCCCATTCTGGTTGCCATCGGCAACCTGGTGGACCCCCCGGCCACCATGATCAACGCCGCAGGCGACTATGTGGTCTCCTACGTTGTCTCCCGCTTCGTGGACGGCAAGGACTGGCTGGAGAAGGCCCTGGCAAAAAACCGCAGGTAAATGACGCTCAGAGCCTGTATTCATAATCATTGAACGCCGTCCGGCCTGTCTTTTTCCCTCCATACGGCATCCTCCGGTCATGAATACAGACCCTTACCCGGCAGGGAGCACCGAAAGGTCTCCCTGCTGTTTTTTTACCACGCCTCCCCCCGCCTTACCGGCGTCAGCATCAGCTCCGCTCCAAACCGCCGCACCGACATCTCCGGAAACCGCGACGCCAGACGCTCCTCCAGGACCTCCAGCGCCGCCTGCCACTCCCGCCGGTCCGACAGCGGCCGGGGCAGCCTCCCCGCCTCCAGGAATATTTCCACCACGCCGCCGCTCTCCGCCGCAAGCACCGGCCGCAGCGCCAGCAGCGCCTCCGGCGCTCCAACCGCCGCAAGCATCCTCCCATCTCCGCGCTCCGCGCAGCGGTACATCGTCTCTCCTATATTGGGATACTGGGCCGTCACTCCCAGCACTCCCTCCTCTCCAGCCGGCGGAAGCCGCACCGTCAGAAACCCGGGCCCGCCCAGCGACGGATGGCCCATAACCTCCCCCAGCGCCTCCACCGCCCGCTCCAGTTCCTCCGCCGCCGCCTCCATCCACCGGCGAAAGCTTTCCGTTTCCTCCGACGTGGCCGGCGGACTGTCAGCCTCCTTTCCCCGTCTCCCCGCCCAAGCGCACAGCAGCGCCCCCACCGCCAAAATCGCCGCCGACAGAAAAAACCAGTGCATATGTCTCTCCTCCTCCGGTTATCTTTAAGAATATATTATAGTATTCTTTTGGATAATTTGCAAGAGGAAAAGTTGTCTGTAAGATACCGACGGAGGGAGCTGATAGAAATGAGTGTGGAACCGCGGGCGCTGGGCGAGGCCATTCGGGCCGCCCGAATGCGCAAGGGCCTGACCCAGGAGGCGCTGGCGGAGCTGCTGGACATAACCCCCATACATCTGAAGAACATGGAGAGCGCCCGGCGCAAACCCTCGGTGCCGCTGCTTTTCGCACTGATGGAGCTGCTGGACCTCTCTGTGGACGCGCTGGTCTTTCCGGACCGCGGCGGCGGCGAGAGCATCCGTACCGCCGGTCTCACGGAGGAGGAGCAGGAAGCGGTCATCCATCTGGTGGATGTACTCCGCCGAAAAAACGCATCTTTGTAGGGAGGGACAGCAGCCGCCCCCAACAAGAAAACAGGCATCGAGGATCCCGCCGGCGGCCGCTCCTCGATGCCTGTTTCTTTCCTATATGTTCTCCAGCTTTCCGGCCTCCTCAGCCATCTGCCGCAGCGTCCGGTTTCTCTCATTCGTCGGTCCGAAACTCTCCAGGGGACATAACACCCTCCCGCAGCGCTCCATGACCTCCGCCGCCTCTTGGAAGGCAGCTTCGCCCACAGGGCAGAAGGGCCGCTCCCCCACCACCCGCGCCGCCAGAGCCGCCGCCACAGGGTAGTCTAAGTCGTTTTCCTGCAAAACACCGGCGGCAAAAGGCACGCCCTGTCGCTGGAGGCGGCGATAGACCGGTATGCCCGCTCCGCCGCCTCCGATGACGAAGACCTCCGGCTCCCCTCGGGGCGCCTCCAGCTCCAGGGAGCCGAAAAGGGCGTTATAGCTTCCCCGGGCCGCGCCGTACAGCGTCATCATGTAGCCGGCGGTGAAGATCTCCTCCGGCGGCCCCTGGCGCTCGATCGCGTCCCCGCGGACGCAAACCACATAGTCGCTGATCTTCTGGGCCAAGTCCAGCTCGTGGAGGCTCATGAGCACCGCCAGTTTCCTCACCCGGACCATATCCTTCAAAATTGCCAGCAGCTCCAGTTTGTGCCGAATGTCCAGAAAGGAGGTGGGCTCGTCCAGCACCAGCACCTCCGGTTCCTGACACAGCGCCCGGGCCAGGAGCACCCGCTGTCTCTGGCCGTCGCTGATACGGGAGAAATCCCGGTCCGCCAGAGCCCCGGCATGGACCAGCTCCAGGCACTCCTCCACCTTCCGCCGATCCTCCTCCGTCAGGATGCCCAGCCGTCCGGTGTAGGGGTAGCGCCCCGTGGCCGCCACGTCGAAACAGGTCATCAACTCCGGATGCAGACTGCCGGTCATCAGCACGCTCATACGCCGTGCCACGTCCCGCTCGCTCAGACCCGCCATGTCCCGGCCGTCCAGGTACACAGTCCCGCCGGTGAGGGTCAGCTGCCGGATAATGCTCTTGAGGATGGTAGACTTACCCGCGCCGTTAGGGCCGATTAGGGTCATAATCTCCCCCCGGCCCAGCTCCAACCGGATGTCCCGGATCAGCGTTTTCCCGCCGTAGCCCACGGCCAGATCCCGGGTGCGCAGATAGATCTCTCTCATACGCCCTCCTTCACCCTGCCCCCCTTCCGGGAAGCCATCAGGTAGATCACCACCGGCGCACCGAACACGGCGGTCACCGAGCTGATGCTGACGTCCCGGGGCGCAAAGGCCGTGCGGGCGATCAGATCACAGAACAGACAGAACACCGCGCCGCCCAGAAAGCAGGCGGGAATAACCACGATGGGCTTGGCCGTGCGGAACAGGCCCTTGATCAGATGCGGGGCCGCGATACCCACGAAGGAAATGGGCCCCGCAAAGGCGGTGACGCAGGCAGACAGTATGCTGGACAGCAGAATCAGCTCCACCCGGAAACGCCGGATGTTCACCCCCATGCTACGGGCGTAGACCTCCCCCATCTGGTAGGCTCCGATGGGCTTGGACATCAAAAAGGCCAGGACCAGAGCAGGGAAAATCACCCAGCTCATTATTCCCACATTGTCCCAGCTGGTACCAGAGAAGCTGCCCAGTGACCAGTTGTGCAGGTTGACAATGTTGGAGTCGTCGGCGAAGGTGACCAGGAAGTCCGTGACGGCGGAGCAAATGTACCCGATCATCACGCCGCAGATAACCAGCATACTCATCTGTCGGACCCGCCGGGACAGCAGCAGGATGAACCCCATAGAGACCATGGACCCCATGAAGGCCCCCAAAATCAGCGTCATGGACCCCGCCGTCACTCCCCGGCTGAGCAGCCCGATCATCACCAGGGACACCACAAGCTTCGCCCCGGAGGATATACCCAGAACAAAGGGACCGGCAATGGGATTGGCGAAGAAGGTCTGAAGCAGAAAGCCGGACACCGACAGCGCTCCGCCCAGGATGGCCGCCGCCAGCACCCGCGGCAGGCGAATACCCCAGATGATGCCGTTCTCCCGCCGGAGCAGCGCCTGGATGATCTCCCCCCAGGAGACCTCCACGCTGCCGGCGCACACATTCCACACCAGCAGCGCCGCCAGCAGTACCGCCAGCAGCGCGAAGCAGGCGCAGTATCGTACCCATACTTTTCTCATGACCGTCCTCCGCTATGTCAGCTTATGCAGATAGCGCAGCTCGCCCTCCGACGCACCCTCGCCGGTGAGAACGGCGTGGATGTCCAGGATCATATCTCCCACGCCCTGTGACTCCTGGAACATGCTCTTGCCGGTGCACCACACGTCTCCGCTCTGCACCGCCTTGAAATCCGCCAAAGGCGCGCTCTTGTCCACCAGCTCCTCAATGGTTGTCAAATTCGCGTCGATGGCGCTGTTATAGATCAGCACATCCGCGTCCCTGGCTCCCTCGTAAAAGGTCTCCATCTGAATGTTCATGGTGGACAGGGCGTTCTCCTCCTCTGTCAGGTCCTGGAAGACATACACACCCCCCGCCATATCGATGGCCCTGGCGATGTAGTCCCCGCTTTTGCGAACAGTGACGGAACCGTTGGCGTTGACGGCGAAGAAGGCCACGGTCTTCCCCGTGTTCTCCTGCTCCAGCACGGGGGCAAGCTGCTCCACCTGACGGTCGAAATAGGCTCCGGCCTCCTCCATTTTCCCCAGCAGCACACCATACAGCTTGATCCACTCCATCCGGCCCAGGGGATGGCTCTCATAGCTGGATCGCTCCACCAGCACAGGGATACCGCATCGCTCCAGCTGCTCCTTCACCTCCGGGTTGTGGTAGATCATGGTGGACTCCAGTGCCAGGCCGCAGCCGCTGGATAGGATCAGCTCATAATCCGGGGCGCTGTACTTTCCGGCGTAGACCATCCGGCCGTCCTCCATAGCCTTCCTTGCCTCGGGGATGTACCAGCCGTCAGCCTGGGTACCGGAGAGGGTTACCGCGCCGATGGCATCCAGCTTCCGAAAGCAGTCCATGGCGGCGGTGGCCTGGAGGTAGATGTTCTGAACGGGCTGACGGAGGACGGTCACATCCTCCGGCGTGTCCGGCGGCGGGTTCAGTCCCTCCGGGCACAGCAGATAGGTCTCCTGATCGATGACGATACGGGCATAGCCCCCCTCCGCGAAATCCACAGCGAAGCTCCGGGCATATTCCAGCTCCAGCCTTTCGGGCTCCTCCCACATATCCTTCCAGTTCCAAAGGGCCTGGTTCTCCCAGTCCTCCGGCAGGGCGGAGGGCTCCTCACGGGACGGAGCCTCCTGCAGGGGGTCCTGCGGCTGCTCCGGCTGCCGCCCGCAGGAGGTCAGCAGGAGGGCCAGCAGAGAAATGAGAATAACTATGTAGCGACTCATTCCGGCTACCTCACTGTTTTTGCAGCGTGGTGGAATCGAAGTACAGCGTGTACTCCACCTCGTGGGGCTCACTCATGGCCACGGTGTCCGCGATGACATCCAGCTTCCGGTCAAAGGCGGCCACGGGGATTTCGAAGGAGGAGTTTCCCTCATCGCTCAGCAGCTCGTACTTCTCTCCGTTCACTTTCATGTAGTCAAAGTTGGAACTGCTCCATATAATTGTGGCGTAGAATTGTCCGCTCTCGCAGCGCAGCGCGGCGGGGGACTCCACCGCAGCCCTGCCGGTGCCGCCCTCCAGTGTCACGGCGGCGGTGTAGGCGCCGTCCTCGCAGCTCGGTTCGCTCTCCGATTCAGGGGTCTGCTCCGGTGCAGGCGCCGGTTCGAGGTCAACTTCAGGCTCTGTCACAGGGTCTTCCTCAAGTTGGGGCTGGGGCGCGGGCTCGGGTTCGGGCTCGGGTTCCGGTTCGGGAACGGGAGCAGGATCGTCGGGCTCCGGATTCTCCGGCGGAGCGGACTGGTCCGGCTCCGGTGCAGACTGATCAGCAGCTTCCGACCGGGCAGGGGCCTCGGCAGGGGCGGAAGCAGGGTCCGGCTGCGGGGCGGCCAGCTGCTTGCCGCCGCATCCGGCCAGCAGGGCCAGGGTCAAAGCCAGGGCCAGAACGGCTGTCCAATCTTTCCGTTTCATAGACAAAATCCTCCTTATTTTTACACCCTTCCGGCGTGAAAAAAAGCAGTCATCCGATGAGATGACCGCACTGCACCCGCCGGGGGTGAACGGTACGACCAAAGCTCCGTGATCCGGGCTCGTCCGACGACGGCCCTGTACCAAACAGGCGGCAGGTCTCCTGGCTCGCGGCATACCGCGCGCTCGCCTTCCCGGGATGTCCCCCAGTGGCCGTCTTTCGACAGGAGCACGCGCAGACCGCATACAGTGACGGGATCGCACAGGACTTTCACCTGTTTCCCTATTATCCGCCGCACCCCAGCGGAGGGCGGCGGCACCGGCTGCTTACACTATATAATGTGCTTTGCATTATAGCACGGTAAGCAGGGAAAGGCAAGTCCTCCGCACGTTTTTAATTGCGCTCATGCTATGCATTTCAGCGTGTCAAAAAAGCAGTGGGGCCGCTTTTTGAGATCAAGGTCTGGGCTGCGCTCCGCATAAAGCGTTTTCACACGTACACACTGCAGGAAAAACGATTGCAATGTATTTCTCGCACGCGGAGCGCAAATTAATTCCGGCTGCCACGGGGGCCGCTGAGAGCCTCTTTCGTCATTTCGCTGAATTTTCAAAACCCACCAAAAAAACCAAAAAAAATCCCCCTCCGGGGGGATTTTACACTTGCAATTTTGAATGACGTTTGATAAAATAAAGCCGCAGTATTGTGAAAAATGTGACAATACGACCATAGCCTGATTTCTATTATGGAGAGAAAGGAGCAACGAAAACGCGAAGGCCCGCGTTTTCAATTCCGACTATGAAACTTATCACTGTCGAGCAAATGGAAGCTGCCACCGAACGGCTGCTGGAAACTGGCCGTCAGGTGGGCGCGGACTCCTGGCAGCAGCGCGTCAAGAACCAGACCCCCCACTGCAAGTTCGGCGAGGAGGGCGTCTGCTGCCGCATCTGCTCCATGGGGCCCTGCCGCGTCACCCCCAAGGCCCCCCGCGGCATCTGCGGATGCGACGTCCACGGCATCGTGGCACGCAATTATCTGCGCTTTACCGCCGGCGGCGCGGCCACTCACTCCGACCATGGCCGCAGCATCTGCCACACCCTGTACCAGGCCAAGGAGGGCGGCAACTACACTGTCAAGGACCCCGAAAAGCTCAAGAGAATCGCCGGCGAATGGGGCATCGAGACCGAGGGCAAGGACATCTATGATCTGGCCCACGAGGTGGCCGAGACCGCGCTGATGGAGTACGGCAAGCCCTTCGGGCTCCAGCGCTTCATCTCCCGCGCCCCCGAGCACACCCAGAAGCTGTGGCACGACGCGGGCATTGAGCCCCGGGCCATCGACCGCGAGGTCTCCCAGTCCCTGCATATGACCCATATGGGCTGCTCCTCCCTGCCGGAGGCGCTGATCCGCCAGGCCCTGCGGGCCGGTCTGTGCGACGGCTGGGGCGGGTCCATGTGCGGCACCGAGTTCTCCGACGTCCTCTTCGGCACCCCCAAGCCCGTTGATACCACCGCCAATCTGGGCGTCATGGAGAAGGACATGGTCAACATCGTGGTCCACGGCCACGACCCCTCCCTGTCTGAAATGATCGTCTTTTATGCACAGGACCCGGAGATGATCGCTCTGGCCAAGGAGCAGGGGGCCAAGGGCATCAACATCTGCGGCGTGTGCTGCACCGCCAACGAGGTGGCTATGCGCCACGGCATCCCCATGGCCGGCAACTTCCTCCAGCAGGAGAACGTGGTCCTCACCGGGGCCTGCGAGGCCATCGTGGTGGACGTGCAGTGCATTTTCCCCGCCCTGGGACCCCTCAGCAAGTGCTTCCACACCAAGTTTGTCACCACCTCCGACATCGCCCGGATGCCGGACAGCGAGTTCATTCACTTCAGCGAGGAGACCGCCGGTGAGAACGCCAAGGCCATCGTCCGTATGGCTGTGGAGAACTTCAAGAACCGCAAGCAGGAACTGATTCATATCCCCGACCTCAAGACCAACGCCACCGTGGGCTACTCCCTGGAGGCGATCAAGAAGTGCCTGGACGGCGTTACCAACACCCAGGTAGACGTCACCGGCACCACCAAGCCCCTCATCGAGTGCGTCAAGTCCGGCGTGCTCCGGGGCGCGATTGCCTTCGTCGGCTGCAACAACCCCAAGGTCCGTCCCGATACCGCTCACATCGAGCTGATGAAGAAGATGCTGGCCAACGACATCATCCTTGTCGTCTCCGGCTGCGCCGCTCAGGCGGCCGCCAAGTCCGGTCTGATGGACAAGGAGGCCAAGGAGCTCTGCGGCGACGGCCTCAAGCGCGTGTGCGAGCTGGTGGGTATTCCTCCTGTGCTGCACATGGGCTCTTGCGTGGACATCTCCCGTATGATGGTCCTGGCCGCCGACATCGCTAAGGATTCCGGCTGGAACATCTCTCAGATCCCCCTGGTGGGCTGCGCCCCCGAGTGGATGAGCGAGAAGGCCGTGTCCATCGGCAACTATGTCGTGGCCACCGGCATTGACACCTATCTGGGCGTCGATCCCTACACCAAGGGCTCCGAGGAAGTCACCAACCTACTCCAAGGCGACCACGGCATCAAGGACTGGGTCGAGGCCAAGTATACCGTGGAGCTGGACATTGAGAAGCTGGGCGACCGGATGATCGAGGCCATCGAGGCCAAGCGCGCGGCGCTGGGCATCTAAGATCAGATACATACTGTTTTGGGGAGAACGGCCGACGAAAAAATTGTGTTGGTAATTGCGCTGATTCTGTTCGGCACCTGCTGATGCCGGCGGAAACGCATCATCCCACCCCAATTGGCCTGGACCGTGTTTGGCTTGATTTCCGGCGTCATCGGTCTGGCGTCATCGGATACTTCGAGAAAAAACAGTAATTCCATTTGCAAAGAAGGATTTCCTATGAAAGTAGCCATCACCGGCAAGGGCGGGGTGGGGAAGACCACCTTCGCCTCCACCCTCTGCCGTCTCTACGCCGCTGAGGGACGCAACGTTCTGGCCGCCGACGTGGACCCGGACGCGAATCTTGGATTGGCGTTAGGTCTGACGGAGGAGGAGGTCAACGCAATCGTTCCCGTCTCTAAGATGAAGGAGCTGGCCAAGGAGCGCACCGCCGCCAACGAGTCCAACACCTTCTACAAACTCAACCCCGAGGTCTCCGATCTGCCCGACAAGCTCAGCCGGGACGTCAACGGCGTGAAGCTGCTGGTCATGGGCACTGTTGACACCGGCGGCTCCGGATGCGTGTGCCCTGAGCATGTGATGCTCAAGGCCATCCTGTCGAAGCTGGTGTTCCGGAAGGACGACGTGGTGGTCATGGATATGGAGGCGGGGCTGGAGCATCTGGGCCGGGGGACGGCGTCCATGATGGACCAGTTCGTCGTGGTCATCGAGCCCGGCGCGAGGAGCATCC
>CAJTYO010000077.1 GCA_910584045.1 uncultured Oscillospiraceae bacterium | reverse complement strand
TGGCGTCGTCAAACTCCCGCAGGTCCAGCCCCGTCAGCTTCTTGATCTTCTCCAGACGATAGACCAGCGTATTGCGGTGGACAAACAGCTTCCGGGCTGTCTCGGAGACGTTCAGGTTGTTCTCGAAAAACTTGTGGATGGTGAACAGCGTCTCCTGGTCCAGGGAGTCGATGGGGTTTTTCTTGAACACCTCCACCAGGAACATCTCGCACAGCGTGGTGGGCAGCTGGTAGATGAGGCGGCCAATGCCCAGATTCTCATAGTTGATGATGTACTTCTCCGTGTCAAAGACCTTGCCCACCTCGATGGCGATCTGGGCCTCCTTGTAGCTCTTGGCCAAATCCCGCAGATGCATGGCGATGGTGCCGATGCCCACCACCACCCGGCCGTCGCCTCCAACCCGCAGGGTGTCCTCCAGCAGGGAGGCCACCCGCAGGACCTCCTTCTCCCCGCCGCTATCCGACAGCTGGTGGATCAGGGCCACGTCGCTGTCCCCAACGCTGAGGACAAAGTCGTTCTGCCGGTCGGGGAACAGACCCTGGACCACGTCCATCAGAGCCGCGTCGCCGGGCTCCAGCTGGCGCACCAGAAAGACGCTGCGGGGAACCTCCGGGGCCACGTGGAGCTCCTTGGCCCGCATGTAGATGTCGCTGGGCATGATGTTGTCGGAGATGATGTTCTTAATGAAGGAACCGCGATCGTGCTTTTCCTCATAGTAGCTCTTGGCCCCGTTGAGGGCCACGCTGGCCATGGAGCAGACGGTGTGGCTGACCTCGTCCTCGCCCATGGTAAAAACTGCGTAATCAAAGTGGGAGCCCCAGCCCCCCAGCGCGTGGAACGTGCGTCCATCCAGTGCGGCGGCCGCGCCGTCGGCCTGGCCGATCTGTCCCACATATTCCGGCCATTTCTTGCCGATGAGGCCCAGATCGCTGCAGGAGATCACGGTCCCCTCCCCGTCGATCACACCCACGACCCGGTCAGTGGCCTCCTTGATCTGCAGGACAACATTTTGAAAAATTCTTCCTGACATAACGGTCTCCTCCATCAGCGTTGATGCGTCGCGTTTCATCACGTCTCTTTGTGCAATCTGTCGCACTGTTTTTTATTATACCGTGCCTGCCGACACAATGCAAGAGATTTTTTCTTTTTTCCACAAAAAAGATTGTTGCTTTTTGGCTGATTTGTGAGTTTCCTTGTTTTTCAGGTGATTCCGCCTATTTTTGAAACTTCTTCCCCGGTCAAAGGCCGAAATTCCCCCGCCGCCAGGCGGTCATCCAGCACAAGCGTTCCCATCGCCAGCCGCTTCAACCGGCAGACTGTTGCGCCGCGGCAGGCGATCATCCGCTTGATTTGGTGAAATTTGCCCTCGTGCAAAGTGACCAAGGCCTCGCTGCCGTCCCCCAGGAGCTCCAGCTTCGCCGGCAGACAGGCCGTGCCGTCCCCCAGAACGACGCCGGCGGCGAAGGCCGCCGCGTCCGCCGGGGTCAGGGGGCGGTCTGTGCGGATATGGTAAATCTTGTCCACGTGCCGCTTGGGGGAGAGCAGCCGGTGGGCCAGGGGGCCGTCGTTGGTCAGCAGCAGCAGTCCCTCGCTGTCCTTGTCCAGCCGTCCCACCGGGAACAGCCCCCGCCGCCGCAGCTCCGGGGGCAGCAGGTCCAGCACCGTCTCCTGCCGGGGGTCCTCGGTGGCGGAGAGAACGCCGGCGGGCTTGTGGAGCATGATGTAGGTATGTTTCCGGATAGTCAGCGCCTCTCCGTCCACCAGGACGGGGGAGAGGGCGGGGTCCAGCTTCTGCTCCGCCGCGGCGGCGGGAGCGCCGTCCACCAGGACGCGGCCCTCCTTTATCAGCTGCCTGACCTCCCGGCGGGACCAGCGGCCCGTGGAGGAGAGCAGTTTGTCCAGCCGGTCCATGGCGGACACCCCCTTCATTCTTACTTCTTACAGTTTATATGAATTCCCGGGAAAGCGCAATAGAAAAATGGTGGAGACAGAAAAATCGTGCGCCGGGGGCGGGGCCCACGCATCTGATCTGTTTTTGAAGCCGCCTCTGTCAGCTGTCCATCTGGCAAAAGCACAGCGTCTCCTCCCCGACAGAGTAAAAAGCCAGGATAAAATTTACGGAGAAACGCTGCCGCGCTGCGCCGTAATCACGCCGGTCCACAGCTTCGCTGTGGCGGTCCAGGAAGAACCAGTACCCCTCCCCCAGCTCCTCGTCCGTGGCCAGGCTGTCCCTCGCATACTCTCCCAGCAAGCGCAGCTCCTCCGGCAGGGGCAGGGAGCGCCAGTCCGAGCGGGCCTCCAGCTGCTCCAGAATCGGGCCGCCGTCCCGAAATCGGATTTGGATATAGGTTTTCCCGTCGCCGTGAAAGCCGTCGTGGGTGTTGAGATTGTACTGAACCTCGCCGCCGGCGGGGATATCCAGTTCCAGGACCCTGGAGACCTGCTTTATGGCGGCGTCCCGTGCCATTTTCTTCTCGGCGGCGTATGTCTCCGCCGTTTTCGCGGCGGGATGCTGCACTGTGACCTCCGTGTTCCCGTCATAGTACAGGTCATACAGGGCGTCCGGCTGCTCGCTGGCGGTGACTACAACGCGGACAAAATCGGGAAACCAGTGAACATGGAAATGCTTGGGGCGGGCGCTCATGCCGTCGTCGTGGACATCGAAGCGCAGCTTTGAGATGGTCCGCCCGCCGCTGCGCAGCTCGAACCGGCAGTGAGCCGCGCCAAATGGCCAGTCCGGCGCGCCAATCTGGCAGACCGCCAGCTCATATGCCCTGTCCGCTGATAGGTATGTTTCGATCCTGTTCTCCTGAAACCAGACCTGATATGCCAAGCCGATGACCGGAGAGGTCAGTATGAGCAGGAACAACAGGGTAAGTGCCGTTTTTCGGGGTTGCGTCATTCTGCTCATCCTGCGTGCCTCAGTATTTCCGCCCCGCGCACCAGCGCGCTGTGGTAGGCGTAATAGTCCCGCTCCGACAAGCTTTGCTCCGCAACAACCGTCTGTCCGTCATATTCTGTCACCTCGTCGCTCCCCGCCCAGATCGCGGAGAAAAGCAGCCCATACCACCCCGCCGCGAGAAGGAGAAAACCGCCGGCAAGAAGAAGGATGGCGCGGACAAACCGCCATTTGAGCATCCGCCACAGACCCGCCCCCGCCCATACAAGCAGGGCCAGCACGCCCGCCGCGTAGGCCAGACCCACCGGCAGCTTTACACAGCTGCGCCACGCGAGGCCGTTGGCCGACAGGATCAATCCTCCCGCGCCGCCCACTGCCAGAGGCAGGACCAGCAGGGCGAAGACGCCCCACGCCCAAACTTGCTTATTCCCAGAACCTTTGATGGCGAGAAGCAGGGCGGCCAAGGGCGGTATGAGGGGGATACAGATAAAAATGGGCATTTCGTCAGGTATCCTTTCCGTTCTCATGGATATTCAAGTAATAGCTGCCCTCCAGCAGCTCAGCGCCTCGCAGGAGGGGGCCGCGGCAGGAATAGTAGTTGCTGCCGCTGTCCAGGGGCGGACTCTCCTCCACGATGTGCTGGCCGTCTCGCTCGATAACGCGCTCATAGGGAATGGTGAGGCGGATGGCGAATTGGGCGACGCCGCCGGCGAGCAGGCACAGGAGGGCGATGGACACAACTGCCGCGCAGCGGTGGGGGCCCTCCGCAGGGCGATGCCACAGGAGAACGCCCGTCCAGATCAGCAGTAAAAGGACGGCCAGGGTCAGGAAGATGATGGCGCAGCGGTCTACGTGCGCGCGAAAGGTCAGCCCCCGAGGCTCCAGCACCGTCCGGTCCAGGAGGGGGATCAGGATGGACGTTATCAGGAGCGTCAGCGTGGTCCCTTTCAGCCAGGTTGGCATCCTTCTCATGCGCTCCCCTTCCTCTCCGAATGCAGATGGAGGTACAAGGCCAGGAGATTCAGAGCGACCCCCAGGCAGACCGCCCAGACGCTCAATTTAGCCAGGGCAGGAACCACGTCCAGCAGCGCGGAAGCATCCCCCTCCCGAACATACGCCTCGATTTCAAGGAGCGAGCACGTCAGTGACAGAGCGCCGCAGGACAGGCTGGCGAAGAGGAGAGCCTGCCACCCCCGGCGCTTCCCCAGCGCCGCCTGGACCAAATTTGCGGCGACCAGGGCAAACGCGGCATAGCCCAGCAGCATCCAGCAGGGGACCCACACAGCTACTCACCCTCCCCCACGTACTCCAGCAGATCCCCCGGCTGGCAGTCCAGCGCCCGGCAGACGGCCTCCAGGGTGGAGAAGCGGACGGCCTTGGCCTTGTTGGTCTTCAGAACCGACAGGTTGGCGATGGTCACGTCCACCTGCTCGGAGAGCTGGCTGAGGGTCATCTTCCGTTTTGCCAGCATCACATCCAGATTGACAATGATCGGCATATCTCTCCCTCCTAGATGGTCAGATCGTTTTCCGCCTTCAAATCGGCGGCCTTCAGCACCAGGTGGCTGAGCAGGAACGCCGCCAGGGCGATGGCCAGCCCCACCGTGCACACCCCCAGCCCCAGCACCCAGATGGGGGAGCCCACCAGTACCTCTATGGTCACGGTTCCCACAGCGCAGTAGCCGGTGTCCACCAGGGCGCAGAGGCCGATGCCCGTGAGCCACCCGGCGTTCTTGTGGCAGAAGGAGTTGTCGCGCCCGATCTCCGTGCAGATTTTCCAGAACAGCACCAGGGCGATGGCAATGGGCACAGCGCTGACGCTGACGGCGGCGATCCCCGGGGTCACCATCCATGCCGCGTTGTACACCAAGCCCGCCTCCTGGATGCGCTGGGGGAATATGAGCGCATAGCACACCGCCGTCATGACTGCCAGAAAAATGATGGTGCCTTTCAGAGTGCGCACCAGTCCGATCCGCTTCATATGTTTTCCTCACTTTCCTCTGAGTGCCCTTATCATACCAGACGAATTTCTGTTTGTCAATATATTTTTATTGAATTTCAATAAAACTGCGGACTTTACCAAAAACAGCCGCTGTGGTATAATGGGGACATCAACACGTAGGAGGACAACCTTTCATGATTGGATTAGCATATGCCCTGAAGGGGGAGATCAGAAGTCTGCTGCGCTCGGCAGAGGCGAAGCCGCTGGAGACGGTGAGCGGCGTGGCGGTGTATGAGATTGAGCCGGGCATTCTGGCCTACACCGGCGGCGTGGGGAAGGTGAACGCCGCCATGAGCGCCCAGCTGTTCATCGACCGCTATCATCCCCAGTGGATCGTCAACGCGGGCTGCGCGGGGAGCTTTCTGGACCTGCCCATCGGGACGGTGGTGCTGGCGGAGGATTTCATACAGCACGACGTGGACACCACCGCCATGGGGGACCCCATCGGGCTCGTGTCCACGGTGGACCGGGTGGACTTCCCCACCACTGAGCCGGAGCGCCTGAGCGCCATTCTCAGCGCCCAGGGCGTCGAGCACCGGACAGGCCGGGTGGCCACCGGGGAGGTGTTTATGACCAAGGGGAGCCGGGCCGACTGGGTGGCGAAGACTTTCTCTCCCATGCTCTGCGAGATGGAGGGGGGGGCGATTGCCCAGGTGTGTCTGCGCAATGAGGTGAGGTTTGCCGCGCTGAAATCCGTCTCCGACCGGCTGTGCCAGGAGAACAACGCGGAGGAGTATTTTAACTACGGCGAGGCCATGGCAAAGCTGAACGGCATTGTCCTGCCCTTTGCCCGGGCGCTGGCGTGATAGGAAACAGAAGCCGGGAGGACGGAACCGTCTGCGTTCCGCCCTCCCGGCGCTTATTCGGCTGCGGTTACATCTTCTCCGGCGCGTCTACGCCCAGCAGGGCCAGACCGTTTTTCAGCACGCTGCGGGCCGCGTCCGCCAGCTTCAGCCGGGCGAGGAGCAGCCGCTCCTCTTCGCCCTTGATCCGGCAGGCGGTGTAGAACCGGTGGAAGCACCCCGCCAGGTCCACCAGACAACGGTTGATATGGCTGGGGTCGTAGTCCCGGGCCGCCAGGCGCAGCTCCTCGCAGAACTGGGCCAGCTGCTTGATGAGGGCGGCCTCCGTCTCCCCGGAGAGCAGGGCCGCGTCCACCTCCCCCGCGGCGGGGACGGCGTATCCCTCGGCGGCAAGGTTGCGCAGCAGGCTGCAAATCCGGGCGTGGGCGTACTCCACGTAATAGATGGGATTCTCGCTGTCCTCCCGGACTGCCAGACCCAGGTCGAAATCCATCTGGGTGTCCGGCTTGGCGTTGAAAAACCACCGGGCTGCGTCCACGGGCACCTCGTCCAGCAGGTCGGTCAGGGAGATGGCCTTGCCGGTGCGCTTGCTCATGCGCACCACCTCGCCGTCCCGCAGCAGCTTCACCAGCTGCATCAGAACAATATCCAGCCGGCCCGTACCGTCCAGGCCCAGGGCGTCCATGGCCCCCTTCAGCCGGGCCACGTGGCCGTGGTGGTCCGCGCCCCAGATGTTGATGACCCGGTCGAAGCCCCGCTTCTCAAACTTGTTGCGGTGGTAGGCGATGTCGGCGGCGAAGTAGGTGTAAAAGCCGTTGGCCCGGCGCAGCACGTCGTCCTTCAGGTCCAGCTTGGCGATGTCCTTCTCGCTCTTCCCGGCCTTGCGGGCGTTCTCCTCCAGGATGCGGCTGGTGGCCAGCCACAGCGCCCCCTCCTGCTCGTAGGTGTACCCGGCGGCGGTGAGCCTGTCCACCGTCTCAGCCACATAGCCGCTCTCATGGAGCCCGGACTCGAAGAACCACTGGTCGTACTCAATCTTGTACCGGCGCAGGTCCTCCTGCATCCTGGGGATATTCCGCTCCAGACCGAATTTGGCCAGGGCGGCGCGGCGCTCCTCCTTGGAGACGTCCCTGAGACTGCCGCCGTGCTCGTCGCAGTACGCCTGGGCCAGCTCCCGGATGTCGTCGCCGTGGTAGCCGTCCTCGGGGAAGGGGACCGCGTCCTCTCCCAGGAGGATCTGGAGATACCGGGCCTCCAGGGAGGAGGCAAATTTCTCAATCTGGTTGCCGGCGTCGTTGACGTAGAACTCCCGCCAGACCTGGGCCCCGCAGGCCTCCAGCACGGCGGCCAGGGTGTCCCCCAGCACGCCCCCCCGGGCGTTGCCCATGTGCATGGGGCCCGTGGGGTTGGCGGAGACGAACTCCACCATGATCTTCTGGCCCGCCAGGGCGCTGGAGCGGCCGTAGGCCGGGCCCTCGCTGTCCACGGCGGAGAGAACCCCGGTGTACCAGGAGGGGTTCAGGCGGAAGTTGAGGAACCCCGCCCCGGCGATCTCGGCGGAGGCGAAATAGCTGCCGGAGAGGTCCAGGTGTTCCAGCAGAATCTCAGCGATGTCCCGGGGGCGCATTTTCATCGCCTTAGCCGAGGCCAAGGCGTAGGTGGTGGTGTAGTCGCCGTTGGAGGCGTCCTTGGGGATTTCCACCCCGGCCCGGACGGATACGCCCTCGGGGAGCTTGCCGGCGGCGGAGGCCGCCTGATAGGCCTTCTGGGTCAGGTCAAGGACCTGATCTTTGGCGTTTTGGATCATGTTTATCATCGTATCTTCCTCTTTTGAAAAAGTATTTGACTCTATATCTCGGCCCTGACGAGGTTGACGGCGTCGTCCAGCAGACAGAGCTCGCCCAGAATGGTCCTCGCATTCTCAAAGCGCACCGGTACGCCCGGTCCCTCGATGCCGTCCAGCATAACGTGAAAGTGGAGGTGCGGCACACAGCTGGACCCGCTGCTGCCCGCGCGGCCGATCTGTCGGCCGGCGGCCACCTGCTCCCCGGGGCGCACCGTGACGCTGCCCTTGAGCAGATGGGCGTACAGAGAGAGCTCGCCGTGGGGGTGGCGGAGCAGCACGTGGTTGCCGTCTATCCGGGCGTGCTCGCCGTACTGCTTTTCGACCTGCTCCAGATCCGTCTGCTCGTCGCCCAGCCCGTCGAATACCTCCTCGACGACCCCGCCGCAGGCGGCGTACACCGGCATCCCCCGGATGAGGGAGCGCTCCAGCGTCTCGTCGAAGCAGCCGGCGTCAAAGGCGAACTCGCTGTTCCGGCACCATCTGTGGGAGTTCAGGGATGGGTACGTGTCTGTCACGAGCACCGTTCCGCGCAGGGGAAAGAGGTAGCGGTTGGGGCTGGCATAGGGGCAGACGGCAATCTCCTTCTCCAGGGTGTGCTCTCCGCATCTGGCACGGACGATCAGCCGGTTTACCGCCTCGCTGGAGAAGAAGGAAAAATGCTCGTGCATGAAGGCGTTTTCCGGCGCCTGGTCCCGGCCCAGAATGCGCCGGAGACTGCCGGGCCTGTACCGGGCGGTCTCCGTCCGGCCATACGCTATACGCCTGGCGATCTCGTCCGCCTCGTATCGAACCTCATAACAGGCCCGGTCTCCCGCCAGACACGTCATGGCGAGCTCTGTGGGCGGCGGCTCCTCCAAGAAGGCGAGGAAGCGGAGGAAAAAGTCGTTATGGACCATGTGCTCCGTCCGCACGACGGAATAGAGAATGTCGTCGCTGATTACCGGCATATGCGCCTCCTGTCAAATACTCTTGCCGGCAGCCGCGCGTCACGCGGGCCCCGCCGCCGGCCGCGCGGCCTCCCGCACCCGGATTTTGAATCGGTTTTCCCCCGTGACCTGGTGGTTGATGGCGATGGTGAAGCGCAGCTCCAGCACGCCGCCGTGCTCCCCCAGGCGGTGGGCCAGCTGGATGGTGGACACGTCCACCACCATGGTGCCCCAGGGGGTTTCGTATAGGGAGCTGCACTGGCCCCCCAGGCGAAAGTCCAGCCGGG
The DNA here is from genome assembly GCA_910584045.1 of uncultured Oscillospiraceae bacterium. Classification (GTDB taxonomy): domain Bacteria; phylum Bacillota; class Clostridia; order Oscillospirales; family Oscillospiraceae; genus Pelethomonas. The sequence goes on along the minus strand of CAJTYO010000077.1, from coordinate 2,486 downwards.
AGCGCAAAGTACCCCGGCGCTCCAGAACTACCTGGTCCTTTTCAATAATGAAGTGGGTGGTGGTGCCCTCCATGCCGGTCAGCTCCGACTCCTCGTAGGAGAGCTCCACCCTCTCGCCGTCCAGGGTCATGCGCCCCTCGGTCATCAGCTCCGTGACCTCCGGGTCCGTGCCGTCGTAGGACTGCTCCCCCCGCACGAATAGTATAACGTTTTTTTCCTTCATATTTCCTCTCATACTTTTTCTTGAATCGAAAGAAAAAGTATCAAAAAGAACTTTTCCCTTCTCCGCCGGGGGTCTGCCCCGCGCCGGCGGGGGGGACGGCTGTATGATGGGCGCTAATACTGGGAAATATCCACCTGCTCCACCTGCACCGCCCCGTCCTCGCCCAGGAACAGGGCGGCCAGCCGCTGGAAATTGGCGGCCCGGTCGCTGGTATAGAAGCGGGCCTCTCCCGCCGGGCGGTCCGCCAGCGCGTCCCGCCGGGCCAGCAGGTCCCGGCAGGACCGGGCAGCCTCGGCCCCCACGTCCACCAGGGCCGTGTCCGGGCCCATCACGCCGCCGATGATCTCCGCCAGCAGCGGGTAGTGGGTGCAGCCCAGCACCAGGGTGTCCACCCCCGCCTCCCGCAGGGGCGCCAGATACTCCCGGGCCACCGTCTCAATGACCACGTCTCCGGGACGGCACCGGCCCTCCTCCACCAGAGGAACGAAGAGAGGGCAGGCCAGGGCTTTGATTTCCAGACCCGGGTCCAGGCGCAGAAAGGCCCGCTCATAGGCCCCGCTGGCCACCGAGGCCCGGGTGGCCACCAGGCCCACCCGTCCGCTTCGGGTCAGGGCTGCGGCCCGGGCCGCAGCGGGCTCCACCACGCCGGTGATAGGGATGGCGCTCTCCGCCTGCAGCTCCTCCAGGCAGTTGCTGCTGACGGTGCCGCAGGCCACCACCGCCGCCTTCAGCTGGAAGCGGGAGAGAAAGCGCATATCCTGCCGGGCGTATTGCAGCAGAGTCTCCCGGCTGCGGTTGCCGTAGGGGACACGGGCGGTGTCGCCGAAGTATATAATGTTTTCAGAGGGCATCAGCCGCCGCAGCTGCCGCACTGCGGTCAGGCCGCCCAGGCCGGAGTCGAATACGCCGATTGCACGGGCGTCCAACAGGCACTCCTCCTTCGCGTCCGCCGGCGGCGGACGCATGGTTTCCCGCCGGGCCCTTGCCCGGACTTGCGCGGGTTCTTACTATTGTACTATGTTTCAGCGGGGATAACAAGTAAAATTTTGGGCTTTTTGCCCTGTATTTTCTGTGGAATTTTCCGTAGGTATCTGCTATACTGTGCTTACTGATTTTACGCGGCCGGGGAGGAGGTCCGACATGGATGTGCGTATGACGGAGAAACAGTTCCGCCGTCTGCTGGATCTGGTGTACATAGGCAACTGGGTGCTCAACTCCACCCGTGGAGAGGACCGCATCCGGGAGTATGATCAGGTGGAGAGCCTGATATTCTCCTACTGCCTGGAGCACGGCATGACGCCGCTGGTGGAGCTGTACGACGGGGAGATGATCCCTTCCCGCGCCTTCGCCGAGGGCGGCATACACGAGGCAATCATGGCCTATGAGGACGTGACGTTTTTCGAGATTCTGGCCGAGGAGCTGGCCCTGCGGGATCTGGACGCAGAGCGGGCCACCGAGGAGAACTACGACGAGGTTATGGACCGGATGGAGCAGTACATGGGCGAGTTCGAGGCCCACGGGACGGACCATATCAGCGTGGATCTGGAGTAAGGAAGCTGTATTCATAACCGTGGGATGTCGGATGGGCGGAGACTTTCCCCGCCGGACAGGGGGGAGCGGCGCGGAATGGCAGGCAGAAGGCCGCCTGGGCGGCGCATGTGAATACAGGTTCTACATGAGGGCGGGGCCGCCAAGCGCCCCGCCCTCTCATGTTTCATACAAATTCTCAATAAAAAACGTTTCAAGCTATTATTCAGAAAATAGTATTACCATCCTTCGCGCCCGCCTCCCAGGTCCGCAGGAAGCCCTCGTGGAGCTCCTCCTTCGCCCGCTGGCGGGCCTTGACCGCGTCCTCGAACTTGTGGTAGCTGCCCAGATAGTACCGCTTTCCCTTGAAACAGATGGAGGCCCGCCAGGTCCCCTTGGACGGCCGCCAGTCTACGCCGGGCACGCCGCTGGTGTTGTTCCGCCGGATGGTCTTGGTCCGCAGCAGCTCCACGCAGGTGCCGTCGATGTACGTCAAATTTTCGATCCCCCGCCGGGCGCACCCGCAGCTGACCGCCCGTCCGCTCCGCAGGCGGCAGGTCTTCACCGCCGTCTCCTGCCCGCAGTCGCAGCGGCAGAGCCAGGCGGTCCGTCCGCCGATGTTCTCCGCCGGTTCCAGCACAGTCAGCCGGCCGAACCGCTGGCCGGTCAGATCCAGTTTCTTTGTGGAGTGCCTCATGTTCTCTCCATGCCTTTCCTGATGTCAAAATATACATTT
>CAJTYO010000076.1:8719-11390 GCA_910584045.1 uncultured Oscillospiraceae bacterium | reverse complement strand
CAGCTGGCCTCGACCTCCGGACGCCGGAGCGTCCGGGAGTCGATGACCAGCCCGCACCGCCTGGCCGTGTCCACGATGGGGATCTTATCATAGACCAAGCGGGCTCACCCCTCCTTTACGCCGCTTTGGATACGGTGGTCGGAATGGGCCGCACAGGCACAACGGACAGGGCCGCCTTGCTGGCACACTTCGCCAGAAGCAGCTGTCCAGTGGGCCGCACATTCTCCAAATCGTCAATGGATTCCATGTTATCCACAAATACCGGATAATTGCGGCCTGTGAGCCGTTTCACCAGCTCGGATACCTCCATCCCGGCCCGAACCTTCTCCGACAGGGAGAGACGGTCGTACCGGCGGCCATTGTAGGTGAACTTGAAGGCGTCCTTCCACTCCCCAGTGGATTTCACCACATCAAAGAGCGAGATCTTCACCCGGTTCATCCGCAGGGCGGAGAAGGTCATCTCCGCCCGCTTGCTGGCATAGACCGTCACATCGGAAATGAGCCTTTTTTGCTCGTCCACTTCCGCTTTCAGATCATCGATCTTCTGGTCAAAACCGGCGGTGTCCGGATCGTCAACCGACTGGAGCGCGGTCATATCAGCTCCACACTGGCGGCATTCTTCCTGGCACGCCTGGAGCCGGTCATACTCCTCCTGTGTGAGTTTCCCGTACTCCAGATCCGCCGTGAGACGCTGGATCTCCATACGCAGGCTCTCCTCCTGGGCGGCGGCGTCATTGGCAAGCTGCTGAATTTTGCTCTCCAGTTGCTGCGTCTCGGTCTCCCATTTCTCCAGATCATCGGTCTGGTACTGCTCAAAGATTTCCCTGGCTTTTTGGTCAAGCTGCTGGAGTTCGGTGATCTGCGCCTGCTGCTCCTTCCCCTGTGCAAGATGCAGAGCGGCAGAGCGGCGCAGCTCCTTCTGAATCTTGGGAAGCTCCTCCTCTGTGACGCTCCGGCGGCATATGGGGCAGGGCGCGCCGGGAACCAGCGCCTGATATGCCGCCACATCCCGGTTGTACTGTACCGACAGGGTCTGCAGCCTGGCCTTGGCGTCTGCCAACGGCTGGGCGTACTTTGACTGATACTGCTCTGCTTTCCGAGCGGCGATCTTCTCCCGCAGGGCGGTCAGCTGCTCCCGCAGCTCTGTATCGTCCGTCTGTCCGTCCCGACGGGCCTCGCTGTAGCGGGCGCTGTGATCCAGCAGCTTCTCATTCAAAGCGTCAACGTCCACACCGGAAAACTGTTTTTTCTTCAAGCCGGCAAGTTCCTGCTGCAATGCCTGGTGCCGTTGCGGAAGAGAACGGCTTCTCTCCGCGTTGCGCTGCGTCTGGGCCGCCGCCTGATCCCGCTGGCCGGTTGTGTAGGTGATCTGCTCCTCTAGGGAGCGGATCTGTTCACGGCGGGCTTTCAGATAGGCTTCCGGGGAGAGAATTTCCTCTTTTTCCAGATGGCTGCGCACCGGCTCTGTAAGCTGGGTCAGCACCTCTTCTTGGGACACCCGTGGCAGATACATCTCCAGCAGGGACTTCCCTGTATCGCCCAGCTCCTCGATGAAGTAGAGCGGATTGAAGATGGACAGAAATGCGTCCTTATCCCCGAACAGATCGGACAAGTCCATTTGACGGATCTCATAACCATCGTAGTGAATGGTCATGCGGTTCTTCTGCCGGGTACGGGTCAGCTCATGGGGCGTATTGTTCTCATCCACAAAGCGCATCTGGACATATACATCTGGATTGACTTCGTTATGCAGTTTGTCCAACCCGCGTTCCCCAAAGAAAGGGAGTCCGGTGACGGCAAAGGCGATGGCATCCGCGATGCTGGTCTTGCCCCGGCCATTGCCGCCTGTGATGGCGGTGGGATTACCGAAAACCAACTCTGTAGGTTTCTCATAGGACTTGAAGCCGGAAATGGTCATACCGGTGATCTGAAATTCCTCGATCTTGTTCACGATCTCGCTCCTTTCTCACGCCGCTTGCTGAATGGCAACCACCTGATACGCTTCCAGTACATAGAACACCACCGTATCTTGCTGTCGATGGGTCAGCTTGACGCAGGTGAGCTGCGCGCCGGAAACCAACTCCGGATGTTCGCCGCGTGCATAGGCATTGACGGTCTTCTTATCCGGATACTCCAGCGAAACCACCGTGTTGCTGCCAGTCATACCTGGCTGAAGCATAGCGGCCCGTACAATGCAGTCATAGGCCGGGGCCGGTTTCTGCCGCAGCTGCGGGGGCGGGTTTTCCTGTCCGGCAGCAGAGGCCGGAGAGCCTTTCCCTCTGGCGTTGTCCTCTGCCTGGCGTGGCGTCAGCTCGGATTGCGTGCCAATGGGTGCGGCGGGCTGAAGCTTCAATTTGTCCAGCAAAGCGAGATACGCCTTGTCCATAGTGGGCCGTTCGCCATTTTTTATGACCCAGCTGCGGCCGCGCGGTTCGATATTAACCCACACTGGTTCCGTCATGCTGTAAAGGACCCGGCCAATGCCCCACTGGACGGCAGCCCGCTTCATGCTGTCGCTAAGTCCGCCTTTCACCGGCTCAATATCGGAATCCTCCGCGCCGTCCCACTTGGTAATGAACTGTCCTCGCTCCTCAAAATAGATGGAGATGCCGCAGATCTGCGCCTCCTTTTTGTTCGCGCCATGCCAGGGCTTGAAATCATTGTACCAATT
>CAJTYO010000076.1:6535-8619 GCA_910584045.1 uncultured Oscillospiraceae bacterium | reverse complement strand
TCCGTGTAATAGTGGGAGGACGTTTTGCGCTTCATCTGCTCCAGCAGATCCCGATACTCGGCGTTCAAACGGTTGTTGTCCTTGGAATAGTGGTCGTTATTATTTGGCATTCGCAGAATATAGCTTGCCAGCGTGTGCAGCTTGGATGGGTTCTTGTAGACCGGCAGGGCGTTGTTGCCCAGGCAGATATGGCCACCCCCGTTCACATTGGAGAAGGGATAGCGATAGAGAATGGTATCCTCTTTCAGCTGCTCATCCTTTACCACACAAACGCTGCATCCGGCAACCTTATGGTCCATCGGCAGATACTTGAAGCCGAATACCAGGCGCGGAATGGGGAAGCGCCGGTATTCCGTATCAAAATACTGGAAATCTGCGCTCAGTTCTGGGTAACGGATAAAATAGTAGGTAAACTTCCCCTCCATTACCACCATGATACAGTTCTCCGGCAGCAGACCGGTGCTGTGGCGCTCATCATCCACCCGGCTGGTCAGAAAACACTCCGACAGGGACTGGGGCGAGATGTTTTTCCTGGAAATCACGCCGTTCTTTTTCCTCTGTTCCACCAGCACCTGTGCGGTGGCTGTATTGATGTGGATGCTCATATTGTAGGGTTCCAACATTACGCAGCCTCCTTCTCTATTGCACTTTGCTTTGTCAGATTGCTCAGGGCCTTCTCCAGCTCAAGGTTCAATTCCTGAAAACCATCACGGATCTCCATAAGTCCCCCCGGCAGTTCATCCAAATCGCAAAACTCCTCTCCATAGAAAAACAGCAGTCTCCGGCGGCCCCGGTCATTTGCGGACAGTTTCCAATTAAAGCGATAACAATAATTATAGTAGCACAGGCCAAAGCCCGAGCGAATAACCGCCCGTATCTTCTTCCGGTATGGATTTTCCTCCTCGGTCAGGTGTCTGCGCTGCTCATATTGCCAGCAAAGTCGGCAGAAGCTGTCAATGATCGGGTCGCAGAAGACGTAGACCCCTTCACCGATCTCCTCGTTATAATACTCGCAGGTATTCTCGAATACAGTGTCTATCGCATTGTAGGTCAGCTCGATATAGTGGTCCGCATCCAACTTCCGCGATTGAAAACCGCCTGGGAGTTTGTCCACAAGGGAACTGTCATACAGTCTTTTGGCCAGCCGCAGCATGGCGAAAATCTCAGAATATAATTCGACCATACTGCTGTCCTCAGCAAAAGGAACGGATGCTGCTGGCGGAAGGCAGTGTCTGGGCTACTGTCTGGATAAACTGATCCAGCCTCCGCCCTGTGTTATAGAGCTGATTGTAGTAGTCTTCCAGTTTGTCTATGTCATCCACGTCAAACGCGGTGAAATCAACGTCTTTCAGGTAGATGTCCTTGCTGTCCAGCGCCGGCATCAGGATATTCTCCAGAAGATAGGTGTTGATGCCATCCTGCGGAACAGGCGGCTCCTCCTTTTTCTGCGAAAAGCGTATGGACAGCAGCTTCAGATCCAATCTCATGCCATCGCCTCCAATCTGACCACACAAACAGCGTGGTTTTCGATGCTGCGGGAGATCTCCCGTCTCAGTTCCAGATCAGCGACTGCCGTACTCCGATCCATGTAGTAGATACCGCAGTCCGGCAGAAACTCGCCCGCAGCCATGGCGATATGCCAGACGCTGTGGGCCTCCAGCTCCTTGTCCCGTCCATCCAGAGTAACCGGGCAGATAATGGTATCGCCCATCTGTTGGGTCTGACCCAGATCCACGCGGCTCAGCAATCCTCCAATATGGAAATCAATGGAGGCATTCTGCGCCTCTGTGGCAGCAACGAGGATACGGATGAACTGTTCCGGGGCCTCCCTGCCCAGCAGTACGCCGAAGCGGACGTTGAGATCGATCCCCCAGGCGTGGACTGCCGGGTAGAAGCTGGCGTATAGCTTCCCCAGGTTCGGCTGGAGAAATTGCGTTGCTTTGGCCCATACAGCCTGACGGGCCAGCTCCGTATTTTGCGGCAGCCCGGATGTGGAACACACGACTGCCAGATTCGTTCCCTTCATAAGCTACTCCTTAGTATTCTGACGGCAGCAGGATGGTGGTAGCCGACCTGTCTGCTTC
>CAJTYO010000076.1:2959-6435 GCA_910584045.1 uncultured Oscillospiraceae bacterium | reverse complement strand
TGGGAGAAGCTGCCAGAGCGGCGGAGCTGCTGCTCCAACTCCTTCTGGTTAAACTTCTCACCCTTGAATACCGGCACCTCCAGCGTCTGGGCCGGGAGAACATACCTGTTCTCCGGCAGTTCTGTGAGGCTGGGGATGGCGGCGGGATCGGATGTGAATTGCTCCAGCCACAGGGCATCGGGCGGCTCTATATTCCGGCGCTTCCGTATGCCGAGTACCACTATCTGCTTGAATTTTTTGAACTCCCTATCGGTAAATCGCCAGACGGTGAGATCATCAAAGTTATCGCAGAGAACGCGGCATATATCCTGCGTCAGACGGTAGTAGGGGACCACGTAGATCAGCAGGCCGCCATACATCAGGTGACAGAGACTTTCGATCAGGAACTTCTTTTCATGCCGGGTTCGCCCACCGCTCTCGTTGAGTACGGACAGATACGGTGGGTTCAGAAACAGCAGATGGAATGCCTCGTGACTGATGCGGCTGTAGAAGAAGCTGCCAAAGCCGACCCGATGCAGGCGCGTCTGCGCCTCCTCCGCCCGGCTCTCATCCAACTCCACGCCGTATGTATAGCAGTTATTCCCCTGGGCGAGCTGCCGGAGGGCCTTGCCGCAGCCGCAGCATGGGTCCAGCAAATTGGTGGTGACGCCCATTGGGAATTGGATACCCCGCAGGATATGGGAAATATTGTCCGGATCGGTGGGGTAATAGCCCAGCTTTACATTGTTCATCAGCCTGCCGATTACAGCTGCGTTGGCCGTTCCCTCTACCGGAAGCTTCCCGGCAAAGTCCCGCAGCACGTCGTAGACAGGCCGGTAGGTGTTGCTCATAAGGTTGAACCCCTGAAGCCCCGCCTGAAGCTGTCCCGCTGTGGCGGCGAGCTTTGTTTCTTCTACCTCCATCAGCAGCAGGCGAATGTCCGAGAGGACGCCCACTAGATTCTCCCGCGTCTGTTGAAGCTGGGAGTAGGCATCACTGGCGGCGGTTAAGTTGCTGGTACGGTAGTTTTCCACCTGGACCCGCTGTACCGCCAGTTGCTGGGACAATTCCATGAGCCAGTTCTGCGCCATGCGGAGATTTTCGGACGCATAGAACCGCTGTCCGTTGGACTCAAGCTGCCCACTCATGGGAACTGGCCTCCTTACTCAGCGATAGGAACGTATCCAAGAGCTGTCTGTAAGACAAACGAGCCAGATCACGGCGGGTCAGCCAGCGGTTATGCCCACCGGTGTAGTCCCGGCTGTGCTGGACGGTACGGTAGAGTACGTCATGATCCGCGCCGAAACAGGACTGGCTGATCTGAATATAGATTCCGTTCTCTTCCCACATCCCGATGAGGGAGCAGCTGCCGGAAATAGCGATCCCGCCGGGGCTGGCGGTAACCTTTACATTCCGCAGGCCCAAGTCTTTCGCCAGTGCCCGCAGAAAGGCTTTGCCGGTATTCAGAAACACCTTCTTGTCCCCATTGGGACCCGACTCCTTCTCACCCCAGATATAACTGAGGTTGCGGCCTAACAAATCCGCTAATTTCCGCATGTTTTTCTCTTGAGATTTTTCAGACATAGTGATCTCCTCCGTTATAAAATGAGAAATTGAGGGAAGCCATCCGGGCCCGCCCTCAATTTCTGTGTTGATTATGAATGCCGCACAGTCAAGCGAACAGGCTGGTTTGTACCTGCTCCGTCCGGATACCGCGCTGCTCCATAAGCTCCGCTATACGTTCTTCGCTCAAATGTTTTTCGAGGCCCCTTCTCTGGCTATAGGTCAGGTTCTCCAGGTCGCCGGTCAGCACCAGCTTTTCCAGGGAACGAACCTTCTGCGCCTGTCGGGCTGCTTGCCTGGCCCGTTTCTGCTCCTTCCGCAGCTTTTCCTCATCAGCCTGATGCACCACCTCGATTCCGGCGGCGGTATCCGCCAGATCCTGCATGATGTCGCGGGTATTCTGCCGCTGGGCGCGGAAGTTTATCAGCTCATACCGCAGGGATCTGTCAAAATACAGCTCGTGGTGGTGGTTCAGCATGAAGCGGTCGATGATATGATGCTTCGCGTAACGCACGATTGCCTCGCAGAGCGTCAGGGAGGCAGTTCTGTTAAGAACTTTGATCCCTTTGCGAACGGTGGTCACTTCCTTGTCCGGAAACAGCCAGTCGCCTTTGATGATGCGGGTTTCCTTTACATCGTAAAAGACATTGCCCCGCCGGGTGTCCAACTCTTTGCCCAGAACCTGACAATAGCGGCAGGCGCGGCCATAGCCATCGGCACACTCCATCGGATTATATCCGGCGTACCATTTTTTTTGCCGTCCGGTCATAGTGGCAGTGCTGCCTACAAATGCGGCCATTATGTTTCGCTTGAAATATTTTCCAGAGTTCATCGGACTCGGACCATACCTGGTCGTGCGCTTCATCCAGACTGCCCTCGTAGGTGTAGGGCCGGTTTGTCTGATGGCAGGCACATTGCCAGACGATACCACTGCGGCTGTCGTAGGAATTACTCCACAGCATAGGATGCCGCATAGGACAGAAATCAAGGTCAAACCGGGGACAGCAGACCACCGGGTTATCATTTTCCGGCTGCCAGCTGATTCCCTGGAAGGCCATATCGCCATTTCCGAAATGGCTGCCTTTCACCAGCAAACCGCATGGTGTCTCAAACGTCAGGGCGGCGAGAGCCTCCCGGGTGTACGTCCAGCCGCCATAAAACCAAAAGTATTCCTTCGTCCCTGGCGGCGTGTCCTCCGGTTTCCAACCCTCCGCCAACAGGCGCTTGGTCAGTTCGTTCAGCTCAACCATGGCTATATCCCCGCGCAGGGGCGCATCCCGAAGAAGCCCTCCAGGATGTCCCGGAACTCCGCCTGGGTCTTTCCATATTCCTTACACAGGCAGTCCTCGCAGACCTGATAGGTCTTATATCCCAGGGCCTTGCTGGCCCGGTCGTCCCAGCTGTTCAGCTCCCTGCCGCACAGCGGACAGGGGATGCCCAGCTTACGCAGCCTTGCCATGAGCAAAATCAAACGCGGGGGCATTTTCCTCCGGCGTGCCGGGAAGGATCTTCAGAGTATAGCCGGATTCCCGCAGGAGATTAAACATGGCGATCATGCGGTCCAATTCCTGATCTTTGCTTTTCAGAGATCCTTCCGCAGGCTTTTCCGGGACCTTTTCCAGTTCCGACGCCGCAGGCTTCCACGCAGCGTCTACAGGTTCGTCCGGAACAGCGGGGGAGGTCAGCTTCGTCCACAGGGAGCGAAGCGCCGATACCAGCAGCAACCGGAACAGGCTCCGTCTTTTGGGCGTCAGGTGGATGATCTCATCCGCCTTGATCTCGCAGACCTCGCTGGCAGCCACCGTCAGCTTCCCAGTCTCCACGTAGGAGGAGGCCAGATAGCAGGAAACGGCGGCGCTCTCCGATGCAATAAGCTGCGGCGTCTGCACACGCTTGGCAATCAGGCGGCGGCAGGTCACGGCGGCGGACTCCAG
>CAJTYO010000076.1:1709-2859 GCA_910584045.1 uncultured Oscillospiraceae bacterium | reverse complement strand
AAGGCTTCCGCTGTGTGGATCGCGGTTTGCAGGTTTTTCTCCATAAGCAGCACCGTCATTTTTTGCAGAATGGCGATGGTCAGTTCCTCCCTGCCGCTTTCCTGGACAGCGACCCGTCCTTTATCCAGGAAGACCTCCATTGCCAGTGAAAACAGCAGAGGATCGCTCTTATGAAGCCGGTCAAAGGTTTCAAAATCCATATTGTATCTCCTCTTTATCATGCCGCTCTTGGCACATATTTTCGCCGTACCGGCAGCACCAAGGCGCAGTCGCCACGCCCCTCCGCTTCCAAAATAATGGGGGAAAGGGGACCGGTCAACTTCATCCGCACACGGGATTCTCCCTTGAACTGCCGGAGGGCATCCGCCAAGTGGTTCAGATTGAATCCGAGCTCTGTCTCGCTCTTACCCTCCAAACAAATCTTTGTCTGATGCCTGTATCCGTCCGCCTGCATCAGCATCCTGCCGCCACAAAAACGGATATAGGGATTCTGGCCAGACGGCATAAGCTCTTTCAGATAAGCCAGCTCCGTCAGAAATTCATCGGGAGAAACATATACCTCCTCCTGAAATTCCGTGGGAACGGCGATGTCCAGATCATACGGCATGGCCTCCGCCAAACGGGTGACGAGATGCATAGAGCCGTCCGTGATGTCTATATACCACTCGCAAAGGTTTACCGATACATCCTGTTTGCCGAAAAGCTTCAGATGCTCCAATGGCGCGGCCGTGACCATGAACGGCTTAGGTACGGACAATGCACCATCCGTACTCCAGGCCGCCCGAAGGCCATCCAGGCAGTATATCCTGCTGCCGCTGAATTGAATGCTGGTGCAGTACGAACGGGTATCTTCGGAAGGCTTCAGCGTGGCGTACTTGATCCGGTTGATCCGCTCCATCAGGCTGGAGGCGTTGGCGGAAAAGGAGTGTTCCGGTTCCAGTTCCGGCATCGTTGGGTATTCCTCTGGAAAGAGGGCATGAAACTCTCCCACCCGATTTCCGCAGCTCATGCAGAGCCGGAGCTGCCGCTTGCGGCCCTCTCCGGTTTCTGTCAGTTCCAGGGTCAGCTCTTCGTCAAAACGGCGGCAAGCTTTCGCAATATTAGCCGTCCGGTAGAACACAAAGGCGAAATCATCGCCTTGGGCCGGGAT
>CAJTYO010000076.1:0-1609 GCA_910584045.1 uncultured Oscillospiraceae bacterium | reverse complement strand
CAGGACAATTCTGTCGGGAACTTATCCGTATCCTCCAATACATCCGGGTAGACCGCTCCGATAGGCGGGTAATAGGTCTTGCCGCCCCGGCGTATCCCGCATACTACCTGGCCGGTATACTCTCCGTTCCCGCTGTCGATGTAGATCAGCTCCTTTGCCTCCTGAAAAACGCGGTGGCAGAGCTGGCGGGACTTGTTGTTGTCCACCGCGCCGATCAGAATGACCTGCTCCCAGATGAACTTTGCGCGATCTATCCGCCAGTGGTCCGGCTTCAGCAGACGCCGCAGGTCATCCTCCTTCTCTACAAAGGACGGTACATACTCCGTCTCCAACCCAAATACTGTGGAGTACCGCTCAGCAAGCACTTTCGCCTTGTTTTCTCCCAGATCGGCCTGGATGAAATTCTGCCGTACCAGGTTTTTCTCCTCTACAACATCGCCGTCGCAGATGATGAACCGTACCGGACGCTCCAGGGAGTACAGCAGGCGGTACAGGTGGGGCGCGATATGGCCCCCGGTCCCGCCCGCGCCCAGCATGACGATCTTGACCGGGCGTGTCTGAGAAAATTTCATCGCACATCTCTCCAAATAGGAATCCCCGTCCAGGGCGAAACGCCCACCATGCGGCGGGGGGGACGGGGCTGCTTTTTCACATTGTCATGCCACTGATGGGGGAATACCTCGCCGACGCTCTCCAGCACAGTTGCCGGATCTAGCGGCTGGAACACGCCACCGCAGGACATCCGCACAGAGATCTCAGGGAAAAACCGGTCCAGGCGGCCCAGCACGATGTAAAGGCGGGTAGCCTTTTCATCCCTGTCATCTGTAGAAGAAAACCTCGCTTCCATGCTGTTATGACTGTGGATGTCGGCGTAGTGCAGGTAGCGGCTCTCCGGCAGGGTGTCACGGCTCAGATCCACGTTGATGTGGGCTTTGCTGACTTCCTGCGCTGGGATATGGACCACAAACTCCTTGTTTTCCTTGTCCCAGAGGATGTGGGCCATGACCTCAAATTCCTCCCGCTCATTCATATAGCAGCGGAAGAAGGAGATGACCTCGCCCAGCAGGAACATGGGGATGAGGGGCAGGGCCGGGGTAAACCCGGCCCTGATCTGCGGAAATTCCACAACATTGTCTTTGGGGACGATGAACTCGCCCAGCTCACTCTTGCGCAGCTCGTAGATCCTGCCGTCCCCAGCGGGCACGATGCAGATGGTCTTATCCGATGCCCGGGCCTCCTCTAAGGAGGAGAACACGCCCTTGTACGCGGCGATGCCCTTGCTCTGGGCGGTGACGCGCGGCTTGACCAGGCAGTCCGGGTTCTTGTCCTTAGCCTTTTTCAGCCCGTCCAGGAAGCCCCTGGATGTCTCGATCTCCGCCTTGATGGATTGGATCGTCGTACCCTTGGGGTCGGTGATGGTCTTGACTGTTTTGCCATATTCCACCGTCCAGGACACCTTTTTACCCTCTGCCAGCTCCGGGAAGTCCTCCGCTTTGTCGATGCGCAGCTCCTCGAAGGTCATACTGGGATCTTTAATAGGCTCCTTGGAACTGCCATAGGTGAATACCGGAGGCTTTTCCAAAAGGCCCTGCTGGGTATTTTTCTCCTC
>CAJTYO010000075.1 GCA_910584045.1 uncultured Oscillospiraceae bacterium | reverse complement strand
GAGTAGTAAAAGTAGTATTGCTATATAGACTCTGATCTCTCCGTCTTATCTGAACAGCTTCTTCTCTCCATTTTTCATTTTCCGCATTGTCTTTCTGACAACGGAGATCTTGCAGAAAATGGGAGCCACGAAGTATATTGGATAAAAACCGCAAGTTGTGCAGGCAGCACAGCTTGCGGTTTTGTTTTGCCAACCATCAGAAGGGGGGAACCACAAAGAAATTGAAAAATTCTTGTACCTATCTGAACCGATCCGATCAGAACCGCGCGCCCATCTACGAGGCGCTGGAATCCTTCCGGCAAATGCGGGTCGTTCCCTTTGACGTGCCGGGCCACAAGCGAGGCCGGGGCAACCCGGAGCTGACCGCGTTTCTGGGACAGCAGTGTATCGGCGTAGACGTGAACAGCATGAAGCCTCTGGACAACCTCTGCCATCCGGTATCGGTCATCCTGGAGGCGGAAAAACTGGCAGCGGCCGCCTTTGGTGCGGCCCACGCGTTTTTGATGGTCGGCGGCACCACAAGCTCGGTACAGAGTATGATCCTGGCTTCCTGCAAGCGGGGGGATAAAATCATCCTGCCCCGCAACGTTCATAAGAGCGTGATCAACGCCTTGGTCCTGTGCGGCGCGGTGCCGGTGTACGTCAATCCGGATGTGGACCATCGGCTGGGCATTTCCCTGGGGATGCGCCGGGAGCAGGTAGCCAAGGCCATCGCCGAGCACCCCGACGCAGTGGCGGTGCTGGTGAACAACCCCACCTACTACGGCGTTTGCAGTGACCTGCGGGCCATTGTTAAAATGGCCCACGCCGCCGGGATGCGGTGCCTTGCGGACGAGGCCCACGGCACCCACTTCTATTTTGGCGGCGGCCTGCCGGTATCGGCCATGGCGGCGGGGGCGGATATGGCCTCCGTATCCATGCACAAGAGCGGCGGCAGCCTGACCCAGTCCAGCCTGCTGCTGGTGGGGCCCGACGTCCACGCGGGGTATGTGCGGCAAATCATCAACCTGACCCAGACCACCTCTGGTAGCTATCTGCTGATGTCCAGTCTGGACATCAGCCGCCGCAATCTGGCCCTGCGAGGCCGGACGGTCTTCCATCAGGTGGCCGATATGGCGGAGTACGCCCGGCAGGAGATCAACGCCGTGGGCGGTTATTACGCCTTCAGCCGGGAGCTGATGAACGGAGACTCAGTCTTTGACTTCGACACCACCAAGCTCAGCGTCCATACCCTGGACATCGGTCTGGCGGGCATCGAGGTGTACGACATTCTGCGGGACGAATACGACATTCAGATCGAGTTCGGCGACATCGGCAATATTCTGGCCTACCTCTCCATGGGGGACCGCTCCCAAGAGGTGGAGCGGCTGGTCAGCGCCCTGGCGGAAATCCGGCGGCGCTACCAGCGGGACCCGACGGGGCTTCTGAACCAGGAATACGTGGAACCGGAAGTGGTCGCCAGCCCACAGGAGGCGTTTTACGCGGAGAAGCTCAGCCTTCCCCTGGAGGAGACCCGGGGACGGGTATGCAGCGAGTTCGTCATGTGCTATCCGCCGGGCATTCCCCTGCTGGCCCCGGGGGAGCGTGTCACAGCGGAAATCTTAGAACACATCCGGTACGCAAAGGAAAAGGGATGCAGCATGACCGGCCCGGAGGACCCGGATCTGGAGCGGCTGAACGTGCTGGCGTGAAGGGAAACTGACTATGGAAATGTGGTTCAGCGAATTTCATACCCCGGATGTGAAACACAGCATCCGGGTCAACCGGCACCTGTACTCAAAGCAGAGCGACTACCAGCGCATCGACATCTTCGAGACGCCGGAATTCGGCCGGGTGCTGACTTTGAACGGCAACGTGATGCTGACGGAACGAGATGAATTTATTTACGACGAGATGATCACCCATGTGCCCATGGCGGTGCATTCCGGCATCCGGGACATTCTGGTCATCGGCGCAGGGGACGGCGGCGTGGTGCGAGAGCTGACCCGGTATGACAGGGTGGAGCACATCGACCTGGTAGAGATGGACCCCCTTGTGGTGGAGGCCTGCCGGACCTATCTGCCCAGCAACGCCTGCCGGATGGACGACCGGCGGGTCCACATCCACTTTGAAAACGCGCTGAAGTTCATCCGCCGGCAGGAAGGGGCGTACGACCTCATCATTGTGGACTCCACCGATCCCTTCGGCCCCTCGGAGGGGTTGTTCACCCGGGAATTTTACGGCAGCTGCCACAACGCCCTGCGGGAGGACGGCATCATGGTCAACCAGCAGGGGAGCCCTTTTTACGCCGAAGACGCCGGGGCCATGCAGCGCAGCCATAAGCGGATCGTCAGCACCTTTCCCATCAGCCGGGTGTATCAGGCACATATCCCCACCTACGCGGCGGGGTACTGGCTGTTCGGCTTCGCCAGTAAGAAATACCATCCCACCGATGATCTGGACACGGAAGCGTGGCGGAAATTGAATCTGCACACGCGCTACTATACCCCCAGACTCCATATGGGCGCATTCTGCCTGCCCGCGTTTTTGGAGGAGATGCTGCGGGAAGTGGAGGGATGAGCTGTGCTGAAACCGAATATTGAGAATTTTATCGGCTGTGACTGCGACTATGAGCGATCCCGTGTGGTCCTGTACGGCGCGCCCTTCGACTCCACCACCAGCTTTCGACCCGGCGCGCGATTCGGCCCCTCCGCCATGCGCCACGAGAGCTTCGGACTGGAAACCTACAGCCCCTATCAGGACGCGGACCTGACAGAGTGCGCCGTATTTGACAGCGGCGATCTGGAGCTTTGCTTCGGCAGCGCCCAGACGGCGCTGGAGGCCATCGAGGCCCGTGCCGCTGAAATCCTGCAAGATGGGAAATTCCCCCTGCTGCTGGGCGGCGAGCATCTCGTCACGCTGGGCGCAGTGCGCGCCGCAGTGAAACGGTACCCGGAGCTTCACATCATTCACTTCGACGCCCATGCCGACCTGCGGGACGATTACCTGGGCGCGAAGCTCTCCCACGCCTGCGTCCTGCGGCGATGCCATGAGCTGGTGGGCGATGGCCGCATCCATCAGTTCTGCATCCGCAGCGGCGACCGGGAGGAGTTCCGGTTTGCCGCGACGCATACGGATATGCACCCCTTCGGGTTTGTCGGCCTGGAGAAAACAGTCTCGCTCCTGCGGGAGCAGAGTATCCCCGTTTACTTCACCATCGATCTGGACTGCCTGGACCCCTCCGTGTTTCCCGGAACGGGTACGCCGGAGGCGGGGGGAGTCAGCTTCCTCCAGCTGCTGGAAGCCATCCGGACGGTCTGCGCCGTCAATGTGGTGAGCGCCGACGTCAACGAACTGGCCCCCATGCTGGATCCCAGCGGCGTTTCCACCGCCACCGCATGCAAGGCGCTGCGGGAACTGATGTTAGCCCTGTATAAAAACTGATTTTAAGATAAAGGGAGATTATTACTATGAGCAAAGTCCTTGTGATCGGCTGCGGCGGCGTCGCGTCTGTCGCCATCCACAAATGCTGCCAGGTCAGCGAGGTGTTCACCGAACTGTGCATCGCCAGCCGGACAAAGTCCAAGTGCGACAAGCTGGCCGCCGAGCTGGCTCCCAATACTGCAACCAAGCTCACCACCGCCCGGGTAGACGCGGACGACGTGCGGCAGGTCATGGATCTTATCAACGCTTACAAGCCGGATCTGGTGATGAATATCGCCCTTCCCTACCAGGACCTGACCATTATGGACGCCTGTCTGGCCTGCGGGGTAAACTATATGGACACTGCCAACTACGAACCGGAGGACACCGACGACCCGGCATGGCGAGCCGTCTATGAAAGGCGCTGCAAGGAGGCGGGGTTCTCCGCCTATTTCGACTACAGCTGGCAGTGGGCTTACCGGAAGAAGTTCGAGGAGGCGGGGCTGACCGCCCTGCTGGGCTGCGGCTTCGACCCGGGCGTGACCCAGGCGTACTGCGCCCACGCCAAAAAGCATGAATTTGATACCATCGACACCATTGATATTCTGGACTGCAACGGCGGCGACCACGGCTACGCTTTCGCGACCAACTTCAATCCGGAGGTCAATCTGCGGGAAGTTTCTGCCCCCGGCAGCTACTGGGAGGACGGCCGCTGGGTGGAGATTCCCCCCATGAGCGTTAAGAGGACGTATGATTTCGACCAGGTGGGACAAAAGGATATGTACTTGCTCCACCATGAGGAGATCGAGAGCCTGGCACTGAATATCCCGGAGGTCCGGCGGATTCGGTTCTTCATGACCTTCGGGCAGAGCTACTTGGACCACATGCGCTGTCTGGAGAATGTGGGAATGTTGTCCACCAGTCCTGTGGATTTCGAAGGACGGCAGATTGTCCCCATTAAGTTCCTGAAGGCTCTGCTGCCCGACCCGGCCAGCCTGGGACCCCGGACCAAGGGCAAAACCAATATCGGCTGTATTTTCACTGGGAAAAAATCCGGCCAGGACAAGGCCTATTATATCTACAATGTCTGCGACCATCAGGAATGTTATAGTGAGGTGGGCAGTCAGGCCATCAGCTACACAACCGGCGTGCCCGCCATGTGCGGCGCGCTGATGTTGCTGACCGGCAAATGGAGCAAGCCTGGCGTTTACACAGTGGAAGAGTTCGATCCCGATCCCTTCCTGGCGGCGCTGGACCAGTACGGCCTGCCGAAGAGCGAGAGCCGGACCCCGGCGCTGGTGGACTGATGAGCAGTTCCCTCGCCAAAGAGAGCCGCCCAGCCTTTGCAGGGCTGGGCGGCCTGTCCCCGGAGAAGCTGTTTGGAGAATTGCCTACGCCGTGCTATATCCTGGACGAGGCCATGCTGCGCCGAAACGGCGAGATTCTGGCCGGGGTGGCGGAGCGAACGGGCTGCCGGATACTGCTGGCCCAGAAGGCATTTTCCAACTATGATCTCTATTCCGTCTTGTCGCCGTATCTGGATGGGACGGAGGCAAGCGGGCTATATGAGGCCCGTCTCGGCGCGGAAGAGATGCCGGGGAAGGAGGTTCATGTCTTCTGCGCGGCCTATCAAGAGAATGAGTTTGACGAGCTGCTGCGGTATGCCGGCCACATCGTATTCAACTCCCCCCGCCAGCTGGAGCGGTTCGGTCCTCTTGCCAAGAAGGCAGGAAAGAGCATTGGGCTGCGCATTAATCCGGAGTGCTCCACCCAGGAGGGCCATGCCATCTACGATCCCTGCGCCCCGGGAAGCCGCCTGGGGACCACTCGCGCCCAGTGGGATGCGGGGATGTCCCCGGAGCTCATCGAACTGCTGGACGGATTGCATTTCCATACCCTGTGCGAGCAGGATTCCGATGCGCTGGAAATCACGCTGGACGTCGTGAAGGAGCGCTTTGGCGACATACTGCCACAAATGAAATGGCTCAATTTCGGCGGTGGACACCACATCACTAAATCAGGATACGATATTCCCCGGCTGGAATGGTGCATCCGCCTGGCACAGGAGCGGTGGGACCTGCAGATCTATCTGGAGCCGGGGGAGGCCTGCGCACTGAATGCGGGCTACCTGGCTGCCCACGTGCTGGACGTACTGCAAAATGACGGGACATATATCGCCATTTTGGATACCAGCGCGGCCTGCCATATGCCGGACGTGCTGGAGATGCCCTACCGGCCGCCGCTGTATGGTACGAAGGAGCCGGGGGAACTGCCCTGCACCGTCCGCCTGGGTGGGCCCACTTGCCTGGCGGGGGACGTAATTGGAGATTATAGCTTTGCCGCTCCATTGCGTGAGGGAGACCTGCTCCTATTCGGCGACATGGCGATCTATACAATGTGTAAGAACAATACCTTCAACGGGATGGCGCTGCCGAGTATTTTTGTTCTCCGCGATGGGAGAGAGTTACAGAGCCTGAAGCGCTTTGAGTATATGGACTTTCGGCATCGTCTGGGGCGATAGGATTGGGACAACATAAATCGAAAAGATATGCGGCCCCCAGCGCATTCCCGTCTACTATTTACTATAACTGTAAGAGACCGCCCTCCTGGGAAACTCCCAGCCCTCTACCACACTGGACATCTACACCTGCGCCTTCGACAAAAACAAAAAAGCTGCCAGCGAAACTCTCCAACAGAGCCTAGAAATCTGAAAAACAGGGTTGACCGCTGCAATAGTGGTCAACCCCAAAATCCTTATTGTAACTTTTACTTTTAGATAATAGAATCCCGCATAAACTGCCTGTTTATGCGGGATTCTGTCTTGTGTTGACAAAAAAGATGCAGTTTTACAGTTATTTGAAAGAACATATCCATCATATTCTCATCAATCCGCTTATCAAACAGAGAAAATCTTCCGATATATTTCTATAGCTGTCAACAGTGGATAATGAAGTATAAGAGGAGATCGCAAAGATGATTCACTACATAAAAAATTTAAAAATCAGACTGAAACTTTATATTCTCATAGGAGTTGCGCTGCTCGGAATGCTCATTATCAGCGGGATGTCATTTTTTCTCATGGGCCGGATGAACGATATGACGAACGACATTGCAACAAGTTGGCTTCCCAGTGTTGATGTCGCAAGGGAGCTGAGCGCTACCATTTCCAATATCCGGCTGAATGAGCTGGGGTACCTTACCGCAGACTCTGATAGCAAAGAGGCGGCCAGCCTTCAGTACCTCCAGGATGGAAACGAGACCATGGACACCCTTTTGGCCGCATATGGGGATATGATCGATGAGGAAGAACAAAGCTTCTATAACAACGCAAACAATCTCTGGACACAGTATCAGGCGGCGGAAGAAGAAATGATTGCTTTTGCCATACAGGGCAGCTCTGAGAGTGCCCGTGCGATTCTGGACGGAGAATGTGAGGTGCTTTTCAACGCTTTGAACCGCGCTTTTGATGATATCATCGACTACAATACAAAGGGAAGCGATGATGCAGCGGCGGAAAGCGCTTCCCTTTACAGAACTGCCACCTTGACCATGGCGGCAGTTGTTATTGCCATCATCCTCACAGGTGTCTTCTTCTCGTTTGTGATCATACGGCTGATCAAAACCCCTATTTCTGAAATCGAGAATGCCGCCATAAAAATGGCGGAAGGGGATCTGGATGTAAAGATTTCTTATACCTCGAAGGATGAACTGGGTGTTCTCGCCGTTCAGGTAGGCAGATTGATCCATAAGCTTCAGCTTATTATTGAGGATGAGAATCAATTCCTTGCTAAAATGGCCGAGGGAGATTTTACGGTGGATTCGACCTGCGAGGAAGCGTATACAGGCGGCTTTTATCCTCTGCTTGTCTCGTTCCGAGGTATTGCAGACAAGCTCAATGACACAATGCTGCAAATCAGCCAAAGTTCCGCTCAGGTCGCGGGCGGAGCGGAACAGGTATCGAATGGCTCCCAGGCGCTCGCCCAGGGGGCAACTGAGCAGGCCAGTTCTGTTCAGGAACTCGCTGCCACGATTGATGAAATCTCCAACAAGGTAAATCAGAACGCAGACAGTGCGCGGCAAGCCAGTAAAGCGGCAGACTGTGTCCGCGTAAAGATGAATGTGAGCAAAGAAAAAATGCAGCAGATGACACGCGCAATGGGGGATATCAGCAACTGCTCCAGTGAGATCAGAAAAATCATGAAGATCATTGAAGATATTGCGTTCCAAACCAATATTCTCGCCCTGAATGCCGCCGTAGAAGCCGCTCGCGCAGGCGCCGCCGGAAAAGGGTTTGCCGTAGTAGCCGATGAAGTCCGCAACCTGGCAAACAAAAGCACAGAGGCCTCCGAAAACATCGCTGCTTTGATTGAAAATTCTTTGCAGGCAATCGAAAACGGAACGCAGATCGCGGATGATACGGCGCAGTCCTTGATTCAGGCAGTCAATGATGTGAACGAAGTGGCCGGCATTATCGAACAGATTTCGGAGACCAGCGGCGATCAGGCGGATTCCATCGCTCAGCTCACTGTAGGAATTGACCAGATATCCAATGTTGTACAGACAAACTCGGCAACCGCAGAGGAAAGCGCGGCGGCAAGCAAAGAGCTGTCCAGTCAGTCACAGCTTATGAAGAGTCTGGTAGGCAGGTTTCAGTTGAAGAGCGGCTCTTCAAAATGCTCCCGGTAGAAGGAACTCTATCGAAAAGATCAAACGTCCGAGGCAGACTTCAAGCGCAGGGTAAATTCGTACAGCAAATTTTATAATTGCCGGAGGTCACGCTGTATATTGAGAAGTCAAACTCCATATCAGGCAGAAGAGAAAGCCTTGAACTACAAGATACAAGTGATGTCAGCAGGGGGGCGAATCCCTCTAATTACATGTTTTGCACTTTGGTTTTGAAGTGTTTGCTCTTAGTCAATGACACGTGGTGTCCGAAGTCAAAAAAGCCTGTAGCCCTTGAAATACAAGGACTACAGGCAAAGACCGGCTGGAACGCATTGCGTCTATGGAATCGCACAGCGCGATCATACGGGAATAAAGGGGGATCTGCGTACCGGCCTGCCCGTCCGGGTAGCCGGACCCGTCCCATCGCTCGTGGTGATGCCACACACCTGCTGCGATCCTCTCATAACCGTGAATTTTCAGAAGGACATCCGCGCCGAACCCCGGATGACGTTTGATGACATCATATTCGTGGTCATCCAAAGGCCCCTCCTTTAGCAAAACACAGTCCGGGACCCCCACCTTTCCAATGTCGTGGACGCCGGCGGCAATCGTGGCAGACACGACTTTTGCGCGGGGCAGGCGGAGCATCAGTGCAAGGCGAAGGCACATTTTGGATACCCGCAAAGAGTGTTCTGCCGTATAGGGGTCCTTGGCGTCAAGCATATCAACAACGGCCAGACACGCTGTATAATGCCGGATCAGGTGCCCGGTCTGCAAGAGCCTCTGTGGGTTGGAAGGCGGCAGGACAAGTCTGCTCCCATTGTATGCGTGCCATCGAATACATTCTGCCCGCATTTGATTATTTAAAGTTTGATACATTTTGCCATATTTCTCCTCTGAGTACGAGGGCAATCACGTATTCCCCGGAATCTTATACGTTCAAAGTTTTTACAAATTCAGTCAGTGACGGTTTGCTTTCATACGAAATCTTTAAGTTTTTTAGTATGATGCCGGGTGAATACTGCCATCTGTATGACGAAAATCAAACCGTCCAACCAGATTTTTTATCATAGCGGCCTGGCTGGCAAGTTCTTCGCTGGCCGCCGCAGACTCTTCACTTGTCGCAGAGTTTGTTTGGACCACAGAAGAAAGCTGGTCAATGCTCTCAGTCACCTGTTTAATAGACGTTGTTTGAACCTCAACGCCATTAGTCACCACATCTACGCGGTTCACAACTTCTTCCGTTAATCCCTTGCACTCGATCAGAGCCTGAGTAACCTGTCCGACAATATCACTCCCACCATGAACCGAGCTGATAGCATCATCTATCAGCTCCTTCGTCGCTTTGGCGGATTCATCCGACTTAGCCGCCAGACTGCGCACCTCATCCGCCACCACGGCGAACCCCTTTCCGGCGCTGCCAGCGCGAGCCGCTTCTACTGCGGCGTTCAGCGCCAGGATATTCGTCTGGAACGCAATTTCCTCAATAGTTTTGATGATTTTGCTCATTTCTTGCGAAGAAAACTCAATTTTGCTCATTGCCTGATTCAGAATCTCTACCTGCTGGTTCATTTTTTCTACCTGCGCTCCCGCTGCCTGAACACTGGTTTTTGCATCGTGGGCAGCGAGGTCGGTCCGCTGTGATGCTTCGGAAATTTCCGTGATCGTTGCTGTCAATTCCTGAAGCGTGCTGGCCTGCTCAGTCGCCCCCTGAGCCAGGGACTGTGCGCCTGTTGACACTTGATCCGCTCCGGCGGAAACCTAATCTGTACCTTGCGCGATTTGCAGGAGTGCATCACTGAGCTGGTGATTGATGCCTCTGATGGAGTTGATAATGGTTTCCAGCGCACCGACATACATAGATATATCCTTACTATGCACATCAAAATTTCCCTCTGCCATCTCCTTGAGCAAGTAGGCTTCATCTTGAATGACACCAGAGAGCGTTGTCTGGCTGCTGCGCAGAGCATCGCACATCACGCCTAATTCGTTCTCGCTCTGATAGTCAACAGGAATGTCCAGATTGCCCTGTGAGAATCCAACCAGCGCATTTTGGACCTGAGCAACGGGGATGGTGATCGTTTTAATGATCATAAGCCCCAGTGCAATGACTGCAATAGTGGCGATAATTGTGGATGCAGAACCAATCACAAGGATAACAACAACTTTAAATTCAATGCGCTCCCGCTCGTCAGCCATGCCCTGAACCAAATAATTGTCCAGGGCCGTTGCGGCTGCGGCCATCTTCTCCTGATCAGGTATATCCGTTTCGTGGATAAACTGAATACCTTTCTGGAGATATGATTCATTGCCAGTTTGGGCATACTGGCGATACCATTCGATCAGCTGCGGATTCGTATCGGCCCAGCTGATCGTTGCCGCAATATACGCATCCAATTTACTGCGTTCCAGCTGGGATGGAAAATGCTCCTTCAGCAATTCTATATTGACAAACAGACTGTCCTGTGCTTCTTCTGCAGCTCGAAGCAAATCTTCGTTTGCCGCAGAACCGGGGGTAAGATAGGCATCACGGATGTTTCTTCCGGTCAGCAGCGAGTTGACCCGGCAGTACAAAATATACTGATTTGCCTGAGCGTCCTCATCAAGCAGCTCGTTGTAGCTGTTTTTGATGCGGACCATCATGAACAGGCTGGTAACGATCAGGAGCAGGGAAACCCCAATAGTGATACGATAGCCAAGCAGCAAGCTGTTTTTTATTTTCATGTTTTTTAACATGACATTTTTCCTCCATTACAAATCTGGACATTAGCAGCCCGAATCTAATCCTTGTTCATCTAAACTGGTCTGTGCGTCAATAGCGAATAAAACAACCAGGTGTGCGTAGCGCATGGCTTGAGCGGCGAAGTCGATGGCATATTCTCCGTACAGGCTGATCGCTTCTACCTGATCTGCGGAAAAGCTGCCATTTCCTCCGTGGGGAAAACCGGGTAATTTGCCCTGGAGGATATCCCGGACACGGCGGTCATAGGAGAGCTGCGCCCCGGACAGAGCGGCAACTGCCGGAGAACGGCTGGCATTCACGCCCTTCAACAGCCGCCGTTCTGTGTCACGATATTCCTCAAAGACCTGTTCCAGCTCCTGCCGGATCTTTTTATGATCCTCAGGCTGACACGACCGCAGACAGCTCAGAGTTTGCTCATATTGGTGTTCCAATTCACCGAGTTTTATTGCGAAAATTCTTTCCTGGCTCATAATGGTCATCCCTCCTGTCTCCGTTAAATCATGTTTGTTATAGCAGATACAGCGGTACTTCCACCACTGTCAGTTTTTGATATGTGTATGGACAGATCCCCGGATGTGTAAGGCTGGCTTACATATCCGGGGATCTGTCCATACAGAATTGAAAAATTGACAATACCCTCCAGGAGCCCTTTCCGCTATGCTGTCATCATTCATATGCTTGCATCATATTAGGAAAGCGCAGTTTCAAGGGCTTTTCGTGCGTTGGCGGGTATCAGCCCACCTCGGTGGTATCGGTGGTGTTGATTTCAATGTACTCGGCAATCCGGCGGAACTCGTCCGCAAACTTAAAATGAACGCTGATATTGCCGTTTTCGTAAATCTTGATATGGTCTACCAAGTCCGTGAGGATTTCATGGGTCAGCGTTTCAATGCTTTGATACTTTGCAAAGGCTACCAGCGCGGGGTGTTCCTTGTCAACGCCATTCAAGAGCTCCGCCCGTTCCGCGTTCAGCCGGGCCAGCACATCCGCAAGCTCGGCGGCCT